>JBBISW010000043.1:0-13433 GCA_037441105.1 Chloroflexota bacterium
CCTTGCATTTTAATCGCATCTGGATTATATTTCTTTTGGACAAGGGAGTTATTCTTGGAAATCTGCATCATCGGGCTGCCCAAGAGCGGCAAGACAACCATTTTCAACGCCCTGACTAGCGGTAAGGCTGAGACTAAAGCTTTTGCCTCAACTGCCTTGACTCCAAACGCTGGAGTATCCAAAGTACCAGACCCCAGATTGCAAACTCTGGATAGGATATTCCAGCCGAAAAAGGTAACACCCGCCGAGGTCAAATATGTTGATATTGCCGGTACAGCCAAGGGTTTCGGTAAAGGCGAAGGGATAAGTGGCCAGTTCCTGAATTATTTGAGCAATGCCGATGCACTGCTCCACGTAGTAAGAACCTTTGAGGATGGGAACGTGCCACATATAGACGGCAGTATCAACCCGAAACGCGACGTAGCTACTATGAATCTCGAACTTATCATCTCCGACTTAACCATAATCGAGAGGAGATTGAAACGTCTTGAAGATTCTCTAAAAGGTGCTAATCCTTCAGAACGTGACCTGCTCCTGAAAGAGCAAACTCTACTACAAAAGATTAAGTCGGAATTAGAAAAAGATGTGCCCATCTGGCAACAAGGTTTAACCACCGATGAAATCAGGAATCTGGCTAATTACCAGTTTCTTACTGCTAAACCCATGCTGGTCGTCATCAATATCGGAGAGAACCAGTTAGCACAAGGTTCTTCACTCGAAGCCGAGTTACGTTCAACCTATTCCCATCCTCAATTCGAGGTAGTAGCATTGTGCGGTAAATTAGAAATGGAGTTAGCCCAACTCAGCGACAACGAGGCTGAAGAATTCCGCAATGCCTTAGGCCTGAGTGAACCAGCACTTGAGCGTATCATCAGGCTTTCTTATCAGCTCCTGGGATTGATCTCTTTCTTCACCACAGTCTCCGCTGAACTGAGAGCCTGGACAATCCCCAGGGGCACTACTGCCTTAAAAGCCGCTGGGAAAATCCATTCCGATATTGAAAAAGGATTTATCAGGGCTGAAGTTGTAGGCTTTCACGATTTAGATAGGTGTGGTAGCTTGGCTGAAGCGCGAAAACATGGTCTGCTTAAACTCGAGGGTAAGAATTACATCGCGCAAGATGGGGACATAATTACTTTCCTGTTTAACATCTAGGTATCGCTCTTCTCCGACACTGTATTATCTCGATGAGCCAAGGCTGGTACCACCATCTTCAACATCCCTCACCCAGATGGTATAATAGTCCTACGGGGGCAACTGAATAAGAATAAGGAGCGGTAATGAAGCACGGGACAAAGGTTATTGCTTGGTTCGATGAAGTAACTAAAAATGATATTCCATTAGCAGGTGGTAAGGGAGCAAACTTAGGTGAGATGGTTCATGCCCGAATTCCAGTGCCACCAGGTTTTATCGTCACCTCAAATGCCTATTTCAAATTTTTAGAAGTCAGTAAGCTTATAGATGAAATCCGGCAATACCTCGGAGATTTAGATGTCAATGACAGTAAAAAGCTTCAAGAGGTATCAAATCTGATTAAGAACAGAATTTCCAGCTTACCCATACCAGCCGATATAGCTAGCAAGATTAGAAGCGCCTATCGCAAACTAGGTGGAGGGCTGGTAGCAGTGCGCTCATCAGCCACAGCCGAAGACTTGCCCGAAGCTTCTTTTGCCGGGCAACAACGCACTTTTCTTAACGTTCAAGGTGAAGATGAGGTAGTTGCAGCAGTACAAGGTTGCTGGGCTTCCTTGTTCGAACCTAGAGCCATATTTTATAGGCAGCACCATGGATTTGACCATTTCAAGGTAGGCATTGCAGTACCGGTGCAAGCAATGGTGCAATCCGAGACTTCTGGCGTCCTGTTTACTGTGGAACCCTTGACAAGCGACAAAACAAAGATTCTCATCGAAGCAATCTTCGGATTGGGCGAAGCCATAGTCTCCGGTGATGTGACACCTGACCAATATTTGCTGACCAAGAAAGGGCTTAAGATTCTGGATAAGAAGATAAGCAAACAAGAGTGGCAACTGGTAAGGAATTCAAAACTGTCACCAACTCAACTCGAAGGCACCATCAAAGTTTCTATACCGCCAGCAAAGCAAGCCTTACAAAAGCTAACTGACCATGAAATAGTTGCTTTGGCTAAACTGGGTAAGGTAATTGAAGACTTATATCAGTTCCCACAGGATATTGAATGGGCAAAACAGGGAAGGCAGCTATTCATCGTCCAAACGCGGCCGGTGACCACCATGAAGGAAAAAACGGAGGTTAAGGCGCTTCCAAAAATCGAAGCAGCGCCAATTTTAACTGGCGTTGCCGCCAGCCCCGGGATAGCTGTTGGCAAAGTCAGAATTGTGCCTGACGCCTCACAGATAGACAAAGTTCAAAACGGTGATATTCTGGTGACTGCAATGACAACCCCAGATTTTGTGCCGGCAATGAAACGAGCCGTGGCTATAGTCACTGACCGCGGTGGACGAACCGCACATGCAGCAATTGTCAGCCGCGAGCTAGGCATTCCTTGCGTAGTAGGCACAGAGGTGGCAACCAAAACTCTAGCCGATGAGCAAGAAATCACTGTAGATGGCTCCCACGGAGAGGTCTATGCTGGCAGGGTGGCAGAGCCAACAACAGCTACTCCCACAGTGATTACTCAAGAATGGATTAAAACAAAAACCAGAGTCTATGTGAATCTAGCTGAGCCAGAGTTAGCTGAGGTTGTGGCGAAAAGGAATGTAGATGGAGTTGGCCTGCTTAGAGCCGAATTTATGATTGCACAGATCGGTGGACATCCACGATACATGCTGCACGAGGGCAAGGGAGACCAATTTATGGAAATGCTGGCTCGAGGCATTACCACTTTTACCAAGGCTTTCTACCCCCGCCCGGTAGTTTTTCGGACCACCGATTTCAAAACCAACGAGTACAGAAACTTGCGCGGCGGGGACAAATATGAAGAATTTGAGGAGAATCCCATGATTGGGTACCGCGGCTGCTCCCGATATACGCGGGAAACCGAGGTCTTCAGACTCGAAATAGACGCTATCAAAAAGGTTTGTCAGTACTATGACAATCTATATGTTATGATTCCTTTCGTCCGCTTTGTGGACGAAGTCGCCAAGATAAAAAGGTTCTTCGTAGCCGAGGGCTTATACCAGTTCCCCAATTTTAAATTGTGGATGATGGTTGAAGTACCATCCAACGTCTTCCTGATAGACCAATTCATAGATGTCGGCATAGACGGCGTCTCCATCGGTTCCAACGATTTAACCCAGCTGATTTTGGGCATAGACAGAGACAACCCCAAACTAGCGCCGCAATTTGATGAACGGAACGAGGCAGTGCTCATGGCCATAGAAAAAGTTATCAAGGCATGTGCTAGTAAGGGCATTACCTCCTCCATTTGCGGACAAGCACCTTCGGTCTACCCAGAGCTCACTGAGAACCTGGTGAAATGGGGCATTACCTCGGTTTCAGTAAGCCCTGACATGATTGAGGAAACAAGGCGTATAATAGCTGACGTTGAAGCGAAACTCAGTCAGTCATAGGTCAGCCATCACTAGATGGTAGCAGAGTCAAGAAATAAAATCTTAAGCTTAATGGTCAACCTGAATATTAGACAACAGATAGAAGAATTTGAAAATAATCTTTCACCTTATGCAGCAAAAAGCAAATTTAGCCGAGGCAGACTCAAATGGGAGGAACCCTGCCCAATACGAACAGATTTTCAGCGCGACCGCGACCGCATCACTCATTCCAACGCATTTCGTCGCCTCAAGCACAAGACACAAGTCTTCATTGCACCTTTGGGCGACCATTATGTAACACGGCTTACACATACTTTAGAAGTCTCTCAAATTGCTCGCACCATATCCAGAGCGCTAAATCTCAATGAGGACTTAACCGAGGCTATTGCTTTAGGACATGATTTAGGCCACACACCCTTTGGTCACGTTGGTGAGCAAGTTCTAAATGAGCTTTATCCCGGTGGGTTCAAACATAATGAGCAAAGCCTGAGAGTAGTTGACTTGCTGGAAAAAGACGGGCAAGGACTGAACCTTACCTGGGAAGTGAGGGATGGCATCTTGAATCATTCCAAGAGCGGAATAGGAATCCTTAAGGAAGGATGGACAGAAGTCGGTACTATCGAGGGGCAAGTAGTCAAGATGGCTGACACTGTCGCCTATGTTAACCACGATGTTACTGATGCTATAAGAGCCGGCGTAATAACCGAAAGCGAGCTACCAGCTTCTGCAGTCAGACTCCTTGGTAAGTCCTCCTCCCAGCGAATTAATACGCTAGTCTGCGATATCATCAGCTATTCTTTGGCATCTATGGACAAACCTAATTTAGAAAAGCCAATCATAGGCATGAGTGACGAAATCCTACAAGTGACTAATACCCTGCGTGAGTTTCTTTTCGACAAAGTGTATAATCCCAGCTTAGCCACCAAAGATACAGAAAAGGCGAGGGAAGTAATACACCTGCTTTACTCACACTTCTTAAATCACGAGGATAAACTACCTAAGGAATATGCTCTACGCGAAGACAGTATAGAGCGGAAGGTCACTGATTACATCGCAGGTATGACCGACCAATATGCACTACGAACGGCTAATGAAACTTTGTCCGAAATGGAGCAGTCCCCTGACCTACGTCTTCAAAATAACTAGTTGAGCTTCTGATATGACTGATATGAACGATATAAAACAGAGACTGGACATCGTACAAGTCGTCTCTGAATATGCAAAACTACAAAAATCAGGGCGAAACTACAAAGCCTTATGTCCGTTTCACTCAGAAAAAAATCCGTCATTTTTTGTATTTCCTGAACGGCAAAGCTGGCACTGCTTCGGAGCTTGCGGCACCGGCGGTGATGTCTTTTCCTTCATCATGAAAAAAGAAGGGCTTGATTTCGGACAAGCGCTGCGTCTCCTAGCCAATAAAGCGGGAGTTACTCTGACTGCAGCTGTAAGCCACAGGAAACAGGCTGAGAATAAAGAGAAAGAGAGATTATTTGAAATCAACGAAGCGGCTACCGAATACTACCATCACCTACTACTGAATACCTCAGCAGGAGAGACAGCAAGGGATTACATAGCTCGGCGAGGGCTATCATCCGAGACAATCAAGAACTTCCAGCTAGGTTACAGCCCAGAAGGGTGGGAAAACCTGAAGAAGTATTTGAAGGACAGAGGTTATGAGGAGACAGAGTTGTTGGCTGCTGGTTTGTTAGTGGAGAAAGACGATGGTGCCAAATATGACCGATTCCGTAATCGGCTGATATTTCCTATTCGAAACATTCAAGGCAAAGTTCTGGGCTTTGGTGCCAGGGCACTGGATGACTCCTTGCCTAAGTATCTTAACTCTCCGCAGACACTGATCTTCGATAAGAGCAGCATTCTCTACGGGATTGACCGAGCTAAGATGGCCATCCGCCAAAACGATTTAGCTATAATAACAGAAGGCTATATGGATGTCATAACAGCCCATCAACACGAGTGGGAGAATGTAGTCGCTTCCATGGGGACAGCCATAACTGACAAACAATTGGCTATTCTTAAAAACTTGACCAAGAATTTAATATTAGCTCTTGATGCTGACACTGCAGGAGAAGAAGCCATCGCAAGGAGCGGTGAGGTTGTAGACAAGCTACTGCCAGTACCACCTTCATTTTACGGGTGGGTAAAATATGAAGACGCCCACAATGCTGAGGTGAAGATACTCGTCCTGCCACAAGGCAAAGACCCCGACGAGGTAATCAAGGAGGATGCTTCTCAGTGGCAAAGGCTGATAGCAGATGCCAAACCCATGGTTGACTTTATTTTTGAGGCTGTAACCGCTAAAGTTGATTTAAGAAGTGCCAGAGATAAGTCTTCAGCCATAGAGAGGCTTCTACCATTGCTCAGCGAGATGAAGGATCCCTTACGGCAAGCTCATTACGTGGAAAGGCTTGCCCGGCTACTTAATATCGATGAGCGTGTCCTTGGAGACACTTTGAGGAAATATAGAGTCACCGAGAGAAAACGAAGGGGTAGCAGAAGCCTTCAAAGTTTCAAGCCTGTAGCGCCAACTCTCTCTTCATCCAGTCCCCTCGAGCAATTTTGTTTAGCCCTGCTGCTTCAGCACCCAGAACTTAAGTCAGAAACCGCAGGACTATCACCTGATTGTTTTGAGCATTCCGAAAATCAAGAGCTGTTCCAAAAATGGCAACAAAGTGGTGACGTCGTCTCTCTTAAGGAAAGCCTCGATAGCACTCTTCACGAGTATTTGGAGAGCCTTCTGGCTAAGACTCTCCTCCCGGCTCTCAAAGAGAATGCGACAGCACGGTGTGAAACCTTAAATGACTACATCATTCGCTTACAAGAGAAGAGACTAAGAAACCTAGAGACAAAAAAACAAGAACTCCTGGCTGTAGAAGCGGAAACAGGAGGAATAGAAGCACAGTTAGCCAAGTTAGAAGAACAAGGCATCGAGGTCAGTAAGCAACTCAGAGAGATCTTCATCAAACAAAACCATCGTCGACAACGACTAGCAAGGAGAGATGTACGATGAGTTCAAAACGAGATGACGAGCTTCTATCGTTCTTCCCTGAAATAAAAAAACGTAAGCAATTGGACCATGCTGATATCTTTAGTATGAGGGACGAATCTCTCATATCCCCAGATAGCTCCTGGGATACTTTTGATAAATATGAGTCAGAAGAAGAAGATGCCACTCAAATTACCTTCCCATGGAAAAGCGAAGAATCCGCTGAACTAGAAGATGAATGGGTAAGTAAGGCGGAAAAGGAAGCTAAGTCTGCACTTGAGCTTGAAATAGAGCATGTCGAGCACGAGGCAATTGACGACCCGGTTCGCATGTATCTCCATGAGATTGGCAAAGTCTCACTTCTCACTGCAGACAAGGAGAAGGAGTTGGCCAGCGAAATAGAGAAGGCCGAATATCTAGAAAAGATCGAGGAGCTTTACTTTCAACGCCACGGTGAATATCCTTCAACAGTAAATATAGTAATCTATCTACTCCGCCATTTACTGGCAGCTAAGCCTCTGATCACCATCCTTGCCAAGCGACTTGAGCTTGCCAAAACAGACAGCTTTATTAAGAGAATTCGCGACCCGAAACTACGGTCGACCATTGACGGCACGATAAACCAAGAGCTAGTGGAGGCTATCTCTAAAGCCAGTGATAAAAGCGCCCCTGAAGTTGAACAGAGCTTCATAGACCTTTCTGTAGACAGCCGGCTTTTGCCTCCAGAAATACTGACAATCATAGGACAGAAAACTACCTGTAGCCGGTTAGAATCATGGGTTGCTGAGCCTATCAATTCCGAATTCCTCTCCCAGCTTCAATCCCATAGCCAGCAGTTTAAAGCCCACTTTAAAAAGGTTAAAAGGTCTGCAAGGAAATCAGAAAAACACCTTACTGAAGCTAATCTACGCCTGGTGGTCAGTGTTGCCAAAAAATATGTCGGTCACGGAATGCCCCTCCTTGACCTCATTCAAGAAGGGAATATTGGTCTAGTTCGCGCTGTGGAGAAATTTGAATACAGGAAAGGCTATAAATTCAGCACTTACGCTACATGGTGGATTAGACAAGCTATCACCCGAGCTATAGCTGACCAAGCCCGTACCATTCGCATCCCGGTACATATGGTAGAAACCATCAACAGACTATTGAAAGTCAACCGTCGCCTAGCTCAAGAGTATGGGCGTGAACCAAGCTACGAGGAAATCGGTAAAGGCATGGAATTATCTTCAGACAGAGTAAGGGAAATCCTGAAGTTGTCTCAAATGCCGATATCGCTAGAGATGCCTATCGGCGAAGAAGAAGACAGTCACCTCGGTGATTTCATTGAAGACCGAGCCACACTACCACCAGCCGAAGTTGCATCTCAAGAACTGCTTAAGGCACAGCTAAACAGAATACTCTCCGAGCTCACTGACAGAGAGAGACGAGTCATTTTACTCAGATTCGGCTTGGAGGACGGCCGAGCCAGAACCTTAGAAGAGGTTGGCAAGGAGTTCAATGTCACCCGAGAACGAATCCGTCAGATTGAGGCTAAAGCATTACGCAAGCTGCGCCATCCCAGCCGAAGCCGAAAACTCAAAGATTATCTGGAATGAGCCATGTAGCATTTTATTTATTAGGGGGAACTAAATGAGACTGATTAGAGCATTAGTTATGACTATTGGCATAATCGCAATTCTGGCCACATTTGGCCTCCTCCTAGGCTACTATCTTTATTCGCTTTCACCATGGATTCATGCAAAAATGACACCAACACTGCCAAGCCTTGAGGCCGCTCAAAGTTTTGACCTAAAGCTCAATTCCCTCAAGGCCGAAATTGAAGCAGCAGTCGACGCTGGACAAAAAAAAGAGGTGACCTTGATAATCACGGATAAGGAAGTTAACTCTAAGGTGACTCAAATTAAAGCCAAGGGTGAATTGCCGGTTAGGGAACTGCTGATTAACTTCGGCGATGGCTATTTTCTAACTTACGCTGTAGTGGATACCCCCGGAGTCAATGCTAAAATAGGGGCAATAGGACGAATAGAAATCGTTAATGGTACCCCCAAAATAGTAATAACGGACTTCAACTTGGGTAAATTACCTCTGCCTAAAACCATAAACAGAAGAGTTGAGCAGTTACTGAATATTACGATGAGCTTGCAATTAGCTGACGTGCATCTGGACATAACCAGCGTTCAAATCAAAAACCGTCAGCTTACCATCACTGGAACGACCAAAGCTGGCAAGTAAAAGTCTCCTTACCGCCCCATCATACCCATCAAATCCTTAGGCAGCTTCCCCTTCGCTGCCATTTTGGTCAACTTCTGCATCTGGTAAAACTGATTAAGCAGTTGATTTACATCCCCGGGTGTGGTTCCACTGCCCTTTGCAATACGCCGCCGCCGGCTGCCACCAATAATAGCCGGACTACGCCGCTCTTCTGGAGTCATAGACAGGATTATAGCCTCAATTCTTCGTAACCGGTTTTCTTCATCGCCATGACCTATACTGGCAGCGAACTTCGAAAAACCAGGTAGCAGCTCAACTAATTGGCTTAGCGCTCCCATTTTCTCAATCTGTCGTAACTGCCACAGAAGGTCTTCAAGATTGAATTCCGCAGTGCGCATTTTCTTTTCTAGCTGCTTGGCACGCTGTTCATCGAATGCTTTCTCTGCCTTCTCAATCAGGGTAAGCACATCTCCCATGCCTAAAATGCGAGATGCCAAACGATCTGGATAAAAAGTTTCAAGGTCACTTGCTTTTTCACCGATGCCAATAAATTTCACCGGCACTCCGGTGACAAACCTAATGGAAAGGGCAGCACCACCTCGAGCATCCCCATCTATTTTGGTCAAAACAAGCCCGGTCAACCCAACATTGTTATTGAACTCCTCAGCCGTGTTCACTGCATCCTGCCCGGTCATAGCATCCACCACTAATAAGACTTCTGAGGGCTTAATTTCTGACTTCAGTCGAGCTAGTTCATCCATCATCGCCTTATCAATATGAAGCCGCCCCTGTGTATCAATGATTACCCAGGTAGCTCCCATCCGTTCGGCCTGTTTTAAAGCTTGCCGACAAATGGTCAACGGCGCCACATTGGCATCCTCACTGTAAACCGGTATGTCCATCTGTCTGCCCAGCACCACCAGTTGGTCAATAGCAGCAGGACGGCGGGTATCGGCAGCCACTAACAAAGGACGCTGCCCGAAGTTTTTAATATGCAGAGCCAGCTTAGCTGCTGTAGTAGTCTTTCCCGAGCCCTGCAAGCCAACAAGCATGATAATTGAAGGTGGACGACTAGCCACTACAAGACGGCCAGGCTCTTTGCCCAAAACGGCCACGAGTTCTTCGTTAACAATTTTTATGATTTGCTGAGCCGGGGTAAGGCTCCCCAACACATTAGCAGTCAAGGCCTGTTCTCTTACACTGGCCACAAAACTCTTCACCACCTTAAAATTGACATCGGCCTCCAGCAGAGCTAAACGAATCTCTCGCAGAGCCTCATCAACATCTTTTTCACTGAGCCTCCCTTTATTGCCCAGGCTACTGAACAACTTGCTCAGTTTCTGAGTTAGAGCTTCAAACATTGGTTATCCATAGCATTCTACCTATGCCTGCCCTTGCAGTCAATTGTGATAAAATAGAACTAGCGTCTGAAACCACAAACCCATCTCAACATAATTTAAGTATGTTTGAAGCTTCTCCCTTCAAACTAAATATGTTTCTGCAGTGCCCAAGACAATATAAGTTTCAGTATGTCGATGGGCTTAAAGATATTTACAGAAAACCACGGCCTTATTTCACCATGGGTGACCATGTCCACGCTGCACTCAAGGATTTCCTCTCTGTTGTCCCAATTAGCGAAAGGAGTCCATCGAAACTCGAAGATTTGCTGCGAGAAAAATGGCGGCGCAACCGCAAAGGGTTCAATAACAGAGAGGATGAGAAAACATGGGGCGAAAGAGCCCTTAACCAACTGCGTTGGTTCGTTCGAAATCAAGACACATCGGTTACTCCCCTCATGGTAGAAAAGAATCATTCGGCACAACTCACTAAGGTTATCATTTTAACTGGCAGAATAGACCGGGTTGATGAGGAAGCCGATGGCAGTCTGCACATCATCGATTACAAAACTGGCAAGATGCCAGCAGAAATAAATCAAATTCAGCTCCATATCTATGCCCTTATTCTTTCTAAAAAACAAGACTTGCCACTCAAAAAAGCTTCCTATCTTTATCTAGAAGCTGGCAAATTCCGAACTATCAAGCTGACCGCTGCAGATTTAGCACAAGCCACTTCCTATGTAATTGACATGGTCGATAGGATATGCATGGAGAAAGAATACCCGGCTACCCCAAACATTTACTGCTGGAATTGCGATTTCCTTGAGACCTGCCCCAGTAAAGAAGAGGCAGCCAAATGCGCCGTCAATGAAGATGAATTAGATTTGTAGAGAATGTTATAAGAGAGCCAACAGCTCGATGATATCAATAAGCTGATGTTTGCCCTTGATTTATCCTTTCTCAAGAAGGATAATATAGGGGGTGTCGAAAAGCGTGTACTTGGAACATCAAAAGCCTAACATTGATTTCACATCACGCGATTACCTAATATAAGGAGGATATGATGGCAAAGCTGCTCTGGAAACCATCTGAGGAACGAAAAAATAAATCCAACATAGTTAAATTCATAGATTATGTCAATAAGCGGTATGCCAAGAAAATCAGCACTTATGACGAACTATATTCCTGGTCAATAAGTGACATTCCTGATTTCTGGGCTGCAGTATGGGACTTTACAAAAATCAAAGCCTCCAAAAGCTATGACACTGTAATTGATAACCTGAACAAAATGCCCGGCGCCAAATGGTTTAACGGGGCAAGACTGAATTTCGCCGAAAATCTTCTAAGGTATAGAGATAACCATACAGCCTTTATATTCAGAGGGGAAACTCAAAAATCAGCCAAAATGAGCTATGCAGAACTTTACGACTCTGTAGCACGCCTATCAAAATCCCTTCGACGAATAGGAGTTTCCTCAGGAGATAGGGTGGCAGCATACATGCCCAACATGATGGAGACAGCCATTGCTATGCTTGCTGGCACCAGCGTTGGCGCCACCTGGGCTTCCTGCGCTACCGACATTGGTCCCGAAGCAGCCATTGACCGCCTTGGGCAAATCGAACCAAAAGTTCTGTTCACCGTTGATGGCTATTTCTACAAGGGAAAGGGATTTAATTCCCTTCCCAATGCCGCTGAGATTGTAAAGAAAATACCCTCAATCGAAAAGGTTGTAGTGGCTTCATATACAGGACAGAAACAAGATATCAGCTATGTTCCCAACTCAGTACATTGGGTTGACTTCCTATCTCCTGAGAAGGGACTTGAAATTAAATTTGAACAATTACCTTTTGACCATCCTGTATTTATCATGTTCTCTTCTGGAACAACCGGTAAGCCAAAGTGCATGGTACAAGGAGCTGGCGGAATCCTTATCAATCAGTTAAAGGAGCTAATTATCCATACTGATTTAAAACGAGAAGACATCCACTTCTTCATCACCACTTGTAGCTGGATGATGTGGAACTGGATGCTGAGCTCTCTGGCAACAGGAAACACCTTAGTTTTATACGACGGCAATCCTAACTATCCCGACCCGGGCGCCATGTGGAAGTTAGTTCAGGACGAGAAAGTAACCATGTTCGGTTGCAGCGCAAGCTATATCAATTTTCTCAGAGGCGAGAAATTCAAGCCCGGTAAAGAGTACGACCTGTCATCAGTGCAGCAAATATGGCAAACCGGCTCAGCTCTTTCAGCCGACGGATTTGAATATGTTTACCAAGAGGTTAAGAAGGATTTGTGGTTTAACTCCAGCTCTGGCGGCACGGACATAAATGGTTGCTTTTGCACTGGAAACCCTATCAGCCCAGTATATGCCGGCGAATTGCAGGGGCCTGCTTTAGCTATGAAAATAAATGTCTACGATGAAAATGGTAAGCCAGTAGTTGACCGTGAGGGCGAACTCGTCTGCGAAGCTCCTGCCCCTTGCATGCCACTTTATTTCTGGAACGACCCCGACGGCAAAAAATACCGGGAAGCTTATTTTGAAGTTTATCCCGGCGTCTGGCGCCATGGTGACTATGTCATGCGTAACAGCAAGACAGGAGGGTTTATTTTCTTCGGACGCTCTGACTCCGTTCTGAAGCCTTCCGGTGTTCGCATCGGTACAGCCGAGATATATAACCAAGTTGAAAAACTGGAGGAGATTACTGACAGTCTGGCAATAGGCCAGAACTGGGAAGGAGACCAGCGCGTTATTCTCTTCGTCAAACTGGCTGAGGGTTACAGCTTGACAGAGGATTTGAAAAACAAGATTAGAAAGACGCTGCGCGAAAATGCTTCCCCACGGCATATTCCAGCCAAAATTCTCCAGGTGCCTGATATTCCCTACACCCTGAATATGAAGAAGGTTGAAAGCGCCGTCACCAACATAATACATGGTAGACCGGTCTTGAACAGAGACGCTTTGGGCAATCCCCAGTGTCTGGATTACTACGAGAAACTTCTGGAAGAGCTTAAGACGTAAATCAGCATCCCCTCTAAACAATCCACAGAAAGGAAAAGCCCCCTCGTCATTGCGAGGCACGAAGTGCCATGGCAATCTCGCTTTCGCCTTCTGTCATTGCGAGGAGTCCCGATAAAAATCGGGACGACATGGCAATCTGGGAGAGGGGAAGTACTGAGAATCTTTACAGAGTTTATCCTGAGTGGGACAAGATTCTTCGCGGAGTTTACCCTGAGCGGGATGAGATTCTTCGCTTCGCTCAGAATGACAGAAAGCGAAGGGCTCAATGACAAGCGAAAGGCCCACGATGACAGGAGAGGTTACTAGACAGACAACATTTCCGGCTGCATATT
>JBBISW010000044.1:0-13400 GCA_037441105.1 Chloroflexota bacterium
ACTTATTGGGCGGAGAGTGAAATGCCTATCTATGAATATTTCTGCCCAGATTGCAATTGCAAGTTTGAATTATTGCGTTCTATAAGCAAAGCCAACGAGGATGCTTCGTGCCCTCGATGCCAGCATACAGCCAGGCGCGTCTTTTCTCGCTTCGCCTCGTTTTCTAAAGGCAGTGGTGGCGAATCCACACCCATAGCTGGCACAGGCAGCTCATGCACTAGCTGCAGCGCTTCGAGTTGCAGTACCTGCAACATATAGCCGGCTCCGAGAGACTATCAATACCAGTCTATTATTGTTTTCCTTCCTTTGCTTTATCCACTAACCTCAATATACCGAAGGTAACACCACTAATAAACACACCTTTCAACAAAATGGCTGCAAAACCGAGTAAGGCAGCATCGTAGAAAAATCCCTCGGGGAATAACCTGATCAGGTAATCCCTAGCCGGGTCAAGAATCCAGTATTCATTGGGAAAGCTGACCAAATGGAAAAGAATAAAAAGCTGCTCAAACCCAAACAAAGCCCAAAGCGCTAAGACAACTACTAAACCCAACGTAAAAATGCCACCCCAAAATAAACCTCTGACAAATATCAGCCACCCAGCTCTAAACCCAAATATCAGCACAAAGACACAGATAACCATCAAGCTCAAAGCTACCATTTGAACACGGTAGTCCATTTGAATTAAATCTTTTACGTCACGAAGGTGGATTAGCTCACGCTCATTGAACAGGCTGAATTCTTCACCACCCTTAGCTACTGTAATCTGGGCTGTGTCTATCCTTGAATTGAAGTAATCTATTAAATGTCGAGCCACCCTTCTTAGCTCCAGCTTATCTATACCAGTAGCCTGGCTTATCTGGTATTTGTCGAAGCCGTAATCGTAAAGCCTGAGCTCATTAATTTCCCAGCGAATGGTGCTCGTTACAAGCAACACAGGCAAACAGCACACAAATAGCCAGTAGATAACCTTTTCAGCAATCTTCACCACGTGCTCCGCAACCGAATAATAGTCAGTGTTCATCTGAATTGTCAAGCCAAAAAATTTTTTATTAATTCAAAAAACCTCAAAGGTAACCTTGAAAACCTTGTGTTATAATTTAAGACAAACCCCCAAGAAAAGATGATGTTTGCCCATCTTCACGTTCACAGCGAATATAGCCTGCTTGATGGTCTGTGCCGTATTCCCCAGCTCATTGCTAAAGCTAAAGAACTTGGCATGAATAGCTTGGCCATCACCGACCACGGGAGCATGCACGGTGTCATCGACTTCTACGTAGCGGCTAAAGAGGCAGGCGTAAAGCCTATTATTGGCTGTGAAGTTTATGTGGCTGAAACAAATCGGCAGAGTCGAAACTCCAGCGACAAAAATCCCTATCATCTAACCTTACTAGCCAAAAACCGGCAAGGCTATAATAACCTGATTCAGCTAACCACTAAAGCTCACCTGGAAGGCTTCTACTACAAGCCAAGAATAGACAAGGAACTTCTAACTGAACATCGTGATGGCCTTGTCGTTCTATCTGGCTGTGCTCATGGTGAACTGCCCCGCCTCATCCTGGAAAGGCGACTTGAAGACGCCGCAACGCAGGCTCTTTGGCACAAGGAGACATTCAGCGACTACCACTTAGAGATCCAGAGACACCCTATCCCCGAACTTGAACAAATAAACCAGGGACTGCTCTCCTTATCTGCCAAACTGGATATCCCCATAGTAGCTACCAGTGATGTGCACTACATCAATAAAGAAGATGCCCCTATTCAGGAATTGCTACTGTGCATTCAAACCAACACCTCTATTTACGACGAAAAAAGGCTTAAGATGGCAGGTGATTTCTTCTACCTGAAAAGCCCTGAGGAAATGGCAAATCTATTTGCCGACTTGCCTCAAGCTCTGGATAATACCCAAAAAATCGCTGATATGTGCCAATTAAAACTGGAGTTCGGTCGGCTTTATCTTCCCAAGGTAGATTTACCTAAAGACAAAACTGCCGATGATTACCTGGCTGAGCTCTGCTGGCAAGGACTGAAGCAGCGCTTTACATCACCATCCCCGGAAATTGAGCAACGGCTGGCTTACGAACTTGAGATCATCCAGCAAACGCAGTTTGCTGACTATTTTCTCGTTGTCTGGGACCTCATTTCCTTCGCCAAGAAACAGAACATCCTTTTTGGGATTCGAGGCAGTGCTGCGGCAAGCCTGGCTCTCTACTGCCTTGGCATCACCAACATCAACCCGCTGGCTAATAAGTTGGTTTTCGAACGCTTCTTAAATGTGGAACGCCGCGAGCCACCAGACATAGACTTAGATTTCCAAGACGACCGCCGCGATGAGATGATAGCCTATGTCACCCAAAAATACGGTGCTGACCATGTGGCTCAAATCATCACCTTCGGTACTTTGGGCGCCAGAGCTGCCTTGAGAGATGTGGGTAGAGCTCTGGGCATACCTTACAGCCAGGTTGATAGAGTAGCTCGGCTTGTTACACCCAGGCCGAATATAACTCTTGACCAAGCCTTAGGTGAGAATAAAGAACTCTACGACATTTACCACGAAGATAGTGCGGTGCAAAATCTGGTTGATACCGCCAAGAAGTTGGAGGGAATAGCTCGCCATGCCAGCACTCATGCTGCCGGGGTAGTCATATCCAGAGAGCTACTAACGCAATATATGCCATTGCAACGTGCCACCAAAGACCATGAGCAAGCTGCAACCATGACTCAATTCTCCATGGAAAGCGTGGCTCGCCTTGGACTGCTCAAACTCGACTTCCTCGGATTAGCAAACCTCACCCTCTTATCCAAGGCCAAAGAAATCATCACCGAAAATTGTGGCGTCTCCATAGATTTGCAGCATATCCCATTGGATGACCCGGCAACGTTTGAATTACTAGCTTCAGGAGAGACCTGGGGCATCTTCCAGTTAGAAAGCGCTGGCATGCGCCGATACATAAAGGAACTTAAGCCGACCACCTTTAATGATATCGCAGCCATGGTGGCTCTTTACCGCCCCGGGCCTATGGAGCATATACCAACCTTTATCAAGGCGAAGCACGGACTCGAGTCCATTCGCTACCCTCATCCTGCAGTCAAGAAAATTCTAGAGGAAACCTACGGTGTCATTGTCTATCAAGACCAGGTGCTTCACATAGTCCAGGCTCTGGCTGGCTACACCCTGGGCCAAGCCGACATCTTCCGCAAAGCCATGGGTAAAAAAATCCCCGAGGTAATGAAGAAGGAACGACAAAATTTCATGGACGGAGCCAAGAAAAACGGCCTCTCTGCCGAGCTGGCCGCTGAGATTTTCGCTTTAATTGAACCTTTCGCTGGCTATGCCTTCAATAAAGCTCATAGCGTGAGCTACGCCCTCATCGCCTACGAAACAGCCTATCTCAAAGCCAACTATCCAGTTGAATATATGACCGCTTTTCTAAACACCTATGCCACTCACTCTGAAAGACTCCCCTCAGCTATTGCTGAATGCCGTCGCCTGGGCATACCCGTATTACCTCCAGACGTTAACAAGAGCCAAGCCGATTTCGCCATCGAGAAGCAAGATGGCAAAGCAGCTATACGCTTCAGCCTAACCGCTATCAAAAATGTCGGCCATACAGCTATCGAGCCTATCATACTTGCCCGAGAAAAGGGCGGGGCTTTCAAATCCATTGAGGACTTCTGCCGTCACGTTGACCTGCGTAGCACCAACAAAAAGGTTATAGAAAGCTTGATCAAAGCTGGGGCCTTCGATTGCCTGGCGCCTCGTGGGACACTTCTCCCGGCTATTGACCGAATCATATCCTTGGGGCAATGGGAACAACGACTAAGAGAATCGGGACAGGCCAGCATGTTCGACCTCTGGGGTGATACCGTGCCTGCACCACTCCCCGAGCTAAATTTGGAACAGCTTGACGCAGCGCTCAAAGATAGACTGGACTGGGAAAGAGAACTGCTAGGTGTATATTTCTCGGAACACCCACTTGCTTCAGTAGCCCCCAAGTTAGTGAACGCTACCACTACCCTCTGCGGTGGAATAGACGCCGAAATGGTCGGAGAGAAAGTGGTTATCGCTGGAATGGTAACCTCTATGCGCCAACTTTATACCAGGGATAGTCGCCCTTTCGTCGTCGCAACTCTAGAAGACTTAGATGGCAGCATCGAGGTAACTGCCTGGTCTGAAGTGTACGGCCAGACAAAAGAGGTATGGCAAGAAGGCAAAATCCTTTTGGTAGAAGGTGTGGTAAAGCTAAGAGACGACCGGGCAAGCGTTAATTGCTTCAGGGTGCGTCAATATCAGCCCGGTGGTGAAGATAGCCAAGACACCAAGCCGGTCACAACACCACCTTTGCCACGCAAAATAAGAATCAACATCAGCCAAAGCGATAAAGCCGACGAAGACTTAACACGCCTCAGTCAGGTCATGGATATGCTCAACCGCTACCCAGGACAAGACACTGTCCTGCTTACCGTGGTCACCCCCGAAGAGACGGTCAACATGAAACTACCAAACACCATCAGCTATTGCCCTGAATTAGCACAAGAAATCAATAGCATACTGGGGGATAATAGTTCAAGGTTAGAAGAGGGTTAGGCTACCAGGTAAAAGGCCTACTAGTCCACCAGGGGTAGAAGTCAGGCATATCAGTGCTGGGTTTCATTGGGAAGTTCGGCTGTCTTTTTTCCAGAAACGACGTGATGCCTTCGCGTGCATCTGGCTGTTGAAAAATCCACCAGATAGCTTTCGAGTCGATTTTGTGAGCTTCCATAGGATGGTCAGCCCCCAACATTTTCCAGAGAAGCTGACGGCAAAGAGCAACAGAAACCGCAGAAGTATTCTGGGCGATCTCAGTGGCAATTTCACGCGCCCGAGAAATTAAGGCTTCTGGTGGTAATACCTCATTCACCAATCCGTGAGTCAGTGCCTCTTGAGCCCCAAATATCCTGCCGGTATAAATCCATTCTGTAGCTTTGCTCATGCCAACAATGCGAGGTAGGAACCACGTACTGGCGCCTTCGGCAACGAGACCTCGCCTGGCGAAAACAAAACCAATCCTAGCATTTTCAGACGCCAGTCGGATATCCATAGCCAGTGTCATAGTAATCCCTACTCCAACAGCCGGCCCATTAAGAGCAGCAATTACCGGCTTTTTCAGGTCGTAGATGGACAAGGTGACCAAACCAGCGGTATCCCTGCGTATTTCGAGGTCGTCAGGAGACGTTTCTGGGCGCCATTCCAAGACTCCGGTGTCAGGAGCCAAATCTGCCCCGGCACAAAAAGCACGGCCAGCACCAGTCACGATTACAACCCGCACATTGTCATCAGCCTCAGCCCTGCCAAAAGCATCTACGAGTTCTTTGCACATAACTCTAGTAAAAGCATTTAACCTCTCCGGCCTGTTAAGCGTTATGGTCAAAATCCTATCGGTAACCTCGTACATTATCTGAGTGTATTCCATGAGTTCTCCTTTCATATTTGCTTGTGTCATGCAGACAAGGGAAATATCTTGTTAGACCCCGTCAGAAGGCTATCCAACCTCTAAAATATACTGTGCCCGCCAATGACTTGTCAAAACAAGAAGTCTTTAGTTGTCATTGCAAGGGCACTGGCCCCGAAGCCTTGTCCTGAACGAAGTGAAGGAACCCACAGTTTGCCACGCGGAGTTTACCGTGAGCAGTGTGAGATTCTTCTCCCGATAAATCGGGATCAGAATGACAGAAAGCGAAGGGCTCAGCATGACAGTAGCGAAGGACTCGCAATGACAAAGAGGAACTGTACAACAATCAAATATTCGGAAAGAGCGGATAGTACATCACAAATGCGCGCGTTCTAAACGGAGTAGATATTCCTTGATTTCTAAACCACCACTGAAGCCGCCCAGGCTGCCATCGCTGGCAACTACCCGATGACACGGGACCACAATCGGTACAGGATTCTTCACCAAGGCTTGCCCTACAGGCCTGGCTGCTTTGGGTAAACTCAATTGGCCGGCAACCCAGCCATAACTCCTGGTCTCACCATAAGGGATCGATTGTACTGCCTGCCATACACTTTGTTGAAAACAGGTTGCCCCAGACAAATCCAATTTTTCGGCAAAAGTTATAGCTTCACCCTCTAAATATCGCCTAAATCTCTGGGGTAAATCACCAAAGCAAGCAAGGTCGTGATTTTCAATGTCACAGCCGCAGCTTATAATCCGGGCAAGCGCTGTCTCTTTTGATTTCTGGGGCAACATGACATTTCGCAGGCCATCGGGTGAGCTTACAATTCCCATCCACCCCAAGCAGGTGTCGAACAATGCAAAGGTCAACACATCACCCCTTTCAATATGGCAAGATAACCATACAAGCCAGCAAATCTAGACGGTTATCTCAGCTAGCTTCGTACTATAGACCTGATAAGTCCTGGAATCGTAAAGAACAAAGAATACTTCCTCTAAGGAAGTTGGCTCATTGCATAAAAAAGCGTTCACCGCGTCTAAAGCCGCCTTAGCTGCTTCAGCCACCGGATAGCCATAGGCACCCGTGCTTATTGATGGAAACGAGACACTCTTCAACTTGCGCTCAGTGGCCAGCTTCAAGCTCTCCCGGTAAGCACTAGCCAGGAGTTCAGCCTCACCCCGGCTGCCACCATGCCACACCGGGCCTACGGTATGAATCACATATTTTGCTTGAAGGTTCCCTCCGGTGGTTATCACTGCCTTACCTGTATCCAGGCGTCCTATTCGGGAGATAATTTGGCGACACTCGTTCAGAATGGCTGGACCACCAGCCCGATGAATAGCTCCATCTACACCACCCCCGCCCATCAAACTAGAATTAGCAGCATTAACGATAGCATCTGTTGTCTGTCTGGTAATATCGCCTTGAATCAAGCTAAGCTTTGTTTTGCCTACAGCTATTTCACTGACTTGGCCCATGGCACCTCCAACGATTTCAGGCTAACTCCGGCTCAATTAGTCCGTAATTGCCATCGTTGCGACGGTACAATAAACTAAGCACACCACTTTCAGGATTAGCGAAAAGAAAGAATGAATGACCCAAAAGCTCCATCTGCTCGGCTGCCTCAGCCACTGACATCGGCTTGACCGCAAAGCGTTTGACTCTGATTACTTTCGGCCAATCCGCAGCTTTCTCGTTGACAGTTACATCTTCAGAAACCTCGGGATGACGAGCTAAAGAAACACCCCGTCCCTTCTCGTACAACTTTCCCTTGTAGCGCTCGATCTGACGTGCCAACACTTCAGCCACAGCATCAACAGCCATATTGACATTTTCACTCCTTTCCTCACCCCTCATTAAGACACCCTTGCTATTCAGAGTAACTTGAACGGTGAAACGATGCTGAGGTGATTTCGTCCTCTCTTCATATATTTCCACCTTAGCTTCAACAATATTATTTAAGTAACGGGTTAACTTGCCTATCTTCCTCTGTACGTAATTTTCAATTGCTGGTGTGACTTCCATATTCTTGCCAAAAATCTGTAACTCCATCATCTAAACTCCTTTTACTTATTAGATTTCCCTGGCCAATGTTAATCCCCATACTGAAAGAGCTCTAGCAGCTTTAAGAGCCGTGGCACAAGCCTCCAAAGTAGCCCCTGAGGTACAAACATCGTCAATCAAAATGACATGCCTCTTGCGCAATTTCTTATCCCGACAGGCAAAGGCACCTCTCACATTTTTCCGCCTGTCTTCAACGGTATCTGCTCTGGCCTGAGGCGAGCTATCCTTGAGACGATATAAGCTGTCCTCAACTACCGGCAAAGATATCAGCCTGCCCAGTTCCCGAGCCAGAAGGCCGGACTGATTGTAGCCACGCTGCCGCAACCGTCGAGGATGAAGAGGTACTGGCACCAAGACTTCGCCTTGCATCGTGTGGTCTCGAAAATAATCAGCCATCAACATAGCCAGACAACCAGAGATTGCCTTAAGATTATTATACTTCAGCTCATGGACAGCCAGACGTATGATTCCCTCAAAACGGAAGGGCGAACGGATGCCAGTGATTTGGCTGTGCCATCCCCAGCAAGTCGCGCATAAAGTACCGCTCAACTCAGGTTTGCCACATTTCTGACAAAACGGTGATAACAGCCGAGGTAGCTTCTGGCCGCAGCTAGCACACAAAAAGTCACCTGTCTTTCCACACCCTACACAGCGGCGTGGAAAGAAAAAATTAATCACCTTCTCCTGGAGCTGCCCTGTCAACAAAGACAAAACAATCTCCCAAAAGCTCTAGGGAAGTGACGTGACTGTTCCTGTGAGCTACAAGCGCGAACGAGGACTCGGGCCTGTTCCGCTGAAAATAGGCTCGTTCAGATATACGTCGCCGTTTCTGATTTTAATGTTGTAGCCGCAATCAGGATTAGTGCACACCCAAGCCTTGTAATGAATTGCTGCACCTTGGCTGCCGAAATCCGACAACGGCACCAAATCACCGACCTTACATTTTAAACATTTGGGAAAGGAATTGTGTTCCACGATTCCACCTCCTCCAAGAGATAATAGTATACACTAACCGCCAGCCGATGGCAAATCCACCCAATCCTTTACAAGGCAAATGGCCTTTGATAAACTTCTATTACCACATTATTGTATATAAAACCAAACGAGGAATCGACATGGGTACAAGAGACTTTAGGTGGAGAGAGCGTAAAAAGCCCAAGAAGGACGCCAAAAAGCCAGCCGCTACCATTATCACACCACAAACTGAAGTGGAGGTGATTAAAAAAGGTAAGAAAGCGGCGCCACCGGAAGAATAAACTAGATGGCAGCTTATCTGGACCTTTACCACAGCGGCAAGCTAGCTGAGCGGATAGAAGCCGCGAGGGATCTATTGCAGAATTGCCAGGTATGCCCCCGCCAGTGCCACATCAACCGACTGGCTGACAAAAAGGGTAAATGTAATACGGGCAGGCTTGCAGTAGTTTCCAGCTATGGACCGCATTTCGGGGAGGAAGCACCACTGGTCGGCAAACACGGGTCAGGAACTATCTTCTTCACCAATTGCAATTTAAAATGCCTTTTCTGTCAAAATTACACTATCAGCCAGCTTGGCGACGGTACCGAGGTCACCAAGGAAGAGCTAGTCAGAATGATGCTATCCCTCCAGGCTAGAGGTTGCCATAACATAAACTTCGTCTCACCAACCCATGTAGTACCTCAAATTCTGGAGGCGCTGGAGGTAGCCATAAATCTGGGACTGAAATTGCCGCTGGTCTACAATTCCGGCGGATATGACTCAATGGAAACCTTGGAGATTCTCGATGGCATCGTAGATATTTACATGCCAGATATGAAATATTCCGACGAGAAGATTGCTGAGGAGCTATCTGGTATAAAGAACTACACCTCGATAAACAGAGCCGCTCTCAAAGAAATGCACCGCCAGGTAGGTGACCTCCAAATGGACGAAGATGGGATAGCCGTTCGAGGCCTCTTGATACGCCACCTGGTCTTGCCCCACGGACTTGCCGGCACAAAGGAGACTATGAAATTCATAGCTGAAGAGCTTTCTCAAAACAGCTACGTCAATGTTATGGCTCAGTATCACCCCTGCCACAAGGCTTTCCAGATACCTCAATTAGCCAGGCCGCTATCAAAACAAGAATTCCTTGAAGCTGTTGAATTAGCCCAACAAGTTGGATTAAATCGGCTGGATAAGCCCTATCCAGTTATTGCCAGGATAATTCGATTATGAGGATAAAGCAAGCTAAAGGCACAAGATATACATCTGCAAAATCACAGACGGAGGTTAAATAGATATAAGATGGCTGAGTTAGCCTATCTTACAGCTACAGTTTATGGCCATGTCCAAGGCGTTTACTACCGGGTTTTCACTTCACGAGTTGCCAAATCATTGGGCCTGCGGGGCTACGCACGTAATGTACCCCGAATGAACGCTGTTGAGATCCATGCCGAGGGGGAGAGAGAGAAACTGGAAGAGCTAATCAGACAGCTTGAGATAGGCCCGCCTGAGGCTTTGGTTGACCACATAGATGTAAAATGGTCTCCGTTCACTGGGCAGTTTTCCATCTTCGAAGTAAGGTACTAACAGGCCAAAACCCGAAGAACACTTAGCTCGTGTCACCTCGCCCTTGTCCGCTGCTTAAAACCATAGTACCTATCGTTATCCAGAAGGCGCTTTAACGTCTGGGGAGATAGTGAGGTAGGGCTATCAGAATAAGTGACCAACTGAGTTGCCAGCTCTGCAAGGCTTAGCGGCTCATTTCCTCTAGCTAAAAAGACACGGAATATCCTCTCAAGAAGCGGCAACCTTGAGTTGATAAAATCAGGGGTTTTGGAACAGCAATCCCTAATATTTGGCACCAGCGAGGCTACCTCTATGTCCTTTAGCGACGAAGCCGATCGCTCTTGACAAGCTGAACAAAGGCAGTGCCCAGCCACAGCAGCAAAAGAGCGGTCGCTTTCTTGAAAGCAGTCTAAGTCAATGAAATAGATTAGGCTTTCCAACTTGGCTTTATCTGACTCTGTCATCACTCTAAGCTTCGAGTTCAGCTTTCCCAGCTTCGATCAGGGCAAGGTAGCTAGCTTCAGCTCCGCTTGCCCGTGCTGCTTCACAGTCGACTTCATACGGCTCACCGATAAAAATCTTCCCATATTCCTCTATTTTCCCCTGGAAAGAATTGTCGGCGCTAGTGAATTTCTGGCGAGCGTCAATGATACTTAAGTCGAAAGGTAAAGTGAAATAAAGGTCAGCCATTACCTTGTCTATTCCAAAGTCATACAAAGTTCCCCAACCGCCAGGAGCATCCCCTTTATACTTGCTTATGGGCAGCAGGCTCAAAAGGTTGGACACACTGAAATTGCCGCTGCCACCAAGGATTTTGAAAGGTGATACACTGATTAAATAGTCACTGGACAGGACAACATTAGGTATCCAAAAAGTGGGCACTGCAAAGGGATGAGGTAGCGGATTTTCCACTTCCACCCAGATGCAATCCCGGACATCCAGCATCAGCACTCTGGGGAAATCATAACCCAAAGCTTGATATACGGGATATATCGATTCCCCGCTAGCAGTCCCTTCAAGGATAATGATATCAGCATCGCTAACCTGCTTGATGCTTTCGATTATCAGGTTTAAAGTCTCCCGGCTGGTACTGATCGGATACGGCATCGGATAGCCGGCACTAGGCTTGATTAAAACCCGCCGGGCTCGAGAAATCAAAGGCGGTGGCTTGAAAACAAACTCAGATGCTTCGAAAATCACCCTTCACCATCCGTAGTTCAACACTTGGTCTCAAACATAGCACCGGACCTGCCTACCTTCTTAACCAACCTGCACATCATCCCAGTCAAATATTATTACTTCAACAGCGTCCCCCGGTTTAACCTCACTAGTACTTTCCGAGATAACAGCTAAGCCATTGGCCTTCGCCATAGAGGTCAAAATCCCTGAGCCTTGAGGCCCGGTAAGACGAGCAGAGTATTTGCCATCACGCTGACTGACTGCCACACGAGCGAAGATACGTCGGCCATCCTTATTTTTAATCGGGTCTTCCATTATCGCTACTATACCGGATTTACTCATACTGCTCTTACCCATCATCTTGAAAATGGCTGGACGAGCGAAAACTTCAAAGGTAATCATCGAGCTTACTGGATTGCCCGGCAAACCCAGATGGGGTATCTTTTTTCCATCGTCTCTTTTGAACGTGCCAAAGGCCAAAGGCTTGCCTGGTTTTATCCGCACCGTCCAGAAGGATATATCTCCTTCCGCCATCAGAACCTGTTTGACAACATCATAATCACCTAAAGAAACACCCCCCGAAGTTATCAACATATCACAGTCAAGACCATGACGAACAGCGGTTGACAATTGCCCTACATCATCCGGCGCAATCCCAAGAAGCTTTGGAACGGCTCCACACTCCAGAACTTGAGCCGCCAAGCTATAACTATTGCTGTTATATATCTTTCCCGGGAGCAGCGGTTGATTGACATCCGATACCTCGTTACCTGTGGCTAATATGCCCACCACCGGGCGGCGAATGACTGAGATCGTTCCCTTACCCAGCGAAGCCAGCACCCCGATTTCAGCGGGGCGCAGCAATTTCCCCTGTTTCATAACCAATTCCCCTTTAGCGATATCCTCACCACTTCGGCGAATATTCGAACTTTCAGGCAGGCTAACACGAATGCCGATCTCAGCCTTAGAAGCCGGGCTTGGACTGCGGTCAACCTCATCGGTATCCTCAAAAGGAACTACCACATCTGCTCCCTGCGGCAAAGGGGCACCGGTCATAATCCGGATAGCAGTCCCCGTCTCCACCTTCAACTCGGTGACAGAACCTGCAGCTACTTCACCGACAACCCGGAGAACCTTGGGATTCTCATAACTTGCACCCGCAATACTCTTAGCCTGCACCGCATAGCCATCCATAGCCGAATTATCCTGAGGCGGCACATCGAAGGAGGCATACACATCCTCAGCCAGAACCTGTCCTAAGCAGTCCAGGAGTGGTTTCTCCTCGGCTTCAAGGACTTCAACAAAATCCAAAATCTTGCTCAACGCTTCTTCAACGCTTATCATAGCTAGAATTCGCCCTCACTAACCGTTAGACATTTCCCTCTTTGCTTCATCAGTTCCTTAGCTCTTCTCAAATCATCCTGTGTATTGATATTGAAAAAACTCAAATACTCCCAGTCAAATTTAGTTATTTCATCTTTACTAACGTATCTTGCCTTAACTAAGTTGAATACCTGTGAAATTCCCAATCTATCCTGATTCAATAGCTCCTTAATAGGAGACAGACAGTCTCTAGAATAAACAGCATGGAGTGGCTCAAGCATATCATCTACTTTAGGAACAACCGCATCGAAATCGGGGGCAAGGTCAATCATATAACGCAATAAATCGTGGTTGAGAAACGGCATATCACAACCTACGACCAAGCTGTAGAAACTATCAGCATTTGCTAACCCCGTATAGATACCCCCTAATGCCCCCCTCCCGGGGTAGAAATCAACTATCACCACTCCTTTCAATCCAGCAGCGGCAATAACGTTGAACCGCTCCTGGCTAGTCACCACAAGTATTGTCTGGCAAACTGGGGTAAGGCAGTCTATGGTTCGTTCAATCAGAGTCTGCTTATTCAATCTTTCCAGGGCTTTCTCACGCCCCAGACGCAAGCCCTTGCCACCGGCTAAGACTATGCCAGATACAGTTAAGACCCGTGCTCGGTTAACGTTTTATCTCCAGATTATATTCCTATCTAATATTTTACCACTATAGTCAACTGTTTAGGTGAGGTTTGAGCAAAAAATTAACAACTGGATAGTGAAAGGAAGATAATTTACTAAATTAAGCAATAGAATTTGCTCTATTGACCGACCTAGGAGATAAAACTCCCTAGAAAGGAGGTGATCCAGCCGCACGTTCC
>JBBISW010000045.1:0-13301 GCA_037441105.1 Chloroflexota bacterium
GCGACATAATCTGCTCCTTCAATTTCTGCTTTTTGTGCTTCGGCTAAAGTATGTGTTGATATGCCAACGAGCTTGTCAATAGCTAATTCCTTTCGAATTACGGACAAAGGTAAATCTTTCTGCCCGATGTGTAGACCATCGGCGTCAACTGCTAAAGCTATATCGAGATGGTCGTTGACTATAAAAAGGACATCGGATTTACAACACAAATCTTTCAGTCTTTGGGCTACTGTTAAAAGTTCACCTTTGTCGTGGTGTTTGTCACGAAGCTGAATAACTTTAGCGCCTCCACGAATAGCCTTACTGGTGGTATCAACTTCATCTTTCTGCCCTAGCGTTTCGGTATCAATAATGACATAAAGCCCGGTTAAGTGTGTTATTTTCTGCTGACGCAGCAACTTAGATGATAGCTCTCGCTCTAGTGTATAGAGGTTAAACCTCGCCTGTTCAAAGTCCTTCGAGTGCAATTCTGAACTTAAATCTGGAAGCTTGGCTAGTTCTTCTATAACACGCAATGCCTCTTCGACTCTTTTGGCATTAGCCATGATAAGTGATGGCAAGTCCTGTTTTTGGCTAGGTAGCTCAATGGTGGCTCCCACGTCTGACTTTGAGTTTCTTTCCGACAGGAGGGCGACACTAAATTTGCTCAGGCTCTTGACCAGGTTATGCCGCATTGTTTTTAGCTGCTGCGTTAGGTCAGCATCATTGACTAGGAAGCGAGCAACATCTTCGAGGAAACGCAATCCTTCGCCAATACGGTTGCAATTGGCATCAATGATACGAAGCGTCTGGTGAGGCACTTTGTAAGTCCTTTAGAGGTTCCGGTAGTTCACCTTCCCTGGCGGCTTGAATCTTCTGCTGAATCTCGTCAGGCATCTCCATGCCCATATCTTTGAACTTCTTCTCCGCCCACCTGCCTATGTTGCGTGGGTCTTTATAGTAGTCAGGGCTTGAGTACATACCTGGCTCACCGCTCTCTTCATGAATGGTCTTAATTGATTTATGATGGACAAAGGTAGAGATAATGCGGGTCAAGTTGGAGTTGCCGCAGATTGCGCACCTAGGCTCGAAAGAGGCTGAAGCAGTCCTTACAAAAAAACTACTCTTTTTACGACACGTTGAACAGTAAAACTCATAAACAGGCATGATATTAAATCACTCAGTTTCTTCGGAGGGCTCACCAATGCCTGTACCGGCTAACTCGGTGGGCATCTCTCCACTTTCCATCCTCTCGATCATCTCTTCATATTCAGGGGCAACTTCTTTGCCTTGACTCATTCGCCTATTCCACTCGGCTAAAGCTTTAGGGTCGTTGCTCAACATACCTCTGGTTAGCTGAGAATCAGAAAGTATATCCTCATAAACATCTTTATATGTTTTACTACGTACGGAGAAGGTAGAGAATAGCCGGTGCAGGGTGTTGTTACCACACTGTGGACAGCTAGGTGAAGTTTGGGGAAAGGTCGGGAGATATAACGTGACCTTACGTTGGCAATGGCGGCACCAGTACTCATAAAGTGGCATTCTTTTCTCCCTTGGTTCAACTGAATTTTAACATAAACTGAGGAGGGTGGGAAAACACAATGAAACGAAATTGTTTACTAGTGTAGCGGCGAGACTTTAGCCTCGCCATAAAAGGCAACCCTTTAGGGTTGCAGCTACATTAAGAATGAATCGTTGATCAACACTCTTCTAAAATGCGAATTGACACTTGGACAACACTCCATTAAAATCCAGATAGGTGATAACAGATGACTAGCGATGAGATTAGAGAGGCATTTTTAAGCTTTTTCGAGCAAAAAGAGCACCGGATTATTCCCAGTTCGTCTTTAGTTCCACATGGTGACCCCACCCTGTTACTAACGACTGCTGGCATGGTGCAGATAAAGCCCTACTTTTTAGGGTTGGCTGTGCCGCCTAGTCCTCGCTTGGCCTCATGCCAGAAGTGCTTCCGCACGACAGATATCGGTTCAGTTGGCGATGCCAAGCACTTGACTTTCTTCGAGATGTTGGGAAATTTCAGTGTAGGTGACTATTTCAAGAAAGAGGCTATTGCCTGGGCATGGGAGTTTGTCACTGAACATCTAATCATTAATCCTGAAAGGCTATGGGTGACCATTTATTTGGATGATGATGAAGCATTTAACTATTGGCGAGGGATAGGTTTTCCTGAAAGCAGAATAGTGCGCCTTGGCGATGTGGATAATTTCTGGGGCCCAGCTGGAGATTCAGGCCCCTGTGGACCGTGCAGCGAGATACATTATGATTTTGGTAGGGAAGCTGGTTGTAGCAAGCCTGATTGCCGACCTGGCTGTGACTGCAGCCGCTTTTCTGAAATATGGAATCTAGTCTTTACCCAGTATGACCAAGACCGCAGTGGCAAGCGAACTCCGCTACCGAAGCCAAACATTGATACCGGGATGGGATTGGAGAGGACTGCGGCTGTTACGCAAGGAGTGTTCTCCGTCTATGATACAGACCTCTTCAGTCCTTTGTGCGACAAGATATGCGATTTGATGGGGATAAAGCATGGCAGCGACAAAACTGCTGACCAAGCTGTCAGGATTATAGCTGAGCATAGCCGAGGCATTACGTTTCTTATTGCCGATGGTGTTCTGCCATTTAATGAAGGGAGAGGCTATGTGCTGCGTCGGGTATTGCGTCGAGCCTGCTTTTTCGGCAGGAAACTGGGGGCGGAGGAGCCTTTCCTTAGCGAGATAGCCCAAACAATCATTGCCAAAATGGGGCATGTATATCCTGAACTTATAAAAAATCAAGACCTCATACAGGAAGTAGTGAAGACAGAAGAGGAGAAATTCACCAGCACTCTGGATGCTGGAATCAACCTTGTGGAAAAGGCTGTTGATGAAGCTGTTAGACAAGGAAAAGATTACATTACTGGTGAGGAAGTCTTTAAATTTTGGGATACCTACGGTTTCCATCCGGAACTAACCGCCGAAATCGCTCAGGAGAAGGGGCTAACCATTGACTTAGAAGGCTTTGAAGCTGAGATGGAAAGGCAGCGAGAGAGGGCTAGGGCGGCTCACAAATTCAATGTTGTGACTGCAAAGGCTACCTTAACCGGTAAGGGTACTCTTTCCGCATCAGCTACAGTAATATCGAAAGGTGACGCTGCAGTTAAAGTGACGCCTAAACCGACTAAGTTTGTTGGCTATGATAAGTTAAAGGCTCGTTCCAAGATAAGGCACATATTAGACCAAGCTTCTGGCCTCTCTGTAACGTCTGCCAGCAAGGGCCAAAAGGTTGCCGTTGTCCTCGAGGAAACACCTTTCTATGGGGATATGGGAGGCCAAGTAGGCGATACTGGTAGAATAACCGCCGATTCAACTCAAATCAATGTTACCAATACCATTTGGTCTCCTTACGGCAGCCTGACTGAAGGAGCAATCGTTCACCTGGGTCAGGTTGTTAAAGGAACCATCTCGGTTGGCGATATCGTTGAAGCCGAAGTTTATGCCGACCGTCGCCTTGACATTGCCCGAAATCACACGGCGACACATCTTCTCCAGGCAGCTTTGCGTCAGGTGCTGGGTAGTCATGTTTATCAGAGGGGCTCTTTGGTACATCCCGAAGGGTTTCGTTTTGATTTCTACCATCTGACAGCCATCAACAAACAACAGCTTAATGACATCCAGCACAGTGTCAATGAAAGAATACGACAGAATTTACCGGTGAGAAGCAAGTTTGTTCCATACAAACAGGCTATTGATGACGGTGCCATTGCTCTTTTCGAGGAGAAGTACGGAGAGACGGTGAGGGTGCTGGAAATAGGCAAGCCGCCGATAAGTGCTGAGCTGTGCGGCGGCACGCATGTTAAGTCAACCGGAGAAATCGGCTTCTTCATCATAACCGGCGAAAGCAGCATCGGCACTGGTCTGCGCCGAATCGAAGCTGTTACCGGACGGGGTGCTGAAGATTTTCTCCAAAAACGTCTTGGAGCATTGGAGGCTGCGGCCGAAGAGCTTAGAAGTTCACCTGCAGAAGTTGCAGACAAGGTGAAAGCTCTCCTTGCTGAACTGGCTTCAGAGCGCAAACGTTCTACTTCTTTAGAAAGGGAACTGTCACGGAATACGGTTGAGACTTTGCTTGATAAAACTGAGCAAGTGAACGGCATAACGGTCTTGACAGCTAGGGTGCCATCCGCTTCGATGCCTGTCCTCAGAGAGATGGGCGACTTATTAAGGGACCGCCTGAAGAGCGCTGTAATAGTTTTGGGAACAGTCCATGATGGCAAGCCTAACTTTGTAGCTGTGGTGACCCCAGATTTGGTGGACAGAGGGTTACACGCTGGTGACATAGTGAAACAAGTAGCCGCAGTCACTGGTGGCAGCGGTGGTGGCAAAGCAACAATGGCACAAGCCGGTGGTAAGGATAAAAATAAACTTGACGAGGCCATTAGAGCAGTAAAGCAGTTAGTGCAGAAAGCCTGAGGCTTTAAGATGCGTACTTTGGGACTAGACATCGGAGACAAGAGAATAGGGGTTGCCATCAGCGACCCTGAGGAGATTTTAGCCAGCCCGCTGGTTACTATTATCAGGGACAGCGATGATACAGCCATAGATGCAATCGTCAAACTCGTCGACAAACACGGAGTAGAGCGAATTGTGGTTGGTTTACCTTATTCTCTGAATGGCAACATTGGTAAGCAGGCTAGTAGAGTGATGGATTTCATTGAAAAACTTTCCAAATTTACCAGAGCCGATATCAAGACAAGAGATGAGCGATTATCCACCGTAGCTGTTGAGCGTTTGCTGGCAGAAGCTGGCATTAAGAGCGCCAGAGCAAAATCACGACGCGATGCTGCAGCGGCAGCTTTTATCTTGCAAGGATACCTGGATAGCCTGAAAGTCTGCGACTAGTGACACAGTTTATTAGCATTATTGGCTACCCGCTGAAACACACTGTTTCCCCTGTTTTCCAACAGGCCGCTTTAGACTACTACCATCTTGATGCCCGCTATGAAGTGTGGGAAACGGAAGCTACAAATCTATCAGTTGTGATAAATCAATTGAGACAGCCTCAAAGTCTAGGTGCGAACATAACTATACCTTATAAAGAAGCAGCATTACATTTTCTGGACGAGGTTGATGACTTCGCCAGCTTTGCAGGTGCGGTGAATACCATTGTCAATCGAGGTGGTAGGCTTGTAGGCTTTAATACCGATGGGTATGGCTTTCTCAAATCTTTGCGTGAGGATGCTAAATTTCAACCAGAGAATAAACGCGTAGTAATCATTGGCGCCGGTGGAGCTGCCCGTGCAGTGAGCCTCGTTCTTCTCCGAGAAGGAGTAGATTTGTTGGCTATCGTCAACCGAACACTAGCACGAGCCGAAAGCCTGGTGTACTCACTGAAAAAATATGCTGTCGCTAAAGGGTTCCATGCTGAGATTATTGCTTCACCATGGTATAGTTCTGAGTTTCAAACGACAGTTAAAAACTGCCACCTGATAGTAAACTGTACTACACTGGGAACAAAGTATTCTGCTCAAGAAGGCCGATCACCATTAACGGCGGATTTAATCCCTAAGGATGCTTTGGTCTATGACTTGGTGTATAATCCTTCAAAGACACCTTTGTTGAGAATGGCTAAGGAAGCTGGCGCTAACACCATCGGGGGGTTGCCAATGCTAGTTTACCAGGGAGTCGCCTCATTCGAGTTATGGACGGGCATGGAAGCTCCTCTTGACATAATGTTTTCAGCAGCTAAGCAAGCTTTGCTTAAAATAGGAGGTTAAGATATGAAGAAGATAGTAATCTTAAGTATAGCCATCTTGTTGGTTTTAGGTGTTACATCTGCTGCTTGTGACCTCGGAGGGAATAAAGTTGTGGTAATCCCACTCAACGGCCCGATACAATCGGAAAGAACTGGACTATTCTTCAGTGGCAGTGTTATCAGTCCACAACTGGTCCGTAACCAACTGGAACGAGCCAAGAACGATGTCGCAGTAAAAGCGATTGTACTTCAGATAGAAAGTCCGGGTGGCATGGTGGCTGCTTGCCAGGAGATTCTAAACGAGCTCAGTCGTGTGGAGAAACCCGTAGTGATTAGCATGGGTACTGTGGTCGCCTCTGGAGGGTATTACATTTCGGCGAAAGCCGACAAAATTGTGGCTTTGCCTGGTACGTTGACCGGGAGCATAGGAGTCATTGCTCAAGTGCCCAATATAAAAGAACTGTACCAAAAGCTTGGTATAGAGATGGAGGTTTTCACAGGTGGGAAGTACAAAGACATGTATGCCGGGCTTAGAGAGCTAACTCCAGAAGAACGGGTGATTATGCAGGAGATGACCGATCAACTCTACGACCAATTTGTACAAGTTGTGGTTAAGGGTAGAGGCTTGAGCGAAGAAAAGGTTAGAGAACTGGCTACAGGCCAACTTTATACCGGGGTGCAGGCCAAAGAGCTGGGCTTGGTTGATGAATTAGGCGGACTTAATGCAGCTATAGACCTGGCGGCTAGTCTGGCTGGTATCGAGAAGCCGAAAGTGGAGTACTACAAACGTGAAGTCCCGTCTCTACTGAGTTCTTTATTAGGGATGAACTTGCAGAAGTTGCAGAGTCTAATTCAGGTGCAGCCATTAGGTGTCGAAGGTATTATCCTCCTAGAAACCCTGAGTAACCCTTACCCACAGCCAGAGTATCGGTAGGCCAGTCGGAGGGCTTAATAACTATGGCACAGTTCCGTTTCCTTACTGCTGGCGAGTCACACGGGAAAGGTTTGATCGCTGTTGTTGAAGGTATGGTGGCTGGCTTGCCTGTGAGCGAAGAATACATAGCCAGAGATCTTAAAAGACGACAAGCTGGTTATGGGCGAAGCGCTCGTATGGAAATAGAACATGACAAGGCCGAAATTATCTCTGGTGTACGCCACGGATTCACAATAGGCAGTCCGATAAGCCTCCTGATATGGAATCGTGTTTGGGATGATTGGCAGGAGACAATGAGCATTACCCCAGTAGGCAAGGAGATACCGCCAATAACTTCGCCTCGTCCGGGACATGCTGACCTGGCTGGAGGCATTAAGTATGGTATCGGGGACATTCGTCCGATTTTGGAAAGGGCAAGTGCCCGAGAGACAGCAGCCAGAGTTGCTGTTGGAGCTATAGCCCGAAGATTCCTCGAGGAGTTTGGCATTATAATCCATAGTCATACCATAAACATCGGCAAACACCGGGTTAAGCAGAACAAGCCGGTAGACTGGCAGCAAGTCAAGAATTCCCCCGTCCGCTGCGCTGATACTAAGGTAGAGAAGGCAATGATGATAGCCATTGATGAGGCTAAAGCTGAAGGCGACACTCTGGGTGGTGTTTTTGAGCTGATTGCCACCGGTGTGCCTATTGGGCTGGGTAGCCATGTTCAGTGGTCTCGTCGGCTTGATGGTCAAATTGCACAAGCGATAATGAGCATCAACGCTGTAAAAGGAGTTGAAATCGGAGCTGGTTTTTCTCTAGCCAATATGAAAGGCTCTCAAGCTCATGATGTAATCGAGCCGATTTCGGAAGGAGTGACTCCGTTTTATCGCCGAGCTACCAATCAGGCTGGTGGTATTGAGGGTGGAATAAGTAATGGAGAACCAATCATAGTTCGAGCGGCGGTGAAACCCATCGCTACCCTCGGTAAGCCGTTGCCATCTGTAGACCTGCGCAGCGGAAAGGCAACCAAAGCCCATTATGAGCGGAGCGACATCTGTGTTGTTCCTGCTGCTGGGGTCATCGGTGAGGCGATGCTGGCAATTGTTTTAACAAGTACCATGCTAGAAAAGTTCGGCGGTGACCACTTGAAGGAAACATTGACCAACTATAATAGCTACATTAGCTCTGCTTTTTCTTTCAATCAATATGCATCGTCGGAAGGTAAATAAAAATATTGCTCTTACAGGTTTCTCAGCTACTGGCAAGTCAACTGTAGCTAGAAAAGTAGCCGAATGCCTGAACTGGGGCTTTGTAGATACAGATGACGAGATAGCCAGGATTAACGGCAAGCCCATTCCCGAGATTTTTGCACAAGACGGAGAGGATGAGTTCAGGAAGCTTGAGCGTAAAGTATTGAGACAGGCTTGTCAGAAAGAAAAGGTGGTCATCGCTACTGGGGGTGGGGCTATCATTGACCCTGGAAACCAGGAATTACTTCGGCAAACCAGCGTGGTCATTTGTCTGGAAGCTAAGCCGGAGACTATTTATCAGCGCCTGCTCCACGATAGTCTTTATTCTTCTAATCCTGTGGTACGACCATTGCTTGCCGGCGATAATCCTCTGGAACGCATAAAACGGCTTAAAACTTACCGGCAACCTTATTATGCTGTTGCTGATTGGACAATTCATACCGACAATCTGACTCTTGAGGAAGTAAGCCAGGAGGTGATAAGAGGCTGGCAGTATATGAGCCAGCATCATACCGAGGGTAAGCAATCCTATGACGCTGACTTAGCTTGTGAAGTGAAAACAGCAACAGCTAGCTATCCGGTCTTTGTTGGCTGGGGACTGTTAGGTAAACTTGGCGAAAAAATGAAACAGGCTGGCTTATCAGGCATAGCCAATATCATCAGCGATGAAGTCGTTTTTTCTATTTATGGCGCACGAGTCAAGAAAACACTGGAGAGGGCAGGCTTTGGAGTCAATTGCTGTGTGGTGTCCCCTGGCGAAGCATCAAAGAATATTGCTCAGGCTGTCAAGATTTATGATTTCCTCATTGAGCATCGTGTAGAGAGAAATGATGTTATAGTTGCTCTGGGTGGTGGTATGATTGGCGACCTGGCAGGCTTTGTTGCCGCTACTTTCTTAAGGGGTATACCCTGGCTGCAGGTGCCTACCAGTTTGATGGCCATGGTAGATGCCAGTATCGGTGGGAAAGTAGCTATTAACCATCCTCAGGGGAAGAACCTGATTGGTGCTTTCTATCAGCCAAGCCTTGTCCTGGCTGATATTCAGACTTTGATTACCTTGCCTCAAAGAGAACTCACTTCAGGGTGGGCAGAGGTTATCAAACACGGCTTAATCCTTGACGCTGACTTCTTCAAGCTTATGGAAGACAATGCCGATAAGTTAATTAAATTGACACCTGACATTACTTCCGAAGTCATTGCCCGAAGTGCACGCCTCAAAGCCGGAGTTGTTATGGAGGATGAGAAGGAGACCGGAAAACGCATCATCCTGAACTACGGACACACTGTAGCCCATGGGCTTGAAGCTACTACCAGGTATGAGCGCTTTCTCCATGGCGAGGCAGTAGCTATCGGGATGATGGGAGAAGCTAAACTCAGCCAGCGGCTGGGGCTTTTATCGCAAGATGCAGTTGAACGACAAGAAACACTTTTGAAGAGATTCAACCTGCCTACCTATTGCTCAGGAGTAGCTTTGGCCGATGTGCTTGCTGCCATGGAGCTGGACAAAAAAGTACGAGGTAAAGAAATACAGTGGGTTTTGCTTGAAGATATCGGCATGGTAGTAATTCGCAGCGATGTACCGCAAAAAGAAGTTTTGAATGTTCTCCAAGAGGTAATAAAACCTTGAAAATCGCCCTGAGCAATCAGAGGACGTTTCTTGATTACATCAGCGTGCTAAAACCTAGCGAGACTATCTTGCTTACCTTTATCGGTGCCTGCTCGGCGATTATTGCCGCCGGGGAATATTTGCCTGTAAACACGTTTATCCTTACCTTGGTCGCTATCTGCTTGGGCAGTGCTGGATGTAACGGGCTTACTAACTACCTTGACCGAGAAGTTGATGCCAAGATGGTGAGAACAGCCAATCGGGCTTTGCCTTCAGGACGCATTGCCCCTCCACAGAAGGTCTTGCCGCTTATCATCGGACTTCTAGCAATTGCATTGGCATTAGCCTGGATATTGCACCCGCTTTGTTTCTTGTTTGGCTTGATTGGGGTTATAGCCTCATCAGTATGGCGTAAGACAATCTCATGCACTTTTCTCGGCATGGTTGCTGGCTGCAGCCCGGTTCTTATCGGCTGGTTTGCTCTAAGACCCGCCTTTGACATCACCATCCTTCTCCTTTGTTGTCTTGTCGCTATCTGGACTCCAATTCATGTCTGGAGCGTAATGATTGCCAACCGGGAAGATTATTTAGGTGCTGGGTTAGGCTATTTCCCACTAAGCTGGCAGGTCAAAGACGTGGTGAAAATACTTTTCGGTTTGTCTATCCTCCTCTATTTTGTTTCCATCCTGATATACTTTGTCAGTGATTTCCACCTGTTTTATCTGATTGTGGCAAGCATCCTTAGTATCTTGATGGTCTATGCTAATGCACGCTTGCTATTCTCGACGACATCGACATCTGCCTGGCGGGTCTACAAACTCTCTGCCTTTCCTTACTTGGGCATAATTTTCTTGACTATGTGCTTAGATATTTGGTTGGCATAGCATGAATACAGGCCTTATAGACACATTAGAGACCGCCTTTCATCCTAAAGCTATTGCTGTAGCCGGGGCATCGGAAACACCAGTTTCTTTTGGCTACCATTATATGCGACATCTTCTAGACTACGGTTATCCTGGCCACATTTACCCCGTAAATCCTGACAAGGGGACAATTCTTGGACTGAAAGCTTACCCCGATCTATCCAGCATACCGGAGGCAGTCGATTATGTTATCTGTTGTCTTCCAGCGCCTAAAGTTCTGGAGTTGCTCCCACAATGTCGCTCTCGAGGGGTGAAGGTCGTTCATCTTCTTGCAGCTCGCCTGAGCGAGACAGGCCGACAGGAAGCCAAAGACCTTGAAGCTAATATTCTCCAGGAGGCTAAAAAACTTAACATCCGACTTATTGGCCCTAACTGCATGGGGCTTTATTACCCACGGAACGGATTAGCACATGGTTACGATTTGCCTAAGGAGCCTGGAACAATTGGTTGTGTTTTTCAAAGCGGTGGTTCTTCCACTTTACTCGTTCGTTATGGAGAGTTGCGGGGCCTTCGTTTCAGTAAAGTCATCAGCTACGGTAATGCCCTTGATTTAGATGAGAGCGATTTCTTGTACTATCTTGCTCATGATGATGAGACGAAGATAATCGCTGCCTATTTCGAAGGTGTAAAAGATGGCAGGAAATTCCTCAGGGCTTTGAGTGATGCGGCTAGTGTGAAGCCTGTGATTGCCATTAAAGGTGGGCGGGGTATGGCAGGCGCAAAAGCAGCAGCTTCGCACACGGCTGCTATGGCCGGTTCTGATATTACGTGGAAGGCAACTTTCAAGAAAACAGGTGCCATACCCGCTCGTGACCTGAGCGAACTTGTTGACCTGCTCGTCGCCTTTTATTTTTTGCCAACAATCACAGGAAACAGGGTTGGTATAGTAAGTGCAGGTGGTGGCCTGACTGTAATGGCCGCCGATGTTTGCGAGGAAGCCGGTCTTGTTGTGCCGCCATTACCTAGTGAACTTAGGGGGGAGTTGAAGATAAAAGCACCTGAAATATGGGATTGGCTTGGCAATCCCATAGACGGCTCTGCTGTGGCTACAGTATCCACGGGTTTCCCTGAGACTCTCAGGGAAATTACAAGAATGATGGCGAGTAGCCCGAGTTTTGATTTTATTATTGCTGAATTCACCGATGACAATCCCTTTCAACAGGAAGTATGGTCCAGCGTCGCTAAGAGTCAAACTGAGGCATTTATTAATCTCTCCAGAGATAAATTGAAGCCGTTGATTTCTGTGGTTAGCAGTGGAGCAGTCAGCTCTAACGGATCACCACACCGACGCTGGAAAATGCTTGCTGAGCAGCGAGCCAGACTCATCGATGCCCATATCCCGACCTATTCCACAGTAACTGAAGCTGCAAGAGCCGTTCGCATGTTTATAGATTATTGTCGAGCAAGAGCAACAACGTAGCTTTCAGTTGTCTATCCGCTATTCGGTACAGGTCTATCATTTAAGCAAAACTAGGGGTAGCAGAGATAACAGAACATTTCAGAGTTTTACAAACCTGCTCGGTCACAAAAGCACGCCTTGGAGAGCTTGTTACAGGCCATGGAGTAGTGCCGACACCGGCTTTCCTTCCGGTAGCCAGCCAGGGCACAGTCAAAACCTTAACTCCGGAAGAGCTTAAAGATATCGGTATAACCATGGTTCTGGGTAACACATATCACCTTTATTTACGGCCGGGCATAGATACTATTGAGAAGCTGGGAGGACTGCATCGGTATATGGCCTGGGACGGACCGGTTTTGACCGATAGCGGAGGATATCAGATTTTTAGCCTGGCTCGGCTATGCCAGGTGACCGATGATGGCGTTGTCTTCCGTTCCCATATTGACGGTAGCGAGCATCGGCTTACTCCTGAACTGGTTATTGAATTTCAACAGAAACTAGACGCAGACATCATCATGACGCTGGATGAATGCCCAGCCATTAACGTAAGTATGACAAAGGTGCATGAGGCTGTGGAAAGAACTTATCGATGGGCAGAAAGATGCCAGAAACACCACCAGAGCTCTGACCAGCTACTTTTTGGAATTGTCCAGGGGGGTGTCTTTCCCGAGTTACGGCAGCACTCGGCAAAAGCTATTACTTCTCTGGATTTTACTGGCTATGCCATCGGAGGTTTAAGTCTGGGTGAGCCCAAAGAACTGACCTGGTCAATGGTGGATGAAACAACGCCTTTCTTGCCGACGGACAGACCCCGCTATCTTATGGGGATAGGCTCGCCTGAGGACATCATTGAAGGAGTAAGCCGGGGAATAGACCTCTTCGACAGCGCTCTACCTACCAGGGTAGCTCGCAACGGCGCTCTCTTCACCATGCAAGGAAGACAGAACATACGAAAGGCCATTTACAGGACGAAGGAACGGCCTATTGATGTTGACTGTGATTGTTATACCTGCCGCACATTTTCCGCTGCTTACCTTCACCATCTATTCAAATGTGAAGAGCTATTAGCCTACAGGTTAGCCACCATACATAACCTGCGGTTCATCACCAGGCTGATGCAGAAAATAGAAAAGGCTATCCAGCAAGGTACCTTCACCACCTTCAAAAACGACTTCCTCACTCAATACCAGGTTACCGATGAGGAAGTCAGGCTCGCCCAGAAGGAAAAGTGGCTAAGTTTACCGCGACATCATAACGCCGTCTCTTAGCCTGAAAGGTAAGCTTTTCGCCTTGACAAGTGTATACAATCTGTATACATTATGAGGTATAAAGGAATGGCTGATATAGATAAAGCAATAGGAGATATCGAGCAGGGTAGTACTTGGGATGAGAGCGACGAGGTAGTACAGGTAGAAGTGAAGAGGCCGCTGGATAAAGTTATACCGGTTCGGCTTTCATCAGACAAGTGGGA
>JBBISW010000046.1:0-5819 GCA_037441105.1 Chloroflexota bacterium
GCTGGAGCGTACAATTGGATGGTATAAGGATTTCTTCAGGGAATAACCAATCACCAGTCACGCGTACATTAGTCTTCTCTTCGGAGTTGGTATTTCCCGTCCTGAGGCTCTTGCTGTTTCTATCCATTCATAGATAATCACCTGAACATTCCTTACTGCCTCTTCATACGTTGCGCCATCAGCCATACAGCCTGGAAGTTCAGGAATCTCGGCTATGTAAGCTTTATCTTCGTCACTCCAATAAACAATCATTTCGTATCTATACACCTTCGCTCTCCTTATGAAGCGTATATTTTAAAATTATACCCTTACCTGCTTAACTTGATAAACTTTGGCCCTACCATCTTTCAGAGGTTGCAAATTTATGATTTCCGCAATACCGGGTTTGGTCAAAATGTGATGATTCCCTTTAATGCGCTCATTAAAACCTAAGTCTAACAAAAGATTTCTTAGCGCACTGAACCTGATGTTTGTATCGGAAAGCCCAGATAGTATTTTCTCTAAAATTAGCCCACCCGTTATCCTTTATACATTTCATCTAACAACTTCGTCTGTCCTTAGCAAAAATAATTATATCAGGGAGAAATGCTGCAATGCAAAGACTGACGGAGAGCTCGTTCAGTCTCTACATGTTTGGCATGCTCACCAGCATATGTAGTTGCGACCTTTTAAGGTCGCCTGAGGGTTGAGATTGCCACGTCCCGATAAATCGGGACTCGCAATGACGTGGGGAAATGGGTGGGGCTGAAGCCCCGCGACTACAAGCGAGGACAGATGTAGGGGTGTACCTTCAGGTGCGGCCGAGACTGCGGATGGGTCTAAATGCCCATCCCTGTTATAGTTTCAACAATTCCTTGGATTTTATCTTTCAGTTCGGGAATATCCCTTTTTGCGGTATCCTAAACAGCATCTAAGTCCACGCCGAAGTAGTCATGTATCAATTTGTCCCTCATTCCGGCTACATCTTTCCAGGGTATTTGCGGATGCCTCTCCTTTAATTCTGGAGATAATTTCTTTACGGCTTCACCAATTACCTCGATTTGCCTTATTACTCCATCCTGTCGGAGATGGCTGTTTAGAAAGCCTTTGTAGGTTATATCATGTGTATATTCTTCGATTCGAGATATAGCGTCTAGAACATGTCTCAAGTATACGGAGTCGCCCTTTCTCACCCGTGGATTACCTCCATTTGCTGTCTCACAGTATCAATCAGGTACGGGCTTATGGACTTCTCTGTCAGTAAGTCTACCTTTATTCCTAATGTTTCACAGAGCTCCCGCTCTATCTTTACTAGCTCAAGCAGGCTTTTCCTTTCTGAGAATTCTACAATGACATCTATATCGCTCTCTGGCCTCTCTTCTCCCCTGGCATAGGAGCCAAAGACGGCCACCTTCGTTGCCCCTTGCTCCTTAAGAATCTGAGCAATTTTGTTAAAGATTCTGTTCTTATCCATCTTACCCTCTGATAACATGCATATTTCTTGCTAGTACGGATAATCATACGATATAGGCAAGAAGGAAGCAAGTGAGCTTTGTGCTTTGCCTGCGTGTTGCTCGCCCACGGGTGACCGTACACGCCGGGGCATCTGCGGGCAGGTGACGCTTGTTGTGCACTCTGTGTCATTCTGAGGGAGTCCTTCCATGGAAGGACAACCGAAGAATCTCATGGTGTAGAGGAATGCGATGAGATTCTTCGCTGCGCTCAGAATGACAAAAGGCGTTGCTAAATGTTCTCCTTCAAGTATTGAAGTATCTGTTGCTTGAATGTCTCAAAGTCGGCTAATCTTGTCCTGGCTGTCTCATAAACTATTTTATCATCTATTCGGGCGTATTCGTGGACTAAAATATTTCTGAAGCCTTTCAGCTCCTTCAATACCTCGGTCGTCTTCAGTGAAATGATGCCAGCCCCTTTTAGCTTTTCAAACAAGTCATCCTCTTCGGCAGCAATACCTAATCGGAGTCCGGCTACCAGCAGGTGACATATATCAATAACCGCCTCTATTGAGACCTGAAGCAATCTTTCACAAGCTCTCCGCCTCTCAATTTTCTGATACCCAGTGAAATCCGCAGGCAAAATCTCACGGAGTTCTTTAAGGTATCCCTCAAGCTGGTCAATTTTGATTAGAATCCGGTCACGGTCCAGCACGAGCAACCTCTTCTAAGTATCCATAGTAAATATGTTTAAAGTCCTCAAAGGCTTGTGCGGTTCGAAAGGCGATTTCATACAACAAGTCTTCATCCATGCATAGAAGGACTTTGCCTTCTTTCAACACCCTATGCCTGACATATAGCGGCAACTGGGAGAAAATGTGAACATCGGCGTCACTTTCTTTAAGATAACTCAGTCTTTTCTGGAACAAGGCTGAAGCATCATGTTTGTTAGGCCGAAGTATGAGGCATATATCAACGTCTGAACTGGCGACGGATTCACCTCTCGCCTGGCTGCCGAAGAGAAAGACTGCCACTATCTCAGGGTCGTTTTTGGCATTAGCTAAAATTCTATCTACCTTGGTCATCTCCTCAACCTCAGATGAGAGAGTGTTTACAACAATCCATTTCCAATGTGGCTACAACCCTTTGGTGTCTCTTTTCGTAGCGAGGCTCCTGTCCCGACCCGGCCGCCCCACGGCCTAGGTCGTGGAAAAGCCTCGCCGCTACATTGGTAAACAGTACATCAGATGAAGCATCGCTCTTTTTGATATGTCTTAAGTTTAAATCTTTCCAGCGTGAAAGGCAAAAGCTCTGGAGCGTCTGCAGTTCCAAAACAAGCTTGCAATCCCTCCTAGCTGAATGATAAGCGATGCTGCAACCGATAACGCCGGCGCCGATGATGATTATTTCAGCGGTATCCATTTAAACCTTTCAGTATTTGTGTTCCGGCGAGGCTATCCCGATTTATCGGGACGCACTACATTTGTTGAAATTATCCCACACATGTAGGGGCGTACCTTTAGGTGCGCCCAGGGTGGCAGTGCGGGTTTGAAAACCCGCCGCTACATCTGAGGTCTGATTTCAGGTAATGTGACCTTTCTCTATCAGGTAGTCTTTTAGCGCTTCTTGCCATGGCCTCATGTCATCCATGCCCAGAAGCCGGAGATGGTAATTATCTAATACTGAGTAGCGGGGTCTCCTGGCTTTCTGGTTAAGCTGGTCTGAGGTTATGGGGATGACAGGTGTTTTTAGGCCAGCAAGTCTCAATATTTCTTTCGTGTACTCATACCAGGAGCAAATGCCTCTGTTGGTGATGTGGAATATGCCGTAGTATTCGGTATTTATAAGCTGGGCTATTTTCCCAGCTAATTCTTTAGTATAAGTAGGAGAGAAAATCTGGTCATTGACCACCCTGAGTTCATCGCGTTCTTTAGCCAGCCTGAGCATGGTCTCGATGAAGTTGCCGCCCTTGCCGCTGGAGCCAGCGACACCAAAAAGCCCAGAAACCCTGATGATGAAGTGCTTTGAGCAGAGGTGGCGAACGAAGTCCTCGCCAGCCAACTTGGCCCTGCCATAGACATTAGGTGGAACGGGAGTATCAAATTCAGTGTAAGGGGCAGTCCGTGGCTCAGCCTCGCCACCGAAGACGTAGTCAGTGCTGAGATGCACCAACTTAGCTCCAAGCTCCTGTGCCATCACAGCTACATTCCGCGCTCCCAGCGCATTTACGGAAAAAGCCTTATCTATTTCAGTTTCAGAGTCATCAACCCGACTATAGGCAGCGGTGTTGATAATGATGTCTGGCTGGTGATTATGACATACCCCTTTAACAGAGCTTATATCAGTGATTTCAATATCCTTGTGAATGAGGGGGATTACCTCGAAATCGACGAGTGATTTACATAAGTCAGTGCCGAGCTGACCATTGGCGCCTATGACTGCTACCTTCATCTTTTGAGGTACATTTTCCTGTAGTATTTGGAATACTCGCCGCTTTTTATTCGCCGCCACCAGGACTCGTTTTTTAGATACCAATCAACAGTAGCGCTTAAGGCTTCCTCAAAGGAATAAGCCGGCTTCCACCCCAATTCTCTGGCTATCCTGGAGCTGTCCATCGCATAGCGTCGGTCATGGGCGGGGCGGTCGGCAACGAATTGTATCAGACTCCGCGGTTTGTTAAGCAGCTCCAGCAGCTTGTGGATAAGCTCAAGGTTGGTTTTCTCATTGCCGCTGCTAATGTTATACGTCTCACCGGGCTGGCCTTTCTGCATAATCAAGTCAATAGCCCGGCAATGGTCGTGGACGTAAATCCAATCTCTGATATTCAAGCCGTCTCCATAAACGGGTATTGACCTACCTTCGAGGACATTAGTGATAGCCAGCGGAATTATTTTCTCAGGGAACTGGAATGGTCCAAAGTTGTTGGTGCAACGGGTGATGATTGCCGGAAGATGATGAGTCTTAAAGTAGGCGCGACATAAAAGGTCAGCAGCAGCTTTGCTGGCTGAGTACGGGCTGTTTGGAGATAAAGACGATTCTTCAGTGAATCTGCCGCTATCAATAGAGCCATAGACCTCATCAGTGGAAACCTGGATAAATCTTTGCATTTCGTGTTTTCTTGCTCCTTCGAGGAGGACTTGAGTCCCCTTAACATTAGTTTCGATGAAGGGCGAAGCGTTCAGGATACTACGGTCGACGTGGCTCTCAGCAGCAAAATTCACAATGGCATCGAATCCCTGGCTCAATAGCTTATCCACCAACTTCCTATCAGTTATATCACCTTTGACAAAGCGATATCCGGGCTGGTCCTGTATATCTGCTAAGTTTTCCAGGTTGCCGGCATAGGTGAGCTTGTCTAGGTTGGTTATCTTCCAGCCAGGGTATCCTTTCAGAATATAACGGACGAAATTGCTGCCGATAAAGCCGGCGCCTCCGGTAACCAGAAGCTTCATTATTATCAACACCTCTTATTTGTGCGGTGGGTAGAACCAGTCCCAGGGCTTGCCCACGCGGGGGTCGTTTTTGTTGCCGTTTATCTCCGAAGGGACGATATCAGGGGAATTCCAGGGCACCCTCTCTTCGTCAGGTTTTTTGTAGTCATAGAGCCGACTAACAAAGTATACGGTCAATGATGGTTCACTGCTGATTGTTTTGGTACCGTGCAGATAATGCCCTGGTATTCTCACCAGTGTTGGTTTTTCTCCGCTGCTAATTACTTCGGCAAGCCTTTTTGTCTTTTCATCGTAGGCACAGATTTTCATAGCACCTTTTACTACCAGGAAATAATCAACCTGACCATGGAGATGCTTATGCCAGGCTCTGACCATACCGGGGTAGCTGTAGCTTAAATTCGACTGTGTTATCCATTCGTCAATAAAGTCGCTCCAGTCCTGTCTTAAGGCTTCGGCAAAGAACCCCCGCTCATCAGGTATTAAGTTAATCTCACGGGTTCTGACACCTTCTAAGGGATATTCTTTCAACATTCTTTTGCCTCCTCCCAGTCTAGGATTCTGATTTCTATGTAGTTGCGACCCTTTAGGGTCGCTTTTATATAGCGGGGCTAAAGCCCCGCAGCTACATTAGGTAAACAGTATTGACCGTTCTTTGTCATAGTTCTACCCGGGCATCATCGCCGATAAATAATTGTACTGCTCTAATGCCACCTTTATGTTTTATTACTTCTGTGTTCCTGCCGATAATGCTATCTGACAGGCGCTCGATGTTGCAAACCCGGCAATCCTCTAAGATAACGGAGTGTTCTATGTACGAGCATTCTATTATAGACCTAGCAGCTATACTGGTGAAGGGGCTGATATGGGAGTCCTTGATGAGACATTTTTCAGCAATAGACACGGGACCCCGGATAATACTATTTTCCACCTTTGTCCC
>JBBISW010000046.1:5919-13108 GCA_037441105.1 Chloroflexota bacterium
TTGCTCTTTGGCTCTTTTGGTTTCTCAACTAGGCGGACTATTTTTCCTGATTTATCAAGCTCGGCAACACCGAAAAGACGGGGGTCGGTAACTTCCTTTAACAAGACAAGGGCATCAGGTTTGTGTTTATGGAACTCGTCAACAAAACTCTTAACACCGCCATGAATCAGGTTGTCGCCCAGAAACATGAGAAATGAGGAATCACCAAGGAAATCTTTGGCTGTCTTCACGGCATGGGCTAAACCAAGAGGTTCATCTTGCCTGATATAGGTGATTTCAACATTCCACCTTGAGCCATTCCCTACGGCCTGTTTAACCCATTCACCCGTTTCCGGTGAGATAATAATGCCGATGTCGGTGATGCCAGCCTCTGTGATCTGGTCAAGTACATAAAACAGAATTGGCTTATTGGCCACAGGTAGAAGCTGCTTTGCCATCGTATTGGTCAGGGGCTTCAGCCTGGTGCCCTTACCACCAGATAATACTAAAGCTTTCATAAACTGCTCATAAAGGATGACTAACTTCGACCTAATTTTACATCAGGAAGAGGAGCAGAACAATGCCTTATTAAGATTCAGATTGAGATTTAGTTTGGTGATTGGTTACAAGTGATTTAGTACCAAGGATTTTAGAAGCTTCTTCTAGCAGCTTCTGGCTGTTGTGGCCGACAAGGATGTTTGTCCCCTGCTTGTGAGTTATAGCCATTATTCAATTTCGTAAATCTCTCTTCTGTGGCCAACAAATTGAATTACAACAGTTCCATCTTCTACTTTGAAGACTACTCTCCAGCCTCCTACTCGCAACTTAAAAGTACCTTTTAAATCACCAGCCAAGGGCTCCAGAGTGACTCTTTCAAAATTGTTGGCGAACCAAGTGACCTTCCTCAGAATTCTCCGGGCTACAAGTGTATCAAGCTTTTCGAGGTCTTCTATTGCCCTCTCATTCCATTCAATCTTAGCCAAACCTCTTTACCACCTCTAGGTGCGAGGTCTTCTGACAGGAGCTTCTTAGACGCCGGTTCAATTCTTCTTTAAACTCCGGCCTCAGTTCTAGCCCTGCATCTGGGTCTCCGAGGATTTCCAGAACCTTTTGCTCTATTAGATGTTCAAGCTCATCCATGGTCAGGTCTTTGATCTTGCTCATTTTCATTCATCCTCTCTATTCGCTATGCACTAATTATATCGTTGAGGGCGGGAGATTGAGAATCAGATTCAGATTGAGATTTAGATATTTTATGTCTGACAAAGTTTACAATGTCTTCAGCCATGTTGACAGCTTGGGTGGCAGCCTGCGATGTGTAGACTCTAGCTGGGATGCTATCGGGCAGGCTATTGGGGTACCTGGTCGTTACGTAGTATCCGTCAAGTATGGACCAGGTTTTTACCTTTTCTGCGAAGTCTTTGTCAAATTCGGCGGCTGAAGCACACAGTCTTTCTACTGAGTGCCCGATGACAAGCTCCTCTCCTTTAGCGTAAAGGAAGGCTTTCAAAGCCTTTTCCCCAACCTGTTGCGCTAAGAAGCAGCTAATGTGATAGCCACCTCGCTCCGCCAGGTCTCTAGACCACTTTAAGTCCTCTGATGCCTGTTCCAGCCACCTTTTCCCTTCCTCAACCGGTTTTTTTCTCATATAGCACCACCTCATCAGCCAGGACTTTTTTAAAAAACGGCGTGTCTTTCATGCTCTGGAATTCTTCCGGGGTGTAGCAGAGTATATCGGCGTCAACTGGTAAAGCAAGCAGGCTATGGATTTCTGCTGTCCTCTCAATAAAGGGTTTATCCGTGTCTATTATCACGAGCACGTCTAAATCTGTGAAAAGGTCAATCTTTCCTCTGGCATATGAGCCGAAGAGGCTGATTTTTTCCACGTTTAAGCGAGAGAGCTTAGCCACGATTTCATTGGCAGAATGATTAAGGAGCTTCCGGTATTCTTGCCTTTTGCGTGTTAATGCCCTACCATCCATGGTGTGCATATTATATCATGCGAAGCTTGGAAGATATACATTTGCAGAGGGCGGAAGGTGATTTTGGAGATTGCTTCGGTCGCGGAGTTTACCCTGAGTGAGATTCTTCCCGATATCGGGATAAAATCGGGGGACTCCCTCAGAATGACAAGCGAAGGGCTCAGAATAACACAAGGCGAGGGACTCGCAAGGGCTGAAAGGAGGAGTTGTTAAGGCTTTTCTTGAGAGTGTTTAGCATGTTCTTTTTTCCTATGTAGTTGCGACCCTTTAGGGCCGCCTGTCACCATACACATGTAGCCTCGACCCTTTAGGGTCGAGTTCAGCGAGGCTCCTGTCCCGACCCGGCCGCCCCACGGCCTAGGTCGTGGAAAAGCCTCGCCGCTACATTAGTGAGCAATCTCTAGGTTTGTCCTCTGGTGGCTGATGTGATAAACTCAAATAGTTTTTTGGAGATTGCTTTGAAGATACTGGTTAGCAATGATGACGGCGTATATGCCGATGGGCTTTGGGCACTGGCAAAGGAACTGCGGGAGATAGCTGCAGTAACTGTGGTAGCTCCAGATAGAGACCAGAGCGGTGCTGGCACTTCGGTAACGCTGCGCCATCCTTTGAGAATGATTGAAATAAAGTCGCCGCTGAATGGAGTGGAGGCATACTCGGTCGAGGGCACTCCGGCTGACAGTGTTATACTAGCTCTCAGACTTGTTCTGAAAGATGGCGTAGATTTGATAGTCTCCGGCATCAACGAGGGGCCGAATCTGGGCGACGATGTTTTCATTTCAGGAACAGTTGGTGCTGCCCTCCAGGGCTATTTTTATGGAATTCCGGCTATTGCCTTTTCTATAGCTGCCTTTGGCAGTCTTCATTTTGATGTGGCTGCCAGGCTGGCCAAGCTCATAGCCAAAGAAATCGTTGATAAAGGCTTATCCCGAAGAATGTTGTTGAATGTTAACCTGCCCAATTTGCCCCGAGACAGGCTTGATGGCATCGAAATTACCAGATTGGGCGAACGCAGATATGCTGATAGAATCGAACCGGGACACGATGGCAAAAGACAATACCACTGGATTATGCGCGGTAAGTCGGAGTGGGATACTATTTCAGGGACTGATATCTGGGCGCTGGAGCAAAATAGGATTTCGGTTACTCCTTTATTTGGAAATCCTCACGGCTCCAGCCGCGAGCTTCTTAAAAGCCTGGCCCCAGAGCTTTTCCGTAAACTGATGGACGACCGGGATTCTTGAGAGATTGATTACATGAAAAAGGTGTAGCGGCGAGGCTTTTCCACGACCTAGGCCGTGGGGCGGCCGGGTCGGGACAGGAGCCTCGCTGAACTCGACCCTAAAGGGTCGAGGCTACATGTGTGTGGTGATAGGCGACCCTAAAGGGTCGCAACTACATTGGAGGATTGCTGGTAAGCGCTTTCATGTCAGATTTAAACTAGACAAGGAGTAAAATGACTATGTCAGATGTTGTTATCGTCAGCGGTGTTCGGACAGCTATTGGTGCTTTCGGAGGCGCTTTGCGAGATGTTCCTGTGGTAAATCTCGGCACCCTGGTTATCAAGGAAGCGTTAAGGCGAGCTGGGCTAAGACCTAAAGCCAGCAAAAAGCTGTGTAACTATGCCCCGGATGCGTTTAAGACTACCGAGCTGGTTGAGCTAGAAAAAGCTCATTATGACTGGAATGATTCTCTTAAAGAGGTTCAGGTTGATGAGGTGATTATGGGCCATGTTCTGCAGGGAGGCCAGGGGCAGAATACTGCCAGACAGGCTACTATCTATGCTGGTTTGCCTAAGGAGACAAATGCTTTTACTGTGAATAAGGTATGCGCCTCAGGGCTTAAGGCGATTGCTCTGGGTGCTCAAGCGATAATGCTCGGCACGGCTGAAGTAGTAGTTGCCGGCGGTATGGAGAATATGAGTTACACGCCTTACGCTTTGCCTCGGGCTCGCTGGGGTTATCGCATGGATGTCAATGCCAAAGGCGAGGCTATAGACCTCATGGTTTATGACGGGCTGTGGGAGATATTCTACGGCTATCACATGGGGCTGACTGCGGAAAATATCGCTGAGACGTATAAAATTTCCCGACAGGAACAGGATGAGCTAGGGCTTGTGAGCCATCAGCGAGCCAGAGCAGCTATAACCCAGGGCTTATTCAAGCAGGAGATAGCGCCAGTGGTCATACCGCAGAAGAAGGGAGAAGCCCTGGTCTTCGATACTGATGAGCGACCGATGGATACCAGCCTGGAAAAGATGGCGAAGTTGGCGCCGGCGTTTAAGAAGGATGGCACGGTCACCGCAGGGAATGCTTCTGGGATTAACGATGCTGCCGCAGCGGTAGTCTTGATGAGTAAAGAGAAAGCTGAAGAATTGAAGCTCGAACCATTGGGCGCTGTGAAGTCTTATGCCTCAGGAGGTGTTGACCCAGCTTATATGGGGTTGGGACCAATACCGGCGGTGAAAAAGGCATTGGAAAAAGCAGGTGTTACTGTTAAGGATTTGGGTGTCATTGAGCTGAACGAAGCCTTCGCCTCTCAGGCTATTGCTTGTATGAAGGAGCTGGGATTTAGTTTGGATAAGACCAATGTCCGTGGTAGCGGGATTTCTCTGGGACACCCGATTGGCTGTACAGGTGCCAGGCTGGTGGTTACAATACTCCATGAAATGAAGAGGCAGAACTTGCATCTTGGTCTGGTGACCATGTGCATCGGTGGTGGGCAGGGTATGGCAATGGTTATTGAAAGGTAAGAGCCTTTGGCATTCTTAACTGTCATTCTGAGCCCTTCGCTTGTCATTCTGAGGGAGTCCCCCGATTTTATCCCGATATCGGGAAGAATCTCACTCAGGGTAAACTCCGCGAAGAATCTCCTGAAAAATGTAGCAGCGAGGCTTTTCCACGACCTAGGCCGTGGGGCGGCCGGGTCGGGACAGGAGCCTCGCTGAACTCGACCCTAAAGGGTCGAGACTATATGTTTGGGGTGGCAGGCTACCCTAGAGGGTCGAGGCTTGAGATTTTGGGTGAGACCCTTCGCTACCGCTCAGGGTGACAGGTGAAGGTTCAGCGTGACAGGTGAAGGTTCAGGGTGACAGAAGTATGTCAGGAGATTTTCTTTGACTCGATTTATTGTGGTCAGACATGGAAGAACGGAGTGGAACCGGCTGGAAAGATTTCGTGGTAGGGCAGATATTGAGCTGGATGTGGTAGGTGTGAAACAGGCTGAAGCTGCGGCTAATCGGATTTCTGAATGGCAGATTTCAGCAATTTACTCCAGTCCGCTTCGCCGAGCTTTGACCACAGCGGAAATCTTGGCTCGGCGGTCTGGTTTAGAAGTGAAGCCGTTAGATGGGCTTATTGACATAAATTATGGAGCTTGGCAGGGGCTGTCTCCAGCGGAGGCTGCTGCCAAAGACGGTGACCTTTATAGGAAATGGCTGGACAGTCCTCACACGGTGAAATTTCCCGGCGGCGAGAGCCTCGCTGAGGTCAGGGAAAGAGCGACATCGGCAGTGGACGGCTTGATAGCACAGCACCCTAAGGAAACTATTGTTTTAGTGTCACACAAGGTGGTCTGCCAGGTTCTTATTTTAATTCTGCTGGGTTTGGACAACTCGCATTTCTGGGAAATAACTCAGGATGTCTGTGCCATTAACCTTTTCGAAGTCAGAGGCGGTGTACCCTCGGCTTTATTTCTCAATGACACATGTCACTTGAAAGGTGTAAACTAGATGTCGTTTAGCAAACGCCCGCCTGTCATTATGAGCCTTTCGCCTGTCATTTTGAGTTCCCCCACCTGTCATTCTGAGCCCTTCGCTTGTCATTCTGAGGGAGCAAAGCGACCGAAGAATGACAAGAAGGGAAAGGATTTCTCAAAATGGCGGGAAGCAAGATGTTCAGAGTGGTAAAATAGATAGGGGCTAAATTAGAGTTTGAACAGGGGTTGAATATGTCACAAATAAGAGTTGGCATCATAAATGTTACCGGCTATGCCGGGGTAGAATTGGCCAGGTTGCTCCATCGGCATCCGGAGGTGAAACTCAGCTCGATCACCGGGAGAAGCGCTGCTGGACAGAAATTGGCTGAAGTTTTTCCACATCTGGCTGACATTGATATGACGATTACCGCGGAGCTTGATGAAGTTGCCCTTGCCTTTTCGGCGATGCCTCACAAGGCGAGCGCTGAGGTGATACTACCTTTAGCTGAACGCGGTATCAAGGTTGTTGATATCAGTGCTGACTTCAGGCTCAAAGATGCCAGCAAGTACCCGGAGTGGTATGACTTCGCTCATCCAACACCGGAGTTGTTGCAGAAAGCTGTCTATGGCCTACCTGAATTTCATCGCTCCGAAATAGCTAAAGCCAGTCTGGTAGCTAACCCCGGCTGCTACCCGACAGGAGCACTGCTGGCTTTAGCACCGGCGGTCAAAGAGGGTCTTATTCACTCAGACGTTATTGTTGATAGCAAGTCGGGTGTCTCTGGCGCTGGCAGGACTTTAAGCTTGTCAACTCATTATACTGAGGCTGTGGATAACGTCCGCGCCTATTCCTTGCACGGACATCGTCATCTGCCTGAGATTACCCAGGAACTGGAGACTTTAAGCCCTGGCTTCTCCTCCTCGGTGACCTTTTTACCGCATCTAGTGCCTACGTCGCGAGGCATCTTGAGTTCATGCTATGCCAGGCTAAAGGATAGCAAGCTAACTAAAGAGGAGTTAAGAGAGCTTTACCGCGACTACTATAAAGGGGAACCTTTCGTCAGGGTAGTTGACAGTCCGCCGGAGACCAAGCAGACCTGGGGTAGCAATCGCTGTCTCATTTATCCTACCGTTGACTACAGGACTGGCAGGCTTATAGTTGTCAGTTGTCTTGATAATCTGGTCAAAGGAGCTGCTGGACAAGCCATACAGAATATGAATATAATGTTTGGTTTTCCTGAGACTGCCGGGCTTGAAGCCCTGCCTGTCTATCCTTAATCACAGCGCCCCCATCGTCTAGGGGACTAGGACGTCAGCCTTTCAAGCTGAAAACAGGGATTCGAATTCCCTTGGGGGCACCATACCTTTATATCTGGGCTTGTATCTCCGTTGTTTGGTTTTTACCTGCACACGTAGTTTGTCAGGAGGCGGGACTTCTTATTCGATAATCCAAAACTTGAAGTTGTCAAAACTGTACCTGGCGCCAGACTCACTGAAAGACTTGATCCCAAAGTATAGTTGGCCTTCGAGCG
>JBBISW010000047.1:0-12956 GCA_037441105.1 Chloroflexota bacterium
CTGATAACAGAAAGGTTTGTGGGCCAACGGTTCTGTGGGTGAGCTTTGCAGCGGTCTTGAACATATCAATACTGATATTGAACCGTTAGACCAGTGTTGTCCGGCAGTAAGGTTGGGCGAGGCTCGTTGGATTCCTACAATAGCTTGCCTTTTAGCCTTTCCGTATTTGCGCCACCTCATCCTTGACTCACCTGGCTCGCTTCTATATAATCTCCCCCAGATTCTTCAAAACAGAACATTTTCAGAAAGGGGGTGACGCTATGAGAGTACTGAATCGCCGCACCTGATTTGCAGGCGGGATGCATGTTGTGCATCATTCTCCAGCCCCTGCTGCGTGTGAAGTCCATAACGTCGCCCTGATGCTCTTGCCTGGCTAATCCTCCATCAGCTCCTCGTTATGGTTATCCACGTGGTGGGAAAACTATAACGAAAGGAGTTTTCAATGTCATCCGTTTCAAGGTTTCTTACCTCTCGTTGGGGTCCAATTATTACTGGCCTTGTTGTTGGAGTTCTGGCACCTGTGCTCGTCAAACTGGGCAACCCCGGTAATATGGGAATCTGCGTAGTCTGCTTCAGCCGCGATATTGCCGGGGCTTTGGCTTTGCACCGTGCCATTGTAGTACAGTACATCCGCCCAGAGATAATCGGCTTTGTGCTTGGAGCCCTTATCGCAGCTCTCGCCTTCCGAGAGTTCAGGCCTCGCACCGGTTCGGCGCCGCTGATACGCTTTCTGCTGGGTATGTTTGCCGTATTTGGTGCTCTGGTCTTTCTGGGCTGCCCGTGGCGCGCTTATCTGAGATTAGGTGGTGGCGACTGGAATACTGTTTTCGGCATCCTCGGCCTTATAGCTGGCATTGGCATAGGAATCGGTTTCTTGAAGTTTGGATTCAGCCTGGGGCGTAGCCATCCGGCGCCAAAAGCCCTGGGATGGGTGATGCCTGCCGTAATGATAACACTACTTGTGCTGTTGATTGTTGCTCCACAATTCGGACGAGATGCCAGCGGAAATCCTACCGGCCCGATATTTTTCTCAGAGAAAGGACCAGGAAGCCAGCACGCTTTACTCGTCATTTCTCTTGCTGTGGGGCTTTTCGTTGGTTTTCTGGCTCAGCGCAGCCGCTTCTGCACCGTGGGTGCTATACGAGACGTAATATTGCTGCGCGATGCTCACCTTCTTTACGGCATTCTTGCTTTCATCGTAGCTGCCTTTATCACCAATCTGGCGCTTGGCCAGTTTCATCCCGGATTCCAAAACCAGCCGGTAGCTCATACCAACGCCCTGTGGAACTTTGGCGGCATGGTGTTGGCAGGTCTCGCCTTCACCCTGGCTGGCGGCTGTCCCGGGCGGCAACTCTTCCTCACTGGAGAGGGCGATAGTGACGCCGCCATGTTTGTTGCCGGAATGATTGTAGGTGCTGGATTTGCTCACAACTTCAGCATGGCCAGCTCACCGAGCGGCCCGGCTGCGTTTGGACCGATTACGGTAATAGTTGGACTGGTGATATGTATTGTCATAGGTCTGACTATGCGGGAAGCAAAAACATAGGAGGTTCATCATGGGTGATGTAAAGACTGTAGATGCTCGTGGGCTGTCATGCCCACAGCCGGCGATGCTTACCGAGGAGACTTTGCAAAAAATGGGCAAAGGAACCGTAGAAATTCTCGTAGATTCGAGTACCGCACGTGAGAATATTTCCCGTCTGGCCAGGAATTCTGGCTGGAATGTCACCATTGAAGACCAGCCTGGAGGTAGCTACCGTATAATGTTACGGAAATGATTTACCTAGATAATGCGGCGACATCTTGGCCCAAGCCGCCTGAGGTCTTGAAGTCAATGGTGGATGTCCTGGAGCGCGCCGGGGGTAACCCCGGCCGCTCCGCACATCGGCTATCTATTGAGGCGGCGCGGGTGATGTACGACGCCAGAGAAGATATCGCCCGCTTCTTTAATAGTGGTGACCCCACGCGAATCATCTTCACCAGCAATGCAACTCATGCTATAAACATCGTCCTGAAAGGTTTGCTCAAGCCCGGCGACCGCGTTGTCACCAGTTCCATGGAGCACAATGCCGTAATGCGACCGCTGCGCAGACTGGAGAAACAGGGAGTTATTCTTCGTGTCGCCCACTGTGCACCTGATGGCGGCCTTGACCTGACCAATATCGCCGGAGCTATAGACTCCAGCACCCGTCTCGTGGTACTGATTCACGCCAGCAATGTGGTAGGGACGATGCTGCCCATCGCCGAGGTTGCATCCCTTGCCCACCGGGCTGGTGCCTTACTGCTGGTAGACGCCGCACAGACTGCGGGGGTCATTCCCATAGATATGAACATGAGCGGGATTGATTTCCTCGCCTTCACCGGGCACAAGGGTTTGCAGGGTCCTCCGGGAATCGGGGGCCTTGTCATCGGTGACCATGTTGATACTTCGCAGATTGAGCCCCTAATGCGAGGTGGCACCGGGAGTCAGTCGGAACTGGAGGAGCAGCCGGAGTATCTTCCTGACAAATTTGAGAGCGGTACCCCGAATATTGTCGGAATTGCCGGTTTGCGTGCTGGCATACACTGGCTGATGGACAGAGGTATTGAGGCTATACGAGAGCACGAGAAGGAGCTTACCAGAGCTCTCATAAATGGCTTATCTGGCATATCTAACATTAAGCTGTACGGAACTCACGACCTCGAGAAGAGGACCCCCATTGTATCATTCACTGCTTCAGGCAGACAGGTCTCAGAAATTGGCCTGATGCTCGATGAGGGTTACGGCATACTGGCCCGCGTTGGCTTGCACTGTGCCCCAGCAGCACACAAGACAATCGGCACATTTCCCGAAGGCACAGTGCGGCTGGCGCTAGGCGTCTTCTCCACGATGGATGATGTCAACAGGGCAATCTCGGTGATAGAGAAGGTCGTCGGCTCATGACAGAATACGGAGTAATATTGTTTCATACCACTTCATCGGCTATGCGCGCTGAAAAGCTGCTGGCAAAAGAAGGGTTTGTTGTCAAACTAATCCCTACACCTCGAGAATTCTCCAGCGACTGTGGCGTTGCACTACGCTTTGACTGGACACAGTGTCAGCAGATTAAGATGATATTAGATGTGGAGGGCATAGAAATCGCTGGTATCCACCAAGTGTAATGAATGTCTGGCGCCTACTAGAAGGCCAGGATATCAGAATTAGTTAAGAGAACTGGAGAGCCAGCCCGAGAACGAGGAAACTAGCGAAGGAATTCCTACAAAAGAGAAACTTAATTTCTTATTGAAGCCCAAATACTCGTTTTGCATTCTCACAGAGGAACAGCCTCTTTACTTCATCACTAAGTTCGAGAGTATCCAGATCCTTTAAACACATCTCTGCTGTAAGCATCGGGTAATTAGTGCCGAAAAGGACTTTTTTGCTGCCGTTCTTTTTCATGTAATTTACTAATTCCGCCGGGTATCTTTTAGCGACATAGGCCGAGGTATCTATGTACACATTTTCGTGTTTCGTTGCCACCGCAATCATTTCCACTGTCCAGGGATACCCGATGTGGCCCCCCACAATCTTAAGCTCGGGGAATTCAATAGCTACCTCATCGATATATGGTATGGGGCGTCCCGGTTCTGAAGGGCAGAGTGGTCCAGTATGCCCCACTTGCAGGCAAACCGGAATCCTAAGCTCGATACACTCAGCGTAGAGGGGATAATAGCGCCTGTCAGTCGGTGGCAGGTTCCAGTACCACTGGACAATTCTCAAACCCTTAAAGCCAAGCTGACACACACAGCGTCTCAGCTCTCGAACCCCGTCCATGGGTCTGTACAAGTTGACTGCCCCAACCCCCACAAAGCGGTCGGGATATTTCTTGACAATAGCCGCTACTTCGTCGTTTGATATGGTTGGCCCCTGAGGACCCCACCAGGCACATATTAGGCCCAATTGAACACCCGCCTGATCCATTGCAGCAATTGTCATTTCCACTGGAACATCACCAGTTAATCTCTCCGCCCCAACCCATCTTCGAAGAGAATCGAAAATGGGCTGGTTTGAATGTTTAGGTGTTGGGTGCTGCATCCAGACATCGATGATTCCATAGTCTCCTGCCATGATATCCTCCAATTGCTGATGCCTTGAATCTTATGCCGTGAACATATTACGACTGGAATACAGAAATTGCAACAGCCACAGTCTGTCCCCCCAACCTTCTGTAATAAGTTCTGGCTGCTGGCTAAAGTGAGGTTAATAAAGTTACCTAACTGGTGGGCGATAGTGGACTTGAACCACTGACCTCCTGTGTGTAAGACAGGCGCTCTAACCGCTGAGCTAATCGCCCACAATGGTACGCCTGGTGAGATTTGAACCCACGACCTCAGCCTCCGCAGGGCTGCGCTCTATCCGCTGAGCTACAGGCGCATGGTGCCGAAGGAGGGATTTGAACCCTCATGTCCGTACGGACACTACGCCCTGAACGTAGCGCGTCTGCCATTCCGCCACTTCGGCATGGGCAGTACTGGATTTGAACCAGTGCCCTCTTGCGTGTGAAGCAAGCGCTCTAACCGCTGAGCTAACCGCCCGAAACACATCTATTTTAGTCGGAAAACGGAGCTTTGTAAAATTGTAGCAGACTTCGCATTCGCAGTGAGATTGCCACGCGGAGCCTGTCCTGAGCCAAATGAGATTCTTCGCAGAGTTTATCCTGAGTGGAGATTCTTCAGTCACGGAGTTTACCCTCGAGCGTAGCGAAGGGCTCCTTCAGAATGACAAAAAGGCGAAGGGCTCGCAATGACAAGAGAAGAAGCTTACAATAACACGGTGGTTTACCGATTGCGCCAGATGATAATGGCCCCAAAGGCCACACACCAGGCATTTATGAAGGCGTTCAAGGCCAAGTCAATAGCCGAGGCAGTGTAGACCCCATTTTGAAGATTGAAACTGAAGTCCAATAGCCCGAGGAAGATAAGGGCACCGGCAGCCACCAAGGAAAGAGCTCTTCCCAGCCGATTTTGCCTGAGCAAAAGTATTCCCGAGGTAAGGAGCAGAAGAGCCAGGCAGATATCAGGCAGAGGAAAGGCATGTTCATAGGCAAAATAGCACTGGGGAGGGTTCTCCGGGGCCAGGCCAACGGTGAAGAACGCTATCCAGAAGAGGATAAGCCCGGCTGCGGTGGCTAGCTCTAATATCGGTATTATCCTGTCTTTCCTACTGTCGCTCATTTTGTTCTCCTAAAGCATATTTTTGTCGAAACTTCTCTTTGTTCTTCAGGCTGCTTTTCTCAAGTACAGGCCAGAGCTTGATAATTGCCCAAGGACAAACAGAAATAACTTTCGAGAAAAGACCTTGAAAATAAGGGACATATTGCTCGATTTTCTCTTTTTCCACAGCCTGGTAAACTGCCTTTGCTACGGTAGCAGGGCTTTGAGGCGGGCTCAAGAAGGTGAGAGGTGAGCCGCCATGAGTAGCCTCATACCTGAGCATAGGCGTGTCCACAGAATCAGGGAAAACGGTGGAAACACAGATGTTATGTCTCTTGAGTTCAAGATGCAGCGTGAGACCTAAACCTCGTAAAGCATATTTCGTGGCACTGTAGATTGCGCTAAAAGTTTCGGGAACCAAGCCAGCAATAGAGGATATGGTGACGATACTACCCCCACCGGCTACCTTCATAAAGGGTATCACTCCTCTGATGCAATAGATGACACCCATCAGGTTGATGTTCACCTGCTGCTGGATATCAGCGTAACTGGTATCTTCGAAGAAACCTGGCCTGATAATACCCGCGCTATTAACCAGGATATCTATTCTGCCGAACTTATCCACGGCTTGCTTCATAAGGTTTTGGACATCCTTTATCTCCCTGATGTCGCACCACACAAGCAACGGCGATTGCGCCAACTTGGAGGCGGCTTTTGTCAGGCTTTCCCGGTCCACGTCAGCAAGAACTAGACGCACTCCCTTCTTGTCAAAGAGGACTGCAATCTCACTACCGATACCACCGGCAGCACCGACTATAACAGCAACCTTACTTTCTAGTCTGCTTTCCTTCACCCTTCTTTGCCTGCACCTTCTTTATAGTACTGTCCAACACAAACTCAACCAGGCCGGGAAATAGGCGCTTTAGCAGGAATATCAACTTCCCATCAAAGCCGAGAATAATGTACTTTCCCTCTTTTCTCATTCCTTTAAGCAGGGCATGGGTCACTTCCTCCGGCTGCCTCAGCTTGGCACCAGCAGAGATGGCTTTGGTCTCCTCTGGTTTCGTCTTGTTCTCCTCGTGGAAGCCGGGGGTATCCGTATCCGGAGGGCAGAGCACAGACACCATTATGCCGTATCGCTTCAGCTCGCTCCTCAAGGCCTCGGAAAAACCTATGATGGCGAACTTGGAAGCGCTGTAATCGGTATAGCCGAAAAGTCCGATGAAACCTCCTATGGAGGAGACATTCACAATATATCCACCGCGCTGCTTCATATAAGGCACGAGTGCGGAAGTGGTATGCCATATCCCATAGAAGTTTATCTTCATGGTCTCGTCAAACTGTTCATAGGTTACTTCTTCGAAGACACGGGGGTAGGCTCGCCCGGCGCAGTTGATAAGCACATCAGGCACGCCGAATTCAGCTACAGCCCTGGACATGACCGCTTTAACCTCATCCCAATTAGAAACATCCATTTGCCTGCAGGCAAACCGCTGCGAATTGGAAATCTTCTTGCCCTGTATTTCCTTAAGGGCTGGCTCAAGGCGGTCTTTTTTCCGGGCAAAGATGATGATATGGGCACCTTCTGCTGCTAGCGCTTTTGCCGTGGCAAGGCCTATGCCACTGGAGCCACCGGCAATATAGACGATTTTGCCGTTGAAATCTTTCATATCAACACCACCTGTGAAAGTGTTTAGCTGCCATTGCAAGCCTTTTCTATCTGTCATTGCGAGCGAAGCGTGGCAACCTCTCGTCTCTCCCGTCCGCCAAGATTGCCACGGCACTCCGTGCCTCGCAATGACAAACGAGCGTCCTCACAATTCACTTTTGTTTAAGAGTTGCAACATCGAGGGTCTTCAGCCATTCCATCGTCTTCTTGAAACCCTCGCTGTAAGAAATCTTCGGCTCCCAGCCCAGCTCGCGCTCAGCCTTAGCTATGGAGAATTTGAGCCTGGAACCAAGGTTCTTCACCGTATAGGTGGTGAGAAGTGGTCTCGTCTGCTTCCGCAGCAGTTTCCAGATGAATTCCATCGCCATCGCTGCCCCGTAGGCCACGGAATATGGAATATACGTGGTGATGGGGGGAACGCCCAACGACTTGGCGATTCCAGCACAAAACTCCTCCAGCGTGGTGAACTCGCCGTCATGTGCCAGGTAGCCATTGCCCACGGCACGCTCATCCTCGGCGATCAGCATCAAAAGGTCCACAAGGTTCTCTATATATGTAGGCCAGACAATGACATCCTTACGCCAGAAGATGAGTTCTCGCTTCAATATGGCATCGGCAAGCAGCGGCACAAAGGTCTTATCGCCCTCACCAAATACCCAACAGGGGTAGACCATGGTCACAGGCAGTCCGTGTTCCCTGTAATGCCACCAGCAAATCTTCTCCGCTTCGATTTTGGAATCGGAATAGGGCTCATGCCAGGGCCGAAGCGGGAAGGTTTCGTCCATCACCTGAGACTCATCCAGCCCGAAGACATCGTTAGTGCTCATATCTACCAATCGCGAGACTCCAGCCTCCAAACCGGCCTTACAGATATTTTCCGTACCGCCAACTGTAACCTCTTGAAAGAGCTTTTTCGGTGCCCAATCTGTAACCACTGCGGCGCAATGGAAAATTATGTCCACACCAGAGGTAGCCCTTCTCACCGCTTCATAATCACGGATATCACCGGTTGCAATCTCCACACCCTTAGACCGGAGCACTGAATCTTCTGGGTCGTCTGGAAGCACCAAAGCACGGACTTGATACCCTTTGAAAAGGTTTGCCTTAACCAGATGGCCGCCGATGAATCCTGTAGCCCCGGTAATCAATACCCTCTTCACCTTATTCCCCTCCAAGCCGTTATCTTGCTATTCTTTCTTAGCTGGTAATCGCCGCACGCTGTTCGATTTACATTTAGGGCAGACCCTCTCCTGAAGACCTTTCTTGGGATCTGAAGTTATGCTGTATTCAAACCCGCAGCGGAGACATTTGAGCTGTTCTTCCATCTCGTTTACACCCTTGCTGTATCGCCGAGTTCGTCCTCAGCTTCCGACTCCTCCGCTGCCAGCTTCCTCCTGAAGAGCATCTTTCGGGCATAGGCTATCTCTTCAGGCGTGACTTTCTGGCGCAGTTCCTCAAGCTGGTGCATTATTTGAGTAAATCGAGGGCCTTCGGCGGCACTTATCCACTCGAGTTGCAACCGTTCCGGACGGATGCCCAGCTTTTCCAGCTTGTCCCACAACTTGTCGGCTCGGCGCATGGTCCAGTGATTAGCATTGATATAATGGCAGTCACCCAGATGACAGCCAGAGAGCAATACTATAGGTGCCCCCTTCTCGAAGGCACGGAGGATAAAGCTCTCGTCTACCCGTCCGCTACACATAGTGCGGATAAAGCGGTTATTTGGCGGGTACTGCATTCTTGATACACCAGCCAAGTCGCTAGCTGCATAACTACACCAGTTACACAAGAAAGTGACAATCTTCTGCTCAGGGTCTGTCTCCAGGACAGCATCTATCTGGGCAAGTATCGAATCATCAGCGAAGTGCTGCATTGCTATGGCATCGAAACGGCACTCGGCTGCGCAAGTACCACAGCCGCCGTTCTCCCGAGATTTTTGGAAAAACTTACCTGTTACCCCTATTATAAACAATGACAGCCAGCACCGCTGGCCTTAATTACGCTTGATCTGTTCTTGCTCTGGTCTGCCGGCTTTTTCTTATCGTTGGCCAGCCCCACACTTAAACAAAGAGTATAGCAAATCTATATCTTGTTAACAAACCTATTGAGATTCAGCGGCGTTAAGGATAAAATTCAGACCATGTATAAGCTTCCGTGGTTGGTTTCGGTATTACTCCTGCTCGTGATGGGCTGTGCCGCGCAGAAGCCTGAACCCTCTATTACGCTACCACCAACGGCAGACTTCGTCGCTAGTCCAGAAAAGGGCATAGCACCGTTGACGGTCGCTTTCACTGATTTGTCTACAGGCAGTGTCACCCGCTGGCACTGGGACTTTGGTGATGGTCAGTTCAGCAGCAAGTCGGAGCCCAGCCATACTTACACCTCAGCCGGTGAATATACCGTTTCTTTGGCAATAATGGGGCCGGGTGGCAGCGATGTGGAAACCAAAGTTAAATATATAAAGGTGAGTGCTGAGGTCATCGGCTGGGAAGAAGCTGGCAGTTACATCGGTCAGACCAAAGTGGTCGAGGGAACAATTGTTGGAACCTACTACGCTGCAAATACGAAAGGTGAACCTACCTTTCTCAATTTCCACAAGCCTTATCAAGGTTATTTTAAATGTGTAATCTGGGGTCGTGACAGGGAGAAGTTTGTAAAGGAGTTCCCACCAAACCCCGAAACTTACTTCCTGAATAAGCGTGTTCAAGTCACCGGTGTAATCCAGGAATACCCGAAGGGCTCAGGTGTCCCGGAGATAATTTTGAGAGACCCGTTTCAAATTAAGGTTATAGGAGAGTAGGGGGTATTCATTTTTTCCCTGGCTGGATATATAATCACAGCCAGATACCGTGCGTCTAATGGAGGTGTAAGATGAGAAAAATACGCGTGCCATGGCTTGTTCTAGCATGTCTCACGGTGCTGCTCAGCGGCTGCTACAGTCCCGGCGGGTCATTGCCAGAAGACCCACTGACCCCAGCAGCACGGGTTCCCATTCCACAAAAGGTAATCGTAGAGGAGGAACAGATTTACTCCCCGGCACCTCGAGATAACGGCGCGCCACCTGAATCATGCGATTTCATCCACTTCGTGCGTTACAGACCGGCAACACCCGACGGACAGCCAAAAGAAGTGGATGCAATTCTGGTTCTCATGCCAGGGTATATGGGTGGCGCCAACGAGTTCGAATATTTAGGCGGACAACTTGTCTCTATGGCGGAGGCAGAAGGCAAGGGAAGTCTGGAGGTGTGGGCCATCGACCGCAGACCGAACTGCCTGGAAGACCTTACTGGAATGGATTTTGCCGAAGAGGCGGGGCAACTGCCTGACCCGCAAGTGGCTGTGGACTACTATTATTCTGGCGCTGCCATTCAAGGCAGTAAATTTAATGGCTTCTTCAAGGAAGAGGATGTGCCTTTCCTCTCCGAATTCGGCCTGAAGCTGGCTATGGAAGATGTTTACAAAATAATCACCACCAAGATTCCAAACCCGGAAGACCGCAAGAATACGGTATTTATCGGAGGACATTCTCTCGGCACTCCACTGACGGGACTATTCGCCGGCTGGGACTTCGATGGCGACCCGAATACATTTGAGGATGCGGGGTTTCGGAACTGCGCCGGCCTTATCCTGCTGGACGGCCCGGTCTTTTATGACGACCTCAAAAAATTCAACAATATCAGCCAGGAAGACTATCAGCAACGTTTAGAGGATATCCGAACCGGCGAGGCACGTCGCCTTGACCTCTTCGAGGGCGTAACTCCTGAGGCTATGGCATTGCTTGAGATTATGGGTATGTACGCAGCCGCCATGCCAGATAAAGAATCCACCCTTTTCCGGGATGTCCCTTACTCGAAGGAAATGGGCACGCTGGTGCAGTTGCTTCACTCAAAAGACATTGTTCACTTTATGTCCGGGGTCCCGGCGGTATCGGACTTTCGCTACACCAACGAAGCGTTACTCGGCGTGTTTATGGACGACAATTTCCAGCCGGTCACCATGCTTCAGGCTAGCCTGGGATTCCTTCACGGCGGTCGAGTAGTTGAAAAGAAATTCCCCGGCCCGCTGGCTAATCTTCTCGGGATAAAGAAAATCGACCTGGATGGCCTTTTTATCCCCTGGGATGCAGGCCCTCCAAATCAGCTAGGAACAGGTCCGCTCTATTCCTGGGTAAATTTCGACGAAGTGGGCAATGCACAGAACCCGGACTATCGAAGTCAGGACGGCAAGTTTACCTACACTACCATGCTGGAGGAGACAAGCGATATCCAGGACTTCGCACGGCTTCTTTACCGTGGTTCTTCCAACTTCACCGAATGGTACTTCCCCTCTCGGCTCAGGCTGGACATGGGCGCAGCCGGGTCACCCTTCAATACGGATGCAGGATTGACCTTCTTCCACAATGCCAGGGTGGACGTGCCGGTAATCGCCTTTGGTGCACCCCATGGTGATGTACCAGAAATCTCAGCCTGGAATGAATATAGAAACAGCATCGCCTCAACTGAATTTATAACCATTATGGCGCCCGGTTACAACCACCTCGACATCATATGCGCCGCCGTTGACCGACCGAGCCACCGTGAGAATTTAGTCTTTAAGCCCTTAATGGATTTCGTGTTCCGCCACAGCGGAGGTAAAGTGCTCGTGCCTTAAGATAACCCATCTCAAGTCCGGAGTTGCTACTTTCAAAATCTTTCGGGCTGTACATCTCGTTGTCTAAATTCTCTTTCTTTACTTGGTGAGAAGACCAAGAAAAGAAAACAATGACAGATATTCACCCTAGAGACCAATGTTCTTCCACCGCAATTTTAATAAAAATGACCAACTTGACTATTGCTTTCTTTGAACCATCAGATGTATAATCAGGATAATATATAGCGCTACAGTGCAAATAAATAGGCGACTGAGGTTTCAAGCAGCAAGAGAAGAACGGTAGGAGAACTGATAATATGCAGCAAAGATGTCCTAATTGTGGTTTGCCAATAGCGCCGGGGCAGCGATTTTGTGGAGCTTGCGGTGCCCAGATAAGCCTCGCTTGCCCCCACTGCCGGATTACGGTTAGTCCGGGAACCAGGTTTTGCCCCAGTTGCGGTGCTTCACTAGGAGGAGGACCACAACAACAACAACCGGGATGGGGGCAGCAGCCAGGTGGAATGCCACAGCCGGGATGGGGACCACAACCAGGCGGAATGCCTCAACAACCGGGGTGGGGGCAGCAGCCAGCATGGGCGCCACCAGCACCTAGAGCTCAACCATCATCAGCCAGGCCATTCCTCGTGATGTTGTTAATCGTCCTCCTGATTGGTCTTGGTGGCCTTGTATACTGGCAATTCGGTGCTGAGATAGAAGGCTTCCTTGCATCATCCGGCGGCACTACCCCAACCGCAGACACTAAAGCACCCACGTTTTCAAACATTACACATACCGCGGGCACGAACAGTGCACGCATCGATTGGAAAACGGACGAGCCTGCTAGTACTCAAGTTGAGTATGGGAAAACTGAGAATTATGGCTCATTTGCACCAGCCCAACCACAGAACGACCCCACTGCTGTTGGCCCGGATGGAAAGCCCGTCTCGGCAGGCGTTGTTACCCATTCTGTAGTTTTGACCGGCCTTGAACCAAACACTACTTACTATTACAGGGTTAAATCAAAGGATAAAGCCGGGAACGAGGCGGTATCAGACCGCAAAAGTTTCAAAACTACAGTCCCCGAGGCATAATTGCCACCGCGTCCCAGATCCAGCATCGGTGGATAACAGTCATAGACACACGGAGCCCTCGCTCAAGCTCAAGAGTCAAACATCGTTTATTGAGGTGTTATAGCGAGGCTTTAGCCTCGCTCTCACCCTAGTCCATGCGACCCTAAAAGGTCGCAACTACACTGGTTTGGTTGCTTCAACACATGTAGCTGCGGGGCTTTAGCCCCGACAGGGGGTGGCTGGGCTAACCGGGCAAAGAGGCAAACCGTTGGTGTAGGGAGGTCCCCATCCCTGTGCGACCCTAAAAGGTCGTAACTACATTTTTGTCGCCGCAAGTTGTATAATTAGAGCAAGAGGCCTGTCCAATCCCAAAAACAAACATGGAGGTCATGATGAAATATTTATGTCGACCATTC
>JBBISW010000048.1:0-12939 GCA_037441105.1 Chloroflexota bacterium
TCAGCACATCTTCGGGCAGGTAAAGGCAAGCCTCTTGGAACAGATTGGATATGGTCTCGGTTATCGCTTTACAATCGATATCCCGCATTGGCCGGCTACTCCAGCTTCATTACCTTCAAAAGCTCTCGCACGGCTTCGGCCGATTTCTTAAGGGCAGCGCTCTCCTCTGCGGTTAGCTTTAGCTCGATTATCTGCTCAATGCCATCTTTGCCTACCTTTGCCGGAACACCAACTACTACACCTTTTATTCCATATTCACCTTCAAGGCATACAGCGCAAGGCAGAATTCTCTTCTTGTCCAGGAGTATGGCTTCAATCATCTGGGCAGTAGCCGCTGCTGGAGCGTAATAGGCGCTACCTGTCTTCAGCAGGGCAACTATTTCGCCACCCCCCTTGACCGTCCGTTCAACAATCTTATTCACAGTCTCCTGAGGCAAAAGCTCAGTTATTGGGATGCCGCCGACGGTGGTTAGTCTTGGGATAGCCACCATGGTATCTCCGTGTCCGCCCAGCACACAGGCGTAAACGTCTTCAACTGAGACGTTCAGCTCCAGGGCTAGGAAAGTCCTGAATCTAGCGGTGTCCAAGATGCCTGACTGCCCAAAGACACGATTTCGGGGAAATTTGCTGACGTGATGAGCCAACTGGGTCATGGCGTCCAGGGGGTTGGCAACCATGATAAGGATGCATTTCGGCGAGTATTTCACTACCTGCTCAGTGACCGATTTCACAATATTCATGTTGGTCAGCACCAGGTCATCACGACTCATGCCTGGCTTCCTCGGCACCCCTGAGGTAATAGCTACGATGTCAGAGTTGGCAGTCTCTTCGTAGGAATTGGTGCCGATGACTCTGGCATCGGAGCCGGTAATGGGTCCGGTTTGAAGCATGTCCAAACCTTTACCCTGAGGTAAGCCCTCGATGATGTCCACCACCACTACATCGGCGTATCCCTTTTCGGCGATACGCTGGGCTAGAGTAGCTCCTACATTGCCCGCGCCGATAACACTAACCTTGCTTCGCATTTTTCCCTCCTTACTTTTTCAATTTCTCAATCACTGCATCAGCGACCTGTGAGGTAGTTGCTGCAGGTTGATTCCGGTCCAGCTTTAAGTCGTAGGTAACTTTCTTGCCTTCAGCGATAACATCAGCTATGGTTTTTTCCAGCTTATCTGCGGCTTTAATTTCGTTGAGGTGGCGAAGCATCATCACAGCCGAGAGCATCATAGCCATCGGGTTGACCTTGTTCTGTCCAGCGTATTTTGGAGCGCTGCCATGGGTAGGTTCGAAAACCGCTATATTATCACCGATGTTAGCCCCAGGTGCAATACCCAGGCCACCAATCAGGCCAGCGCAGAGGTCGGAAACAATGTCTCCATAGAGATTGGGCAAGACGATGACATCGAACTGCTGGGGATTTCTGGCAAGACGCATGCACAGGGCGTCAATCACTATGTCCTCGAAATCTATATCTGGGTATTCCTTAGCCACTTCACGGGCGGTAGCTAGGAAAATACCATCGGAGAACTTTAAGATGTTAGCCTTATGAGCGGCGCTGACCTTTTTTCTGTTGTTGGCACGGGCATGTTCAAAGGCAAACTTCACAATGCGCCGGGAGCCTGTTTCGGAAATCATTTTTATACTGAATCCGGAATCCCGCCGTATCTTTGTCTCTGTGGTCTTGGAGATTAACCCCATAAGTTCGGTAGCTTCGGGAGTTCCCTTGGCGAATTCGATCCCGCTGTACAGGTCTTCGGTGTTTTCCCTGACTACTACGATGTCTATATTATCAAAAGGTGTAGACACACCGGGGTAGGTTTTACAGGGGCGGAGGCAGGCATAAAGGTCTAGGCTTTGCCGCAGAGCTACGTTGACGCTTCTGAAGCCAGTGCCAATCGGCGTGGTTACCGGGCCTTTGAGGGCCACCTTGTTTCTCTTGATAGATTCGAGGACAGATTCAGGCAGAGGGGTGCCAAGCGTGTCTTGAACCTTCTGGCCGACTATTCCGATATCCCACTCGAATTCAATGCCTGTGGCTTCTAATACCCTCTTGGTTGCCTCGATAACCTCAGGGCCGACGCCGTCGCCAGGGATGAGAGTCACTTTGTAAGCCATCACACGTCGTACCTCTCTGTGAAGCGATAATTGTTTCACCACCCTACCTGTCATTCTGAACGGAGTGAAGAATCCAGAGACCCTTCGCTGCCGTTTAGGGTGACAACTAAATGCTATCAAAATTCAGGTGATGAAATCACCGTATTTGCTTATGTAGGGAATGAGTCCGCCTTCGCTTAGTATATCCAGCATTACCTTTGGGATTTTGCTGAAGCTAAGCTGAATACCCTTAGTCAAATCGGCGACTTCACCCTTGGTTAAATTTACCTCTATTTCATCGCCAGCGTCAATTTTATCGGTATTGCAAATCAGGACTGGTAATCCTTGATTTATGGCATTTCGGAAAAAGATACGGGCAACTGATTTTGCCAGGATAGCGCTCACTCCAGCCATTTTGATGACCAATGCAGCATGTTCCCGGCTGGAGCCAAGTCCAAAGTTATTGCCAGCGATGATAAAGTCACCTGGTTTCACTTTCTTGGCAAATGTTGGGTCGGCATCCTCCATGACGTGTTTAGCCAGTTCGGGCAGGTTGCTTCTCAAATGTGAGTACTTGCCTGGTATGATAAGGTCGGTAGAGATATCATCACCGAACTTGAAAGCTCTGCCTTTTAGGATTACATCGGACATCATAGTACCTTTCTCGGGTCGGTAATTTCGCCGGTAATCGCTGAAGCTGCGGCTGTAGCTGGACTAGCCAAGTATATTGAGGCTTCTGGATTGCCCATGCGGCCTTTAAAATTGCGGTTAGCTGTGGATATACAGGCTTCATTATCTCCGAGCACGCCTTGGTGAACGCCGAGACAGGCAGCGCATCCCGGTGGCAGCAAAGTAGCTCCTGCGGCGATTAGAGTCTCTATATAACCAGCCTTCATAGCAGCGGTTAAGACCTGCCGGGATGCTGGAGCTACAATCAGTCTGACATGTGGGTGGCATTTCTTATTCTTGAGGATAACAGCGGCTGTAGCTAAATCTTCAAGGCGACCGTTGGTACAGGTGCCGATGAATACCTGGTCAATCTTGGTACCGGTGAGTATATGAACTGGGGCAACATTATCAACGGTGTGGGGCATAGCTACCATAGGTTCAAGCTCGGCGGCATTGATAGCAATGAGGCGCTCGTAGTCAGCGTCAGCATCAGGGTGAAAAGCCTTGTATTTGTTGGCTCTCCCTTGAGTTGCCAAATATCTTTTGGTAACGCTGTCACTGGGGAAGAGCCCGACCTTAGCACCGGCTTCTACTGCCATATTGGCTATGGTGAGGCGTTGCGAGATGGTCATATTGGCTACTGTGTCCCCACCGAATTCCAGTGCTTTGTAAGTGGCACCATCAGTTCCAAGTGCGCCAATCAGGTGGAGGATAAGGTCTTTGACGCCAACCCATTTCTGAAATCTGCCGCTAATTTCAATCTTGAAACTCTCCGGTACTCGGAACCATGTCTTGCCCAGTGCGAAAACGACGGCGATGTCGCTAGAGCCCATGCCGGTGGCGAATGCCCCTAAACCGCCGGCGGTTACTGTGTGGGAATCAGCGCCTACGATGATATCACCTGGATTGGCAAACATCTCGGCCACTAGCTGGTGGCATATCCCGTTGCCGCCTTCAAAAATCAGGCAGCCGGTTTCCTCGGCAAATTGGCGCAGAAACTGATGGTCGTTGGACAGTTGTCGGTTGGGGCTGGGAATAGCGTGGTCCAGGAAAATGGCGGTTTGCTGGGGGTTTGCCAGCCTACCATGTTTAACTTCTTTAAATTGTCTTATGGTCAGGGGGCCAGTGGTATCTTGAACGAAAGCTAAATCTACCTGTGCGATAACTATATCGCCGGCTCGAGCATCAGTTCCTGATTTTTCACTTAGGATTTTCTCACTCAGGGTTTTCCCCATTAAACTCTAACCGATGATGGCAAGTATAGCGCCCCCGGCTACTTTATCTCCAGGTTTGCAGTTTATGGCTTTAACCTTGCCGGCGACCGGAGAAACTATCTCATTCTCCATCTTCATAGCTTCCAGTACGACTACAGGTGTGCCTACCTTGACCTCATCTCCTTCTTTTACCAGATAGCGGATGACTGTGCCCGGTATCGGGGCAGGTACTGGGGTTTCCCCGGCAGCCACGGCAGCCTCCTTCTTCTCTGCTGGTGCTGGTGGTGCAGGTGGTGGCGCTGTTGGAGGTGCTGGTGCATAGGCTGGTGCAGCGGCGAAGGCAACTGTACCGCCTGTAGGCTCGACTTCAACTTTGTAGTATTCATCGCCGATGAAGACGTTGAATGTTCTGGCAGCAGGCCCCTTAACTGGTGCTTTCATCTCAACCTTCTCCACCAGCTTGCCAGCTTTAGCTTTGGCGATAAGCGCGTCTTCTCGTTTCACATCTTCCAAGGTCTTCGGCTTGGTTTCTGGAGGTGGTGTTTCTAAACCATATTTCCACTTTAGAAATCGCATGCCGGTCTGAGGATACAGGGCATAGATAAGCACATCGCCAATGTCTTTGGCAACATCCTTGGTGGCTTCCTTGGCTTTTTCCAGTTCTGGTTCGAGAATATCTGCTGGCCGGCAGGTAATAGGCTTCTCACCCCGTTCATAGCCTTTGAGGACTGTTTTCTGTACCTCTTTGTCAATGGGAGCTGGTGGCTTGCCATAGAGGCCGTAGACGTAATCTTTGACCTCTTTTGACACCATCTTATATCTGCCGAAGAGGACATTCTGAACTGCCTGAACGCCGACAATCTGGCTGGTCGGCGTAACCAGCGGTGGATAGCCGAGTTCCTTTCGAGTTTGCGGAAGTTCGGCATAAACATCACGCAAGCGGTCAATGGCATCGGCTTCTTTTAATTGGGCTACCATATTGCTGAACATGCCACCCGGTATTTGATGCCATAGTACGCCGGTGTCAATCACCGATATTTTGGTAGTATCCAGGAAGTCCCGGTACTTGGGGGCAATAGACTCGAAGTATTCGCCTAGTTTAAGGAGGTGCTGTAAATTAAGTCCAGTATCTCTGGGGCTGCCACTCAGGGCAACCACAATCGGCTCTATTGCTGGGTGAGCAGTACGCAAAGCAAAGGGGGCAGTGCAGGTGTCAACAAAATCAACACCAGCCTCGACGGCTCTTAGGTAGCTCATGCAAGCCATGCCGCTGGTGAAATGGCTATGCAAGTCCACCGGTATTTTCAGAGCCTGCTTCAGCGCTTTTATCAGTTCGTAAGCATCATCCGGGGAGATGAGTCCAGCCATGTCCTTAATGCACAAGCTATCAGCTCCCATGTCCTGGATGATAAGAGCCTTCTGTACAAAATAATCTATGTTGTACACGGGGCCGCCCAGTTTAGGTTCCGTCAGTGAGTAGCACAGAGTGCCCTGAATATGCTTGCCTTTGTCTTTTATGGCCTTAAAGGCGGTTATGAAGTTGCGTTCGTCGTTGACAGCATCGAAAACGCGGAAGACATCCATGCCGCAGTCAGCGGCATGGTGGACAAAGGCGGTGACGACATCGTCAGCGTAATTGCGGTAGCCGACTAAGTTCTGACCGCGCAGGAGCATTTGCAGTTTGGTATCGGGCATCAGCTTCTTCAAGATACGGATTCTTTCCCAGGGGTCTTCATTTAGGAACCGAGTCATGACATCAAAGGTGGCACCACCCCAGACTTCCATGGACCAGAATCCTGCTTTATTCATCTCTGGAGCAATGGGTTCCATATCAATGGTGCGCATCCTGGTAGCGAACAGGGATTGATGTCCGTCGCGGAAAGTAAGGTCGGTTATTTTCACTGGATTTTTTCTGCTCTCCTTAGCTGGACTCATATTCGTGCCTCCTTTTACCTAATGGATATCTTGATGTCTTAGCGGTTGGTTCTTCGTACCTGCCAGCGGGTTCTGGCTCTCATTAATTCCTGACGTCCGAAAAGTCGCCATGAGCTGATTTCAGGATAAGGCGTGACTTTAGGGGGTAGTGCTTGAGCTCGCTCTTCCTGCTCGATGCAGGCGTTGATTGCTCCCACTATAGCAGCTATTACAGCTTTGTTCATTTAATTGCTCCCTTAAAGCGGGATATTGCCGTGCTTCTTGGGTGGATTGGTATCTGTTTTGTTCCTCAGTATCTCCAGGGCTTTAATCACCTTGGGTCGTGTGCTTCTAGGGTCGATGATATCGTCAAGGTAACCCTTGCTGGCGGCCACATAGGGATTGGCGAATTTTTCTCTGTAGTCAGTAATCAATTTCTGTCTTGTCTCCTCCGGTTTTTCCGACTTATCTATAGTATCTTTAAAGATGATATTCACGGCACCATCCGGTCCCATCACAGCGATCTCGGCTGTTGGCCAGGCATAGTTGATATCGCCGCGCAGGCTCTTACTGCTCATAACCACAAAAGCTCCACCATAAGCCTTTCGGGTGATGACACTTATTTTGGGTACAGTGGCTTCAGCATAGGCATAAAGGAACTTGGCACCATGTCTGATAATGCCTTTGTATTCCTGCTCAGTGCCCGGCATGTATCCTGGTACATCAACTAGGGTAACCAGAGGGATGTTGAAACAATCACAAAATCGGACGAATCTGGCGCCCTTGTCTGAGGCGTCAACATCAATTACGCCGGCATAAACTGACGGTTGTTGGGCTACTATTCCAACGCTGTGTCCACCTATTCGGGCGAAGCCGACGATAAGGTTGCGAGCAAAATTCTCATGCACCTCCATAAAATCACCATTGTCCACAATTTTTAATATAACCTGTTTCATATCATAGGTTTTATTCGGGTCATCGGGGACGACATGAAGAAGTTGTTCATCCATTCTGTTTGGGTCATCACCAGTATCTACAAGAGGCGGTTCTTCCATATTGTTTTGAGGCAGAAAGCTTAACAGGCGGCGTATTGCCTCAAGGCATTGCTGGTCATTTTCAGCGACAAAGTGGCAGTTGCCGCTCTTAGTGGCGTGGGTCATGGCGCCACCCAAATCCTCCAGGCTGACCTCTTCACCGGTCACTGCTTTAATTACCGCCGGTCCAGTAATGTACATTTGTCCTGTTTCCTTGACCATAAAGATGAAGTCAGTTATGGCTGGTGAATAAACAGCGCCACCCGCACACGGTCCCATGACTACGGAAATCTGGGGGACAACACCCGAGTAAATGGTGTTGCGCATGAATATATCGCCGTAGGCTGCCAGGCTATCCACTCCCTCCTGGATGCGGGCGCCTCCAGAGTCAAGCAAGCCGATTACAGGGGCGCCATTTCTAGCTGCTAAATCCATAGCCTTGCAGATTTTTTCGGAGGCTACTTTTGATAGCGAACCGCCAAAAACTGTGAAGTCCTGAGAGAAGACGAAAGCGTTTCGGCCATTGATTTTGCCATATCCGGTGACTACAGCATCGCCGAGAGTTTTCTGTTCCTCAAGCCCGAAATCGGTGCAACGGTGGAGAGCAAATGGGTCTAACTCTTCAAAGGTGCCGGGGTCAAAGAGCAGTTGAATCCGCTCTCTTGCTGTCAGCTTTCCTCGTTTATGCTGGGCTTCGATACGCTGGGCGCCACCACCGGCCATGGCTTGCTCTCTTAATTTGTTCAGTGCGGTGATTTTTTGCTCAATTCCCATTTGCCTTACCTCTCCATTAAGCCGATTTGCGGGGTGTTAATTTGACCTGATTGTTTGCTAGTTAATCATTGTAGCATATTTAGTTGAATGTTGGATAGAGCATTACTACCTAATAGATTACCTTGCGTGGTAGAATAAGTACCTGATGACTGGCAGGTTGAGCAAAGCTTCGTTGTTGAGGTGGCGGAAAGCCAGAGGCGGTGCTTCATCGGGCGTTACTCATTGTGGAAAGACTACTTTCCGCTGGGGCGAGCGAACCTATGTGATGGGGGTTGTCAACGTTTCTCCCGATTCTTTTTCCGGCGATGGTTTAGACAGTGTTGATGCTGCTGTGGCTCAAGCGCGATGTTTTGTTGCTGATGGTGTTGACATAATAGATGTCGGTGGCGAATCTACACGGCCAGGCTCAGCACCGATACCGGTTGATGAAGAATTGCGTCGGGTGCTACCTGTGCTGGAACGATTGGCAAACGAGATAACAGTGCCTTTGAGCGTTGATACCTATAAGTTTGAGGTGGCGCGTCAGGCTCTCGATGCCGGGGCGCAGATGATAAATGATATCTGGGGGTTGAAGCAGGAGCCGAGATTGGCTGAACTGGCAGCGGAGAGAGGCGTGCCCATAATCCTGATGAGTAATCAAAGGGATAAGCCTCGACGTAACATCGTCACTGCAGTTATTTCTGACCTGAAAAGGTCCATAGACCTGGCACTGGAGGCAGGTGTACCCTGGGAGAATATTATCGTTGACCCCGGCATTGGCTTTGGCAAAACACTAGAGCAGAATCTTGAGCTGGTGCGGCGATTGGACGAGCTTAAAGTGTTAGGGAGACCTATCCTGCTCGGCACTTCGCGTAAATCTATGATTGGACTGGTGCTGGATTTGCCTCCAGAGCAACGCCTGGAAGGAACTGGAGCGAGCATCGCCATCGGTATCGCTAAAGGTGTGGACATGGTTCGGGTGCATGATGTCAAGGAGATGATGCGCGTTTGCCGCATGAGCGATGCTATTATTCGAGGTAGATGAGTTAGCCATGGTAACTGCCTATCTTGGCTTTGGCTCGAATTTGGGGGACAGAAAGCAAAACCTGGCTCGTGCTTTAGGTTTGATGTCACGGCAGGTGGTAGTGGAGAAGCTGTCCTCTATTTATGAGACCGAGCCTGTGGGTTACAAAGACCAACCCCTTTTTCTAAACGCCGTGTGCCGTATCTCTGCCGAGTTATCCCCTGAAAGGCTTCTGCGTTTAGCCAAGGAAATCGAGGCCAAATTGGGCAGGGCGACCAGTTCTCCCAATGCCCCCAGGCCTATTGATATTGACATACTTTTTTATGGTGACAATGTTTTCAGCAACAAGGAATTGACTATACCTCATCCTCATCTGGCTGAGAGGGCTTTTGTGCTTGTGCCGCTGGCTGAAATCGCTCCAGACCTGGTTCATCCTGTGAACGGGAAAAGAGTTAAGGAGTTATTGGATGATTTGGGAGAAGTGGCTGGTGTACGCAAGTGGGCTGAAGCTGAGGAAGTTATGAACAGGAGGCAAGATGTATCAAGTATCTGTTGAAGGGCACTTTGATGCTGCTCATTATCTTAGGGATTATGGTGGCAAATGCGAGAACGTGCATGGTCATCGCTTCAAGGTAGTGGTTAGCTTAAAGGCGACAAAGCTGAATGAGATTGGCCTGGCTTATGATTTTGTGGAGCTAAAGCGTCATCTGGGGGAGGTTGTTGCCCGATTCGACCACACTTGTCTTAACGATGTGCCACCCTTCGATAAACTGAATCCATCTTCGGAAAACATCGCCGTGGCTATCCATGACCAGCTCAAAGGGCGTTTTTCCGGTGGAGTGTCGTTATCAAGTGTGGAGGTCTGGGAGTCTCCGCAAAGCTGTGTAACCTACAGTCCTGAATAGGCTCAGGTTGTTTAACAAGGCCAATAATGTAGTTGCGACCCTTTAGGGTCGCTTTTCGTAGCGAGGCTAAAGCCTCGCGGCTACGCAGTAAACAATCTCGAGGCTATTCCTTTACCTACGTGTTACCCGCCTACGGGTGACCGTCGTGGTTTGTATTTGCATGGTGGGTCACCTGTGGGCACCTGAATAATTAGCCTTTTCAAGATTTGGCGGCAATAGGTTGGGGATGCTCTCCGTGATGGGGTAGTTGTGGTTACATTTCTGGCAGAAGAGAGAGCCGGTAACTACCTCGCCCTCTTTCTCTTCAGTTATGCTTAGCTTGAGTGAGCCTTTGCACACCGGACAGGCCAGTATGTCCATCAACTCTTTCTTCATCGAGTGCCTATCCTACTCCAATTTGGAGAAGCTGTCAATCTGGTCGACAGTGTGTTATCCATTCAGGCCTTTCTCTGGAGAAGAAAGCCGTCCTAAACAGATGTAGCCACGAGGCTTTAGCCTCGTGGCTACATTAATTGGCGCATAACCTATGTCAGATACAAACACTGTCATCGCGAGGGGCGTAGCCCCCGTGGCGATCTCATTCTACTCCCCTGTCATTCTGAGTCCTTCGTTAATGTCATTCTGATCCCGATTTATCGGGAGAAGAATCTCCACTCAGATAAACTCCGCGAAGAATCTCATGTTTATCCTCCTTGCCTCCGAACCGCCTACTACGATAGACTTATAACAGTAATGGGAGGTGGCTATGGTTCGGCTAATATTCTACGGCGGCGTCAATGAAATCGGTGGAAATAAGATACTCCTGGAAGACGGAGAGCGGAGGCTGCTATTAGATTTCGGCTTCCCCTACAAGCGGCACAAGTGGTTCTACGAAGAGTACCTGAAGCCTCGCGGCGGTGCCGGGCTGCTTGACCCTCTGAGGATGGGCTTGCTGCCGCCGCTGGAAGGGCTTTACCGGGATGACCTGGTTACGCCTGGCCTCTGGGAGCAGTTCCGGGATGCTCCTTTCTACCGTAAACTTGACCGGTTGGACGGAATGCTGCTGTCCCATGCCCATCTTGACCATTCCGGGCATATCGCTTTTCTAAAGGAAGACATACCGATATATACAACTTCAGTAACTGCCTTTATTGCCAAGGCGATGCAGGACTCGGGGAGGGCGGACTTCGACCAGCAGGTGTGCTATTTTGACTACAAGCAACTGGGGTGTCCCACTGGCTGGAAACAGGAGGCATTGCTTACCGCTGATAAAAAGCAGCAACGGCAGTTCTGTCTTGCCGATGCCGAGATGAAGGCTTTAAGTGAAGAGGCTACCAACTTTTGGCTTAAATCCCCGGGGCAAAAACCACTTATCTCCTGCTCCCTGAGCAGCCACAGTGGCTGCAGCTTAAATCTGCGTTGTTTTCCTGTTGACCATTCCATTCCCGGTGCCTGTGCCTGGGGCATCGAAACAAGCTCGGGCTGGATTATTTATAGTGGAGATTTACGGCTGCATGGCAAACGGGAACAAGCTACTCGGAAGTTCATTGAGGAGGCGGGCAAATTACGTCCCAAGGCGCTTATCTTGGAAGGGACAAATGTAAACCGCACGGCGAATGTATTTGAACGTGATGTTTATGAGAACGGGTTGAAGGCTATAAAAGGTGCTACTGGGCTCGTCATCGCTGATTTCCCTCCCCGTGATGTAGACCGCCTGCTCACCTTCTTGCAGATTGCCCGGGACGCAGGCAGGAAGCTGGCTATACTGCCCAGAGACGCTTATTTGTTAAAGACCATGCGTCTACTGGAGCCGGAAACTCCTGATATTGCTCAGGAGGATAGCATCGTCATATATCAGGACACCATTGCCAGCAAGAGCCCCAACTTGTGGGTGCAAAACTTGTGCAAAGATTACGGGAGCAAGATGATTCTGGCTGAAGATGTGCGTTCGACTGAGGACAAGTTTATCCTCTGTTTCAGCTTCTTTGACATAAATGAATTGCCCAGCCTTTGCCCTAAGCCAGGCAGCCTTTATGTTTTCAGCTCCAGCGAGCCCCATAATGAGGAACAGGAGATTGACTTCCGTCGCCTGCACAAATGGCTGGAGCACTTTGAAATACGGGGATTTGGTCTTCCTGTAGAAAATAATGGTGAGTGGGAGATACCTGAAGAAGAGAAGGGGCTACATGCCTCAGGCCATGCCTGCGGTCCGGACCTGCTTGAGATTGCCCGGGAGATAAAGCCAGAAGTTCTCATCCCTGTCCATAGTGAATGTCCCGATTTCTACATTGACCACTTGGGTGGAAGCGGGACCGAGGTCGTTCTCCCGACTGCGGGTGGCACAATCGAGGTGTGAACCTCCGGATACGTAGCTAACATTATGGCTTTTAGTGACCTCTTGATTTGGTTTGGTGGATGTGGTTAGAATTGAAGGGATGAACAAGCGCAGAATGTACCTAAGATGGGAGACATAGGTTGCGCGGGCAGGATTTGTGGTTAGTCTGTTTGGAATAATTCATTTGAGGCAAAAATGTTTAATTTAAAAACAAAAAATTTTAACATTGGTGGTAGCGTCTGTGCATTTCATTACCAGGCTACCAGTAGGGGGACATTCGTATTTGTGCACGACGAGTTTGTCTTTAGGGATATGATAATCAAGGATTTTGAGAAATTTCTCAAGTACTTCGGCGCGCCGATACTATGTGGCAGAGCAGTAGAGTCCTGGTGGGTAAGACCAGATGTACGCCACCTGTACTTTGGGATGCCAGACGATTTTACTGTAGACATGGCGTGGGGAAAGCGACTCGGACAGAGTCCTATAGCAGTTAAGGTAACTTCTGAAGGTGAAATAATTTTAAGCCCTGAACGTGCTAGGAAAGCAAGAGGAACAGTTTTTGTTGTTGTCTCTCCCAGAGAAGTTCTTGCAAGGAAGACTGTTTCTATAACTGGATGGTGGGGAAAGGGAGGAGGTAGCCAATTTCTCCCCACACGAAAAAGTGGATATATTGAATATCAACAAGGCTACGTTGGCCCACCTCCAGAAAGGAAGACTGACCTTATTGATTGTTATTTACTTATGCTGACAATTAATGAAAAGAGAGCTAATAAAATGGCACGGCTCTATGGGTTGGTGGAACTCTTGAAAACCGAATACGCGGATCTTTACGAAGAGCTGCAGGTGAGAAATTTACTAACGCCTAATATCTTCACCCCAATAGACACTTCTGAAGGTGCCGATTACATTGATTGGGTCACTGCAGAGCTAGACTTTATTCTAACAGGGAACGAGGTAACAAAGTGACGTTTTGGTCAATTTACAGCACAGCGTAGCACCAAGCAGTCAAAGGCACACC
>JBBISW010000049.1:0-12717 GCA_037441105.1 Chloroflexota bacterium
AATGACCGGAACAGCGTGGTGCTCAGGTAGCGGTCTCCGCGGTCGGGCAAGATAACCACAATTGTGCCCGAGTTCAGCTCCTTGGCTATATGTAATGCCCCGGCTACCGCCGCGCCACTTGACATACCGACGAAGAGCCCTTCTTTGACGGCAAGTAGCCTGGTTGTCTCGAATGCTTCTTCGTCTTCAATGATAACCTTTTCATCAAACGTCTCTGGACGATAGATTTTAGGGATTATGGATTCGTTCATATTTTTCAGCCCCTGTATCGTGTGTCCCTCTGTAGGTTCGACTGCTACTATCTTCACGCCTGTTTTTTTCTCTTTCAGATATTTCCCAGCCCCCATTAGCGTTCCCGTCGTCCCCATGCCAGCAACGAAGATGTCAACCTCACCTTTAGTCTGGGAGAAGACCTCGGGGCCAGTTGTTTCATAGTGAGCCAGTACATTGCTCTCGTTATCGAACTGATTGGGCATGTAGTATTTCTCAGGCTCTTCACTTACGAGTTGCCAAGCTCTCCTGATGGCGCCATCTGTGCCTTCTTCTGCCGGGGTGAGTACGACTTCGGCACCAAGTGCGGCAAGTGTACGCTGTCTCTCTGTGCTGACGCATTCCGGCATAAAGAGTTTGACATGGTAGCCCCTTGCCGCTCCTATCATGGCGAGGGCGATTCCCATATTTCCTGAAGTCGGCTCAACTATTGTCTTCTCCCTGGTGAGTTTACCGAATTCCTCGGCCTTGCTTATCATGTAGTAGGCAGGGCGGTCTTTTACCGAACCCCCGGGGTTAGCTCCTTCGAGCTTCCCCAAGATTCTTATCCGCGGGTTGCCATTCAGATTCTTCAGTTCTACCAGTGGGGTATTACCGATAGCATTAAACAGAGTGAACTTTCTATCTTCCATAGTCCTCATGACATCCTTGAAAGGATTTATGCGCCAGAAGTAGTCTACGACAACTAGCTTTACAAATCAAGTGAGTGTGCTCGTCAGCCACCTTATTGAGGCTTCTATTTTGCATGTCGCCTTCGAATGGAGGGAGAAAACTATCCTTGCATTTACTTTGGTTTATTAACCCATATTGGACTGCCCCAGGCCAGATGCCCGTCAGTCTGGACTACGCGCACGAAGTAGAAAGAGCTTTCATTAAATGCGCTGTCTTCGATTTCGCACTCCAATTCCAGCTGCCCTTTTCCATCTATAGAAAACAGCTCATATCCCTTAGAGCTCGAGTATTTCCATATCTCCACGCACTTCAGCGGTGCAGTGGCTTTTACCGAGCAATATATGGTGATGCTGGTGTCGCTGCTGGATATCTCCGAGCCCATGGGGTAATTGTTAACGCAGAAGTCAACGATGATGCGGGCACCGGTTGTAGCGTAGGTGTGCCGCTGCCACATCGCTTCGAAGAGGCTTTCTCGGGTGAGGTCAGTGGAATAAATTGCCTGCAGGCCGGGCTGGTAATCCCTGGTAATGCGGGTACCAAAGGACTTTCCTCCTCTTGCCCAGTGATTGTCTCCGCCGGCAATGAAGCCGAGGCGGTATCCCTTGGACAGGGCTTCCCTGACATATGAGCCAGTGCCTTTATAAGCTCTGTGGCTCCTTTCTCCATAAAGGTAGGTAAAAAATGGAGTATTGTCATGGTGTATGGGGTAGAGGCTGTCAAAGTAATCGCTGCTGCCATGCTTGGAGAATATCTCTACCAGACGCAACTGTTGCCAGTCCTGACTGCCCCAGTTATAAGGGACGCTGGCATAGAGAAGGCGCCAGGCAGTGTGGTGGGGTATGACCAGGTAACGCTGACCTTCCAGAGCTTGGCGCAGCTCTTCAGGGGTAGCTGCATCTCGGTGGGAAACTAAAATAGGTTTTTCTCCTTCGGCATAGTAAATATTGCGGTGGCCCTGGTAATAATCAGTCCATTCGTAGCCGTGGAGGGTAACAAATTCTCCTGGTAAGTTGTATTGCTCATTTAAGCCTAATAAGTATTGCCACTCCTTCAGACCGGGAGAGAGCCCCCAGTAGTCGAAGAGGTCGTGGATGCTTATTGAGGCGAAATCGAGGCAGTCTATGCGGCGGTTTCGTTCATAAACGTATTCTGGGGTACGGTTGGCATCTTTTCCCAGGGTGGTGTGCTGATGTAGGTCACCCCAGTAGATATGTTTTTCTGCAGCCGGGTCTACTGATATTGGGTTGCTGGTGTAGATTTGGCCAGTGGCGTTGTCTCGGATGTTGATGCGGTAAGTGTCTGGAGCTGTGACCTGAGCCTGTATTTGGGCTACTCCTCGGTCTGATGGGGAAAAGGTGTAACTCTCTGTGGCAAATTCCAGTCCTTGTTGGGGCAGGAGTGTTATGTTGCCATCATATAACATGGAGAGGAAGTCATCTTTATCCAGAGCTTTCACCACAACGGCAAAGTGCTTCTGCAGCGACGGAGTGCTGGGAGCCAGCACCTCTAATGAGGCCATTTGTCCACCGCCGACTTCCAGCGTGGCATAGGATGAAGCCATACGGTAGAGTCCGTTTCCGCTTTGGTCAGCGTAGAAGACGAAGTCTACGTCTGCCTCGCCATCGGGCATTCTCCAGCCGGGGCCACCGCTAGAAGTATCGCCCAGCACAAGTTCTATTTTCGCCCCCGGTTTTATAGACCCCTCCGCCAACTTCAGGTGTACCTCATGGCGTCGAGCTGCATTAAGAGGGTAGTATATCGGGGCTGAAGGGTCTTTCCTGTGCATAGCAGCATCTATGACGAAGGTATTGAGCAGGAAATTCTTGTGAGGAGGGGCCGATGGCTTGCTCAAGGTTATCTTTACCCCGTCGGGAACTCTCACAGTTACATATCCCTGCTCAGAGGGCCTGCTTATCTGGAGGGTTTCCTGCCACATGTCCTGGTAGAAGCAATCGTAGAACTTCGGCTTACCGCCTACAGGGATAATTTTGCCCAGGCGGAGGATGAGGCCACCCCCTTGTTTAATACCCTGTTCCCCGACGTGGAAAGTAAGGGTAAGTGTCTGATATCCACTTCGTTCCACTACCTCCGGACTGATTTTGGTCTCCCCGTCAACTATTCCATCAACAATCCTGCCCTCGGGGTAAACATCAGGGTTATTGTTAACCCAGTAGAAGCTTTGAGCTATCCTCAGACTGCCGCCGACCAAGATGTGAAGAACCAGAGTGGCACAAATGCCTAGAGCTAAAACCCACCACCTGTTTTTTCGCCAGCGCAGATAGACTATTACCCCTGATGACAGGAGCAGTGCTATACCTAGAACTATCAGGTAGAGGAAGATCGGGCTGCTCATGCTACTATTTCAAATTGTCTCTCTAGAGCGATATCTTTGGAAGAGCGTCCCACCATCACTTTAAAAACACCCGGCTCGATGACAAACTCCATGTCTTTGTTGTAAAAGCCGAGCGTTTCTATCGGCAGTTCGAATTCCGTTGTCTTGGTTTCACCAGGTTCCAAAGCGATGCGCTTGAAACTCCTCAATTCTTTCACCGGTCTGGTAATGCTGGCAACCACATCGTTGATGTAGAGTTGCACTACTTCTTGGCCGGCTCTGGTTCCGGTATTCCTGACATCAACTTTTATTGAGACTTTGCCAGTTGGCGGAACTCGCTTTGGCTCTACCCCGAGGTTGCTGAACTCGAAGGTGGTGTAGCTGAGGCCGTAGCCGAATTCAAAAACAGGGCTGGTGCTGGCATCAACATAATTACCCCAGAGTTGAGACCTGGCGCCGGAGGGCTTATGAGCGTAATAAACCGGGATTTGTCCTGCTTTTTCAGGGAAAGATATAGGGAGTTTGCCGCTCGGATTGTAATTGCCAAAAAGAATATCGGCAACAGCGTTACCGCCTTCCTCACCCGGCAGCCAGGCCTGAATGATAGCTGGTATTTTTTTAGCCATCCACTCAAGGGCAAGAGGTCTTCCGTTTACGAGAATAACCACGGTGGGAGTGCCTGTTTCATAAATAGCCTTCACGAGGTCTTCCTGGACACCTGGAAGGCGAAGTTCAGCGCTATCTCTCATTTCCCCGCAGGTACATTCTGGAGTCAACCCTGATTTTCCTCCGACTACCACAACTGCCACGTCGGCTACCTGTGCAGTGTTTATAGCCTCATTGAAGCCACTTCTCGAATCGTTGCTTATTTCACAACCTATTGCATGTAAGACTTTTGTATTGGAAGCAACTTTTGCCTTAATCCCTTCCAGTATGGTGACTACAGGAACAGTGATTTGGTCGGCCTCCACATCGGCGGCAGGCAGGGGAGTGCCTAAGGTGTTAGCCATGATTGCCGTTATTCCTATATGGGCGGCGTAAGTGTAATCTCCCAGAAGGTTTCTATAGCTATCTGCATTTGGCCCTATTACGGCGATAGTTTCAATATTCTTGTTCAGCGGCAGGATGTTACCTTCATTTTTCAAGAGGACCAGCGATTTTCGTGCCGCTTCGAGCGCAAGTTTACGATGTTCTGGCGTATCGAAAATCCGTGCTGTCTTTTCTGGTTTCACATATGGATTTTCAAAAAGTCCCAGCATAAACTTCAGCCGCAGCACTCTTGAAACGGCCCGGTCGACCAGTTCTTCTGCAATTAAGCCCTTCTTGATTTGCTCTTTTAAAGGCTGGGCATAGCAGTCAGACTTAGGAAGCTCAATATCAATGCCGGCTTCGAGAGCAAGCTTTGCCGCTTTTGCTTTATCAGGGGCGATCCGGTGGTAGCTTCGCAGATTATCAATAGCAAAGTAATCAGAAACGACGATTCCCTCGAATCCCCACTCCTTACGCAGGATGTCTGTAAGAAGTTCTGCAGAGGCACCGCAGGGAATGCCGTCGATTTCATGGTAGGCATTCATAACGGAGAGAGCCCCAGCTTCTTTGATAGCTTCTTTGAAAGGGTATAGAGAGACTTCTCTGAGCATTCTCGGTGGTATATGAGCGGGTGCCCAGTTCAGCCCACCTTCCGACGCCCCGTAGCCGACGAAATGCTTTGGGGTGGTGACTACACCCTCTCTTAAATCGTCGCCCTGCAGCGCTTTTATGTATGATGTTCCCATCTTGGCGATGAGGTAGGGGTCTTCCCCGAAGGTTTCTTCAACCCGTCCCCATCGTGGGTCTCTGGTGACATCCAAAACGGGACCAAGCCCCTGATGCACTCCAGCAGCTCTCATTTGGGCTCTGATTACTTCGGCAATCCTCCCGACCAGTTCTGGGTCCCAGGTGCTGGCGATGCCGATTATCTGAGGGAAGATAGTTGCATCTTTTGCCATAAAACCGTTCAGGCATTCCTCGTGGATTATGGCTGGTATTCCAAGTCTGGTGTTCTTGACCAAGAATCTTTGAACGCTATTTACAAAGGCCGCGATTCCCCTGGGTGGCAGAGTGGTACCTACTCCAGCTCTGGATATCTGCCCGATGCCATTTTCAATGAGCGATTCGGCTCTTTTTTGGGAAAATTTCCTGTCTTTCATTACCTCGAAGCTCCAAATAGCACCGAGCTGTGCCAGCTTTTCTTCCAAGGTCATTCGCGAAATGAGGTCTTTCACTCTAGCATCAATTGGTTGCGAAAAATCGCGATAAAGTTCCATTATTCCATCCTTTCTCTAATTGAATTTACTCCTGTGTTGTTTCGACAAAAGCAGCATCGCGGTCGAAGAATTCTTTCAGAGTCCTATAAAGAGGCTGGTATAGGGCATAAAGACGGCGGTATACCTGCGACCGTGCCGAATCAGGAAGCTTTGAATCCACAGTGTGAATCAGCTTAGCGCAAGCCTCTTCAACAGAGTTAAATAAACCTACGCCGACGGCAGCCAGGATTGCTGCACCATACGCCGGGCCTTCATCAACGCCTATTCGAGCCACTTCGGTTTCGAAGATATCTGCTGCTAGCTGCTGCCAGTAGGCACTTTTTGCCCCACCACCCGACAGATAGATTTTTGTGGTGCCGACTTCTAGTTCCTGCCCTAGTTCCAGGCAGTCTTTGAGGCTCATGGTGACTCCTTCCAGGACTGCTCTTGCCATGTGTGCTTTCGTGTGTCTGAGTGAAAGGCCTAAAAATGCACCCCGGGCGTTGGCATCGGCGTAGGGAGTCCTCTCACCGGCGAGGTATGGCAAGAAAATAAGACCTTCTGAGCCGGCCGGCACGCTGGCAGCTTCTTGGTCTATGATTTGGTAAGGACTTGTCCTTTTTAGTTTTGCCTCTGTGATTTCATTCTGACACAGCGCATTGCGGAACCAGCGCAGAGCTCCTCCTGCGGAAAGCGTGACGCTCATCAGGTGCCACTTGCCGGGCACGGCGTGGCAGAATGAGTGCAGTCGCCCCATGGGGTCAAAGGCCGGCTTGTCTGCGTGCCAGAAGATAACCCCGCTCGTCCCGATTACGCACGATGCCAGCCCGCTCTGAACAATTCCGTTACCCACAGCACCTGCTGCCTGGTCGCCACCACCGCCTACAATCGGCGTCCCTTCGGTTAACCCCATAGACTTAGCTGATTCTTTACTAATGTAACCGCTTATCTCCGGTGATTCGAAGCAGTCCGGGAGCCATTCCCGGGGTATATTCAGCCCCTGAAGCATCTCTTGAGACCACTTCCGCTCGGCTACACTGAACAGGAGCGTTCCCGAGGCATCGGAGACCTCTGTGGCAAATTCACCGGTCATTCTGTATCTGATGTAATCTTTTGGCAGCAGCACCTTAGAAACTCGTGCGTGGACTTCTGGCTCGTTCTGGCGTAACCACAGTATCTTAGGGGCGGTGAACCCGGCCAGGGCTCGGTTGAAGGTCAGTTCAATCAGTTTATTGAAGCCGATAGTCTCGGTGATTTCGCGGCATTGTAGTTCGGTACGCTGGTCGTTCCACAGTATTGCTGGGCGAAGCACTTTGCCGTGATTGTCTAAAAACACTGAGCCGTGCATCTGTCCGGAAAGCCCGATGCCGACTACTTCAATTTTTGAATTGGTGACCGAGCGTGCTTTATCTAAACAGGTGCGGATGGCGGAGACAGTTGCCTCCCACCATGTCTGGGGGTCTTGCTCTGACCAGTTTGGTCTGGGAGTAAGCAAGGGATACTCCGTAGTTGCAGACGCTATAACTGGTCCTGTTTCAGAGATGAGTAGAGCCTTCGCCCCGGTGGTACTGACGTCGATTCCCAGAACGCATCTCATACCTTTTGCCTTTATTTCCTTTTGCGGCTGGCGTGCACGCTATGGATGAACTTGTCATCGAGGCCCAGAGCTTTATAGACAACTTCATACGCAACAACGGCATCGTGTTCTGCCTGTGCCTGTCTCAAAGCCTTGTCGTCTATTTTCGCGGCAATAGAGTCAATGAATTCCCATTGGTAAATGCTGCGTCTTACCGCCTCAATTTGGTCTTCTGTGTAGGGGAAGAGGTCGAATCCTATGCGCTCTCCGCTTCGGCCGTATCCGGCGCGGCGCAGTTCCACCGCCAGGTCTAATGTCTGCATGAAATATGAAGCGCCCGCCATGTTATCATCATCAAAATCGCCCCAACCAGAATTTCCGTGTTGATGCCCGAGGAGGTTTTCCCTGACCAGGAGTGCTGCGTACTCTGCGAGAGGCTCCCCGTTCATAATCAAGTGCTGCCAGTCCATATTTACCTTGAGGTTATCGGTAGGTACGCCCTGCTCTCTAACCTTGTTTATGACGTAGAGGGTCATGCCTATATCTCTCATCAGTATCCTCATAGCTGGTTCGGAGTTCTTGTGTTCCAGCAACACTACGACTCCGCGTTCATTTGCCCAGGCCACTATCTCGGCAATTGCTGAAATGAACTGCTCCCATACCTCGTTATAAAGAACCTGGAAAGAATAGTTATAGCCCTCGCCACCGGGCCAGATTATAAATTTAGCGCCTACGGCTGTGGCAAGTGAAACTCCTCTCTTGGCTATCTCTACGGATTCCTTGCGAATCCCCTTATCGGGGTTGATAAATGAGCCGAGAGCATATTTTGGATTGGAGAACAGACCTAATGCGATGGCGTAGAGGTCATGCTGCCCCAGTGCTTCTCTGACTTTGTCCACATTCTCCTCATTGACCTCGCCGGGGTAGTGAAATTCATAGCCGTCTACCAGCTCACCAAGCCCATCGACAACTCGGCGTACCTTGGTAGGCATATCTTCCTGTGTTATCTCTGGATGGTAGCCTGAAGGCATGAAGCGGGTTACATTGGACCCGAAGGCCCAGATACCGACGCTATTCTTGACTCTATCCATGAAAGCCCCCTTTTCGTATATTTCAGTGTCACATTGTATCTGTATTTAGCTTATTGTTACAAGGGTGACTATGGTTTGGTGGGATTGTTTATCAAGGTGTAGTCGTGAGGCTTTAGCCTCGCCAGTGCGACCTTGAAAGGTCACAGCTACTTTGGCTGGTGAGGGCGACCCTGAAGGGTCGCAACTACATTGAAAAAGACCGTTGCTGGAGCCTCTCAAGTTCCTGTTGAAATTGACTTTTTGCTGCTGAAGTGCTATAGAAGGCAATTGGTCTTGGCCTGTGTTGTTGACAGGGTGACTGCGTAAGCAATTTTGGAGGTATTAGATATGAGCATGATGACAGGTAAGCAATATCGAGAAAGCCTCAGGCAGCTTAAGCCTGAAATCTACTACATGGGTGAGAAGATTGAGAGCCTGGTTGACCACCCTGGCTTTGTGCCCCATGTAAATGCAGCGGCGCTGACATATGAGATGGCACTGGCACTGGAATTTGAGGAGTTGGTGACAGCCACTTCACATCTCACAGGAGAAAAAATCAATCGCTTCACTCATATACACCACGGACATGATGACCTGGTGAAAAAGGTCAAGATGCTGCGCGCCATCGGTCAGCAGACGGGCAGTTGCTTTCAAAGATGTGTTGGCCATGACGGTCTCAATGCCGTCTATTCAGTCACCTATGATATAGACCAGAAAATGGGGACTGACTATCACAGGAGATTGGTTAACTTACTAAAAGAAGTGCAATCCCGAGACCTTATGATTTCCGGGGCTATGACCGACCCGAAAGGTGACCGTCGGCTGTCACCGAGTCAGCAGAAAGACCCTGACCTTTATGTGCACGTGGTGGAAAAGAGGAAGGACGGCATTGTAGTCAGTGGCGCCAAAGCCCACATCACAGGCGCAGTCAATTCACACGGTCACCTCGTTATGCCTACAGTTGCCATGAAGGCAGAAGATGCTGACTATGCCGTCTGTTTTTATGTGCCTATAGATGCTCCTGGGGTAATTCATATCTTTGGTCGGCAGACCAATGATACGCGCAAGTGCGACTGCTTTCTCGACCAGGGCAATGTGGAATATGGTATCGTTGGCGGTGAGGCCTTGATTGTCTTCGACAGGGTCTTTATCCCCTGGGAGCATGTCTTTATGTGCGGGGAATACGAGTTCGCTTATGATTTGGTGGAGAGGTTTGCCACTGCCCACCGCCAGAACTATGGGGGTTGTAAGGCTGGTCTATCTGATGCTCTTATTGGTGCCAGTTATGCCTTTGCACAGGTCCAGGGAACGGGCCGAGCTTCACATATCAGAGATAAGCTGGTAGAGATGGTTCACCTGACGGAGACACTCTATTGTTGCTCAATAGCCTGTTCCTGTCAGGGTTTTGCCTTGCCCGCTGGCTCATATATGGCTGACCCTCTTCTGGCTAATGTCACTAAGTTGAACGTTACCCGACATATTTATGAGATCGCCAGGCTAGCCCAGGATATTGCTGGTGGTATATTAGCGACCTCACCGGCGGAAATGGACTGGAAAGACCCGAGGGTCGGTAAATATGTGGATAAGTACATGAAGGGTGTTGCTGATTTACCTGCCGAGACCAGAATCCGCCTGATACGGCTTATAGAGGCAATGACCTGTGGCACTGCCTTGGTCGAATCCATGCATGGCGCTGGCTCCCCTCAGGCGCAGAGGATCATGATTGAGCGGCGGGCTAACCTTGAGCGCAAGAAACGGCTGGCGGAAAAGCTGGCTAAAATCGGCGAACAACCTCTCTTTGTCTGCTAGCAGAATTGTCACAGAATAGGCATAAAGTTAAAGTAGCACTCAAGTATTGTGGTTCCTGTAATCCCTATGTGGATTTGAGCAGGATAGCTCGTCATCTGGCTAAGGTGGTTGAAGCGAGGCAGGGTGTTGAGCTTGTGCACCTGTGTGATGATGGTATCGGTGTGGTGATTATTCTCTGTGGCTGTCACCGTGCCTGTGGTAATAAGCCTGAGGTCAGAGCTAGAGCTAAGCGGAGTCTGGTAATAGCTGGAGAGTCTTTAAGCGGGAAAGCTGTTCCGGAAATGTACCTTCCAGCGGCTGTGGAACAAGAACTCATCAGAATTCTGGATAGTTAATCCATAACCTCACTAAAGCCCCCAAACCAAATGGCTCTAAAAGAGGGTGTTTATTTGCCATTGCCAGAGGCATGATCCCTGAAGCCATCCTACCTTCTCCCTGGGTCATTGCGAGGCACACAGTGCTGTGGCAATCTCGGTTTCCCTCCCTGTCATTCTGAGGGAGCGGAGCGACCGAAGAATCTTTGGGGGTGAGAAGCACGCTGAGATTCTTCGCTTCGCTCAGAATGACATGAAGCGAAGGATTCGCATTGACGGACACATCTTAAGTGTAAACCTTTTGACCATTATTTTCGTTTTTATTTTAAAAGCATGGCTTTCCTCATGTTTACAGCTCTTTGCATCTCACCATGGATAGTTTCGTAGATTGCCTATGTCTGACAATATAGCCCGAAAGTCGCTCCACCGTGGGCGGAGAAATGGTCACAAGAACGGCCAGGTCTCGGCCGAACAGATTATTGAGAATCTGCGAAGGCTGCTGAATGGAACGGTCGAAGCCATAGTCACCTTGTGTGAGAAGAGAGACCCTTATACTGCCAGTCATCAGCGTCGGGTGGCTCAACTTGCCGGCGCAATTGCCAAGGAGATGGGTCTTCCGGAGGAGCAGATCGAGGGCGTACGTATAACCGGGGTTATACATGATATCGGGAAAGTTGCTGTGCCAGGAGAGATTCTCAGCAAGCCGGGCAAGTTAAGCGCCGAAGAGTTCAGTATTATCAAGACTCATCCCCAAGTTGCTTACGATATACTGAGAAATTTAGAGTTCCCCTGGCCAGTTGCTAAAACGATACTGCAACACCATGAGAGATTAGATGGTTCCGGTTATCCTAACGGGCTTTGTGGTAAAGGCATAATTCTGGAGGCAAAGATTTTGTGTGTGGCTGATGTAGTTGAGGCTATGGTCTCTCATCGGCCTTATCGGCCAGCGCTTGGAATAGAAAGGGCGCTAAGGGAAATCAGGCGAAATAAAGGTATCCTTTACGACCCCAAAGTAGCAGATGCTTGCTCCAAGCTTTCTGATAACGGTGGTTTGAAGCTCCAGTTGGATTGACAATCACAGCAAATCTCAAATCACGCGCAACTCTTTCAGCTTGCCAATCTCTTCCTTGCCTACCCCTAATAGACTGGCCAAAATCTCTTCCGTGTGCTCTCCTAGTTCAGGAGAGGCTCGTTCTACCCGGCACTTAGACCTGGAGAATTTGAAAGGTGTATTTGCCACTTTGAATTTGCCTGCGGTAGGATGGTTCACTTCAACAATCATATCTCTGGCAGCCACCTGCAGGTCTGTCGCCACCTGTGGAATGGTATTGACTGGACCACAAGGTATGCCTACTTGTTCGAATTCTCTAACCCATTCTTGGGTAGTCTTGGCTTTCAGTGCCTGTGTCAGGATTGGCTCCAGCACTTCATAATGCTGGGTGCGCAGCCAGCCATCTGCAAACCGCGGGTCGTCTATGATGTCGACGCGGTCAATAACAGCGCAAAAGAGAGGCCATTGGTCGTTGAGCCCGCCGCTGATGGCTACTGCGATATAGCCGTCTTTGGTAGGAAAAGCCTGGAAGGGGGTATAGACAGGGTGCCTTGTGCCAAGAGCACGAGGTATCTTACCGGTATTAAGGTATCGGACAAAGGCGTTCTCCTGAACAGTTATCTGGCAGTCAAGCATGCTGATATCTATCATCTGTCCTTGTCCGCTTACATGTCTCTCCTGCAAAGCGGCAAGAGTGGCAATGCACAGAAACAGACCGGCGACGATATCTCCATAAGATACTCCCGGTCTGATTGGAGGTCCACCTGGCTCACCGGTGATACTCATGATACCCCCCATGGCCTGGATGATGACGTCAAAGGCAGGCTTTTGGGCATAAGGGCCATATTGACCAAAGCCCGAGCCAGCAACGTAGATGATTTTTGGATTGCGTTCCTTTACTGTTTCATAAGACAGACCTAATTTCTCCATCGTCCCGGGCACAAAACATGCTACTAGCACATCGGCAAACTCCGTCAGTTTCAAAAATATGTCCCTTCCCTGCTCGGTGGTTAGATTTAATGCGATGCTCTTCTTGTCGCGATTGAGGCTGAGAAAATAAGTGCTCACTCCATTTACAACAGGGCCATTTCCTCTAGCGATATCGCCCACCACTGGCCGCTCAACCTTAATCACCTCTGCACCCAAGTTGCTGAGCAGCATGGTAGCAAAAGGCCCAAACAATACCTGCGATAAATCAAGGACTCTGATTCCCGCCAACGGTCCAGCCATATTTCACCTCCATCGTTGTGGCTTCGATTACTACTGGGACGAAGTGTATCGCAGGTCTGTTACAGTTATCAAGCCAGAGTAGCAAAAGGCCTGATTGATGCGAATTAA
>JBBISW010000050.1:0-12570 GCA_037441105.1 Chloroflexota bacterium
ATGGCAACTGAAGAACAAATTAAGCAAACCCTGGAAGAAATACTAGTTCCAGGCGCTATGCGTAGCTTGGTCAAGTTGAATTTAGTCCGAGAAATCAACGTCTCAAACCAGAAAGTTGACATCACACTTGCCTCTGCAGCTCTGAACTCATGCGCCCAGGAATGGCTGAAGTCAAAGGTTATCGAGGTCACCAAAGGACTGTCGGGGATAACCGAGGCAAACGTAAATTTTGAACATGCCCGACCTAAGGACGTTAACGATATCAGCCATGCAGTTGCTGTCATGAGTGGCAAAGGTGGTGTAGGTAAATCACTTGTGGCAGCACTGCTCAGCATAGCACTCGCCCGCCAGGGGAAAGAGGCCGGCATCCTCGATGCCGACATCACTGGCCCCAGTATTCCCAAGATGTTCGGACTGAGCAACGTTCGCCCCGGCAGCAGTGAGACCGGTATACTGCCGGTTCTGTCTAAAATGGGTATCAGCGTTATGTCTATAAATCTTCTCCTCGAGCATGAAGACGAGGCGGTTATCTGGCGTGGGCCACTTATTGGCAGAGTCATTCAGCAGTTCTGGGAAGATGTGCTCTGGGGTAAGCTTGATTATCTTATAGTTGACCTTCCCCCGGGCACTGCCGATGCCCCGCTAACTGTGATGCAGACCCTACCCGTGTCTGGGATAGTTATAGTATTCAGCCCCCAGGAGCTGGCAGCAATGGTGGTAAAGAAAGCAGTGAGAATGGCAAAACAAATGGATGTCCCTATCCTGGGGGTTGTAGAGAACATGAGTTACTTTACCCTGCCTGATACAGAGAAAAGAATAGAACTCTTCGGTAAAAGCCGAGGCCAGGAAATGGCAGAGGTAGCCGAAGCCCCTCTCCTGGCACAGATACCTATCGACCCTGAACTAGCCCGACTTTGCGACGAAGGTAAGATCGAGCGCTATAGCTCTGAGGTATTTCAACCACTTATCCAGAACCTCACCAAAGCATTGCCCCTTAAGATGAAGCAGATCTAAAATACTTACGGGAGATTGATCATGACCGATGAATTCGATGAGCTGGAAAAAGAAATAATGGCGGAGATGAAGAAAATATACTCCGAAACGGTCATAGACCATGCTATGAATCCCCGGAATGTAGGCAACATCCCTAACGCCGATGGCTTTGGTTCCTCAAACAGCTCTTGCGGAGAAACTATGGAGATATGGCTCAAGGTGAAAGATAGTAGGATATCAGATGCCACTTTCTGGACAAATGGCTGTAGCTCCACCGTCGCCTGCGGTAGCATGGCCACAGAAATCATCAAGGGTGAGGATGTCGCTGAAGCATTAGCTATAACCCAAAGCGATATCATAAAAGCTTTGGATGGACTGCCTGAGGGTAATCACCACTGCGCCCTGTTAGCCGCAAATACCGTCAAGGCAGCAATTCAAGACTATATAGCTCTAAGAAAGGAACCCTGGAAAAAGGCCTACAGGAAACGCTGAAACCAAAGATTTGCGCCTTAGTTCCCACGGTTGCTGAATTGAATGCCTCCCATAGTGTCAATAGTAGGTAAATCGGAATCGGGCAAGACTACTCTTATAGAAGCGCTGGTGTCCGAGCTGAAATTGAGGGGTTATCGAGTAGCCACAATCAAGCACGTCTCCAGTGAGCTGGCTTTCGACAAACCAGGCAAGGATAGCTGGCGTCATATTCAAGCTGGAAGCGACACCACCATCATCGCTTCCCTGAACCAGATTGTGCTAATTAGACCCACCGAGCATGAGTTCAGCCTGGACGACGTAGCCCACCTCTTAGGTGAAGATTTCGATATTATTCTCGCTGAAGGGTTTAAGCAGAGCACTGCCCCCAAGATAGAGGTTCATCGTAAAGAAGCTGGGACGCCCCTCAGCGGAATCAAGAACCTCATAGCTATAGCCACTGACGAACCCCTTGAAACCAGCGTCAGACAGTTCTCCTTGCAAGACATCAAAGGCCTGGCTGACCTCTTAGAAAACGACTTTATAAAGCCCAAAAGGAATATATGAAGACTAACCTGAACAGTTTAATTGCTGGTTCAGCGAAAGGCGGATATATTCTGATTCTCGAACTTAGTGCCGACAGGATAATTAATGTCGGCAGACTCAGGGCGATTTCATTTCCTGAAGGCTTCTATGCCTATTTAGGCTCAGCTTTAGGTGGATTCAAGTCAAGGATAAACCGCCATTTAATTGAAGACAAGAAAACAAAGTGGCACATTGACTATCTTCTAAATGAAGCCAGAGTCTTACAGATAATCCTTCACGAAACCGAACAAAGGCTTGAATGCCTTCTATCTCAAGCCCTGGCCGATGAATTGCCTTCTATCCCAGGCTTCGGCTCTAGCGATTGCCAGTGCAGAAGTCACCTATATTTTGCCAGTCATAGGCCTAGCCTTGAGCTGAGCATCAGGAAGGCAATTGCCCAGATAACCACGCCTGAAGAACGTTTCAAAGAGCTGACAGAATTCTAAAAGAGGTATGAAAGGCTGATTACCGTAACTATTCATGGCATCGAAGTCAAGGCTAAAGAAGGAACTTGTATCCTCTGGGCAGCTCTGGATAACGGACTCTATATTCCTAACCTATGCGCCGTCAGAGAGATGAAGCCGCCTTTTGCCTCCTGTCGCCTCTGTTTCGTGGAAATCGAAGGCAGAAATGCCCCGGTCACTGCCTGCACTGAGCCTGTCAGTGATGGCATGGTGGTAAACCTCAACACCCACAAAGCCAAGAGGCTAAGAAATACCGCTTTTGAGCTTCTCCTCAGTCACCATCACCTCGATTGCGCCCATTGCGCCAAGAACCGAAACTGCGAGCTGCAAAACACTGCTTCCCGCCTCGGTCTAAAGCTAAAGCCTAAGCGGTTCAGGCGCATACCCCGAGAGCTACCTATAGATTCAAGCCACACCCTGTTTATCTACGACCCCAATAAATGCGTAATATGCGGCAAATGTGTTTGGGTATGTCAGGAGCAAGGCTCTGGCATACTTGATTTCGCCTATAGAGGCATTGATACTGTGGTAAGTACCTTTTCCGGCATGCCTCTGTCTGAGGCTGGGTGTACTTCCTGCCTCGCCTGTGTTGCCGTTTGCCCGGTTGGTGCACTGGTAGCTAAACCAGGCGTGGGTCCTATATTCTTGCCCAGAGCCGGTATATAGAATTTGAAAAATTCGCCTAAAAGGTGTAAAAATGGTTGACGATAATATGCTGCTAACCGAAGCTGAAGCACAACAAATCGCCAAGAATTTCCTGCTCGGCGAACACTACGAGTCTAGAATCGATTTCATCAACTGCCAGCTAATTGACAAAGATAATACCAAGATATATCTATTACAAGGCAAAATCACCATGCGCTCTCGAAGCCCGATGAGCCACTTTGTTGCTCCTAAATCCGCAAACCAGTACCAATTCAAGATGGAAATCGACGCCCAACAGAAAAATATTATCAACTACGAGATTATATAGGCATTCAGCAAACCACTACTCTTCCCAGACCTCTTCACCAATAAGAGGCACAAAGCGGCAACCGCCCAGACTTTCCATTAAATTTCGCTTTTTCCTCCTGGTAACCCTGAGCAAATCCTGCTCCCATCTCGACCCCACCGGAATGACCAACCTCCCCCCTAAGTTCAGTTGCTCAAGCAAAGCATTTGGGACACAGGGGGCACCAGCAGTAACAATTATAGCATCATAGGGCGCCCCCGCCGGCCAGCCTAAAGCCTTCTCCGCTACATGAATTTCGATGTTGGTATAACCCAGTTCCTGCAGAACCCGTCTCGCCGACTCTGCCAGCTGAGGGATGCGCTCAACGCTAACCACCCATTTGGCCAGCTCAGCCAGTATTGCCGCCTGATAGCCGCTTCCGGTACCTAATTCTAACACCCTCTCGTTACCTTTGAGTTCCAAAGCCTGAGTCATCAAAGCCACAATAAAAGGTTGGGAAATCGTTTGCCCAAAGCCGATGCTCAAGGGCATATCTTCATAAGCTGAATAGTAGCTGTCTGGTGGTACAAAAAGCTCACGGGGCACACGCGCCATAACCGACAGCACACGTTTGTCGCTGATTTCCTGACTCAGACAGTCAATCAGTCTAGCTCGGGCTGCCTCTAAACCCACGCATCTACTACCTTGAAGCTTTAACCGAGTATGAAGGCTAATATAACAAGGATTAAGAACAGGGTGCCAGCGATAATTCCGATGCGCCGCAGCTCAGGCAATACATATTGATACCGAGTGGCCTGTGCTGATGAAAAAGTGGGCCCAATCGAAGGCACTGCTGCCTTAGGTTCAAGTTTTGGTTCAGAGGGATAAATACGTTGAGCTGGTGCTCTTTTCGCTAACTTGCCACCAGCTCGGTGTTTAGCTCTAGCTCGTCGCGATTTCTTTCCCATACTTTTGCTCCGAAAAATCCAGCGTTATTATTAACCCATCTCGCGGACTCTAAATCCTTGTCCTAAACTCAAGCACTAAGCTCGACCTGAGTATAAGCCCTGGTAGTTGAAATATGGGCATGTCCCAAAAGCTCCTGAACAGACTGCAACTCAGCACCACCCTTCAGTTTATGGGTGGCAAAGCTATGGCGCAGACTGCGAGGTGTGACCTTACCACTAAGTCCAACTTTGTCAGCATAGCCTTGAACAATCAGCCAGAAGCCCTGGCGAGTGAGCCGTTCACCACGGCGATTAAGGAATAAAGCGACTTCCTTCTCATTGCTCAATAACTCAGGGCGAACATTATCCACATATTCTTTAATTAACCGCGCTACAGGCTGGTCAATAGGAATAACTCGAACCTTTGAACCTCGACTTGAGCATCGCACAGTACCTGTCTTCAAGTCAATGTCTCTCGTGTTTAACGCCATCAGTTCACTGGCTATCAAACCGGTGGCGTAAAGTAGCTCCAGCATCGCCTTATCCCTCTTAGCGTCTATGGTGGAAAGCTTCGCTGGTTCTGCTAGCAAACGGCGAACTTCAGAAACTGACAGGGCCTTGGGCACAGGCTTGCTTACCCGAGGTGCAGCCAAAATCGGTGCCAAATCGCCTCTCAGCTTGCCCCTGTCCACCATAAACTTGAGAAAGGATTTGGCAGCAGCGACCTTACGAGCCACCGTAGTTAGAGTGTACTTTCTTTCTCTAAGATTGCGTAGATAAGCTGATAGAACCCCGGCACTTAAACTCGGCTCCAATGGGTCAAGCCCCCCCTTCGTGCCCTCAGATTTCACATAGGCAGCTAGCTGATTCAAATCCGCATTGTAAGCCGCCAGGGTGTTCGGGGAATATTTCTTCTCTTCAGCCAAGTACTTGAGGAAGGACTTTATGTCTTCTTCCATTTCAGGACGCCCTGTTTATTCTAGCACAACCCAGCCAGGCAAAGCTATTGATTCAGCGGCAATTTTAAAAACTTTTTGTCACCTTCTCTGCCCAATGCTACAATAAATCTTAACACAATGCCAGCGCCTATTGAAAAACAGCTAAAAACGTTGCCAGCAAAGCCCGGAGTCTACCTCTTCAAAGACAGCCAGGGTAGAGTTATTTATGTTGGTAAAGCAGCTAGCCTTCGCCACAGGGTAAAAGCTTACTTTAGTCCCAATATTAATCTACCCAAACTTCAAAGGCTAGTGGCCAGGATAAGCGACTTTGAGTACATGGTTACCGATTCCGAGCAGGAAGCACTCATTCTGGAGTACAACCTGATTAAGAAATTCCGCCCCAGTTACAATGTCCGCTTGAAGGATGACAAGACCCTTCCATATCTCAAAATAGACCTTAAAAATGATTGGCCAAGCGTCCGTATTACCCGTCGCTTCCACAAAAATGGAGATAGGTATTTCGGCCCGTTTGCCAGCGCCAGCTCACTGCGACAAACGATAAGGTTAATAAAGAAAATCTTCCCCTTCCGCTCCTGCACCCAGAATATTACTGGCAAAGACGCCAAACCTTGCCTCGAATATCACATCCATCGTTGCCTGGGACCTTGCACCGGCATTGTGAGCAAAGAAGAGTATGACGAGGTAATAAAGCAGGTTATCCTGTTCCTCGAAGGCAAGCAAGAGCTGGTGCTTCGAGACATCAGACAGAAAATGGAGAAGGCTTCGCAGCAACTACAATTTGAAAAAGCAGCTTTGCTTCGCGACCAAATCCAAGCTATAGAGAGAGTTATTGAAGGACAGCGAATCGCCATCACCGTAAGAGGTGACCAGGATGTCATCGCCCTGGCACAAACCAAAGACCTGGCTTATGTAGAGATTTTCTTTATCCGCAATAATAAACTCATCGGTCGCGACTACATCCTGCTGGACGGCATCCAAGACGAAGAGCCGAGCCAGATAATGACCAGCTTTGTCAAACAATACTACGCCTCATCCACATCAATACCACCACAAATCCTGCTCCAGTATCCTGTTGAGGAACCAGCAGTCATTACAAAGTGGCTAGCAAGTCAAAGAGGAGCGCCAGTTAGACTGCATGTGCCGCGCAAAGGGGTCAAGAAGCAGCTACTAGATATTGTAACCGAAAACGCTCGCCAGGGATTGACCTTATACCAGGCCAAGCAATCAACAATCATTCAATCCGCACTCGCCCTAGAAGAGCTGAAGGAGAGACTGGATTTACCCAAGGTGCCGCTGAGAATAGAAGCCTATGATATTTCGAACATTCGCGGCAATCTAGCTGTAGGTAGCATGACCGTTCTGGATAAAGGCATGCCGAAGCCATCTCACTACCGACGCTTTAAAATCAGGTCAGTAGCCGGCATAGATGACTACGCCATGATACAGGAGGTGCTAAGGCGGCGTTTCCGAAAGCACTTGGCTGCTGAAGACAAGTGGGCAGTGATGCCTGACCTCGTTCTGATTGATGGTGGCAAAGGCCATCTCAATGCTGCACTGGAGATAATGAAAGAACTGGGGATGAACTCCATTCCAACCGCCAGCCTGGCTAAAGAAAAGGAGGAGGTATTCATACCCGGCAAATCTGAAGCAGTTGACATACCTCAAACTTCCGCAGCGCTGTACCTGCTCCAAAGAATTAGAGATGAAGCCCATCGCTTCGCCTTGGGCTACCACCAGAGACTGCGGCACAAGGAGGGCATAGCCTCAGCTCTTGATAGCATCCCCGGCATCGGGCCAAAACGCAAAAAAGCCCTGCTCAAAAAATTTGGTTCGGTGCAAGCCATTAAAGAAGCCTCCACAGAAGAGCTAACCGCTGTGGAAGGGGTGACAGCCAGGCTAGCTGAAAAAGTGAAAGAATACCTATGAGTATCCAGCTGTAAGGCGAGTATTGACAACCAGTGATATAATCATGTTGAGAGGGAGTGAAACATGCTAACGGCATCAAAATGGCTTCTGATAATAGGTAGCGCACTGTTGATTATAGACGTGATACTGATAGTCGCCAGAATACCCAACCCAATTCCCGGCTTTCCATTACCTTGCCCTGTAACCTGGCTCGTGCTTGGCGTCGGGCTACTTCTCTTTGCCATCAGCAGCAAAGCCTTCAAGAAATAGAGCGACACATCTTAGTCCCAAATAAATTCAAAACATTTGGAAATTTGAAATTAGGATTTGTTTAGGATTTAGATATTCGGATTTAGGGTTTCCCGAAAATGTCGTGCTGGCGAGGCTAAAGCCTCGCAACTACATACGTTGTTCTAACCTTGGCTGGATTGGGCTAAAAGTCGGGCGATAGTCTTGGCATTTCTCACCGCATAGGCTTCAGCATCATTATTGAAATAAATATAGACCGCCTTCAGGCTTTTACCTAACCCAGCAATCTTTTTCGCCCAATCGGAAAGTTCCTCATCGCTATAGCAGCTCCAGTACAAGCCAGTGCTACCATGAAAACGAATATAGGCGAAATCCGCCGTAGCCACCGCCGGACAGGTGAAATCAGGCATATCAAAGACACATAAGCCAGCATTATATTGCCTTAAAATATCGAAAACGCCATCATCAATCCACGACTCGTGGCGAAACTCGAAGACATGACGATACTGCGGAGGTAAAATAGTCAAAAACGCCTCCAGAGTTTTGTCATTACGTTTCATGTTAGGTGGCAACTGATATAAAAGCGGCCCGAGCTTATCCCGCAGAAAATCAGCCCGTGACAGGAAATTCCGCAGCGGCTCCTCCACGTTCCTTAGCCTCTTTATATGAGTGATAAAACGGCTAACCTTAACAGCGAAGACAAAACCTTTAGATGACGACTCACGCCAGTTAACGAAAGCCTTTTCTGAGGGCAAATGATAAAAGCTGTTATTAAGCTCCACGGTGGTAAAATGCTGAGCATAGAACTCCAGCCACTTCGATTTAGCCAACTTCTCAGGGTAGAAAAGCCCTCTCCAGTGTTCATAATGCCAGCCGCTGGTTCCAATATGGTATTCAGACATCATCCCCCCAACTGGACTTTGACGTCCCCTCATCAGTATAATCAACCTCTAATGGAAGAGGCGAATAATCAATCAAGACTCCCTGTGATAGCTCCTACCAAGATTATTAACCGGGGCTTCACCTGGATAAACACCCGTCGCAGCTTCATTAAGGTGAGGAAATTATCCAGAATCTCCTCCGTCCTGATGCTGCCCGTCTTCATGCTTGGATTCCTTTTTCTGGCTTTGATTATCGCCCTGCTATTAACACTTTTCTTACTTTATGTAATATTCTATTTTCTGATTTCCCTACCCAGATTGAAAAGAGGACGCTTCTAGGACATCCCCTTTGTCACTCTGAGGAAGCGTAGCGACCGAAGAATCTCACTTTTTTATAGATCCTTCGCTTCGCTCAGGATGACAACTGGCCTTTCTATAGCTCGTCCAGCCGGGATAAGTCAAACTTCATGCCATCCCGAGCGGCAACGACCTTAATGCCGGTATCTTCGCTCAGCTTTTGGGCTAATTCCCAGGGTTTAGCTCGCCATAGTGACATGCCAAAATGGGTCAGTATGGCAGTTTTCGGTCTCACTTCCTCGATTATCTGCCTAGCTTCAGGAATAGACAAATGGTCAACCCCATCCCGAGACTCCAGCATTACTACATTTATAACCAACAGCTCACCCCGATAGTAGCTGGACAATCTATCGAAGTACCTGGTGTCGGCAATCCAAGAGATAGTATGCCTCTGTGTTCGGAAAATCAAACCATATGTCTCGACAGGATGCAGATGTCTTATTGGTGTTTCAAAAGATACATCCTCGATAGAATAGGACTTGCCTTCAGACAGAATGTCCACACTCTGTAGGTAGTTCTGCAAATACGGCAGAATTACGGCGTCTTGATCCAGAGCATCAGACGGCGCGAATACTATACCCCGCTGCTTCCAGCCACCCTCAGTCATGGCTTCAATCATGATATTGATGTCACCAGAATGGTCCAGGTGTTTATGAGACAGAATAATAGCCTTCAGCTTTGAAGCATCGAGTTTTCTCTTGACACTGTGAACAAGGCAGCCAGGGCCAGGGTCAAGCAGTATCTCAGTGCCGCCGAAATTAAGCCAGGCGCCGCCAGAAGCCAAAAATTGCTTGGTCACCACAAACCGAGCCCCAGCAGTACCCAGAAAAGTTATTGCGTCTGCCAAATCTTCCACAACCATAATTATATCAGGAAAGCCAAAGGGCATTTAGCACCTTCACTGCCATCGCTGACCCTCTTACCTGTTATTCTGAGCCTCTTATCTGTCATTCTGAGCGAAGCGAGGAATCTACTCTCTTGTGTACAGTTCACCTGGGGAGATTCTTCGGTCGCGGAGTTTACACTGAGTTGAGATTCTTCAGTCGCCTTGCTCCTTCAGAATGACATAAACGAAGTGCTCCCTCAAGAATGACACAGTAGACAGCGTGGCAAGTAAACCACCACAAGCTAGCTTGTTTATCCAAGTTTCTGTTAAAATTGACCCAACCTTCTGAAATGCCAAAGGAGCTTACATGGCAGAATTACAAGACGAGATCGCTCAACTGCTCAGAAAACATCAGGCCAAAACCGGAAAACTGCTGACCATAGGCACGGTTGAATCAGCTACCGGCGGCAGGATAGGCGATAAGATAACCAATGTCCCGGGCAGCTCTGACTACTACAAAGGGGCCATCGTTGCCTATAGCAATGAAGCCAAAACAGAAATTGTCGGGGTGCGAAAAGAGACCATCCACAATCACGGTGCTGTTAGCCCGGAGACAGCAATCGAGATGGCAGAAGGCGGCAGGGATTTGCTCAAAGTAGATATCTGTCTATCCGACACCGGAATCGCCGGACCTACTGGCGCCACGCCAGGGAAACCAGTAGGGCTGTTTTACTTTGGTTTATCTGCTGATGATGCCATCCTGTATAAAGAGCATCGCTTTCGAGGCAGTAGAGAGAAAAACAAGCAAAAGGCGACCGAAACAGCATTAGGCATATTGAAAGAATATCTGGAAACACGCCTTAGCGAAGTAACCAATGAGACATTGGAGGAGAAGCATGTGGTCACTTGCTTCCTTGAGCATGGTGACAAAATCTTGATCTTGAGGCGAAGCACTAGGGTCGGCACTTACCGTAGAAGCTGGGCAGGAGTCAGTGGCTATATGGAGACAAGCGACGTCGAACAAGCCTTTACCGAGATAAGCCAGGAAACACAACTGTACAAAAAGGACCTAAAACTGGTAAAAAAAGGCAAACCTTTGGAAGTTATCGACAGAAGCCTCAACCGAAAATGGATAGTGCACCCTTTCCTTTTCCATGTAAAGGCGCCGGAGAAAATAAAGATCGACTGGGAACACACAGAGACCAAGTGGATTAAAGCTAACGAGCTCAGCAAATATGAAACCGTCCCCGGACTGGCCGAAGCCCTAGCCCGGGTCATTAAGTAAAATGCGCCTACACCAAGTCTTTTTGAACCCCATCAGGGGAGCTAAATATGCTGGCTAAAGTAACGAGTTGTGCTGTGGTTGGGCTGGAAGGGGCTATTGTTGAAGTGGAGGTTTATATTTCTCCAGGACTCCCTTCCTTCACCATCGTCGGCCTGCCGGATACCGCAGTACAGGAATCCAGAGAACGTGTCCGCGCTGCTATCCGCAACTCCGGCTGCACGTTCCCATCCAGACGAATTACGGTCAACCTTGCTCCGGCCGACCTCAAAAAAGCTGGCCCTGCTTACGACCTACCTATCGCCATAGGCATACTGCTCAGCTCGGGGCAAATATATGCCGATGTATCAAAAACGCTTTTCCTCGGTGAACTTTCGCTGGATGGCAGCCTCCGTCACACCCATGGCATCTTACCTATGGTAGCTTTGGCCCGGGACAAAGGGCTCTCGGAAGTCTTCGTGCCCGCTGATGATGCCAACGAGGCTTCCCTGCTAGATGGCGTTAAGGTCATCCCATCCATATCACTGGCTCAATTGGTCAACCATCTGCGCGGCGAGATATCAATCCCACAGTATCAGCCGGATAAAGACTGGAGAGAGGTCAGCACTGACTTCGCCCGTGCTGACCTGGCGCACATAAAAGGACAGGAACATGCCAAACGCGCTCTGGAAGTAGCTGCGGTTGGCGGACACAATATCCTTATGTCCGGGCCGCCAGGCAGTGGTAAGACCATGCTTGCCCGCTCATTACCCTCTATAATGCCAATGATGACTTTAGCCGAGGCTCTGGAGGTGACCAAAATCTATAGCGTCAGTGGGCTCCTTTCTCAGGACATACCTCTTATAAACCAACGCCCCTACCGCTCACCCCATTACACTATCTCTCACGCCGGACTGGTCGGCGGTGGACACTGGCCCAGGCCAGGTGAGATAAGCTTGAGCCACCGTGGCGTGCTCTTCCTAGATGAGTTCCCCGAATTCAGCCACATGGCTCTCGAGTCACTGCGCCAGCCGGTAGAGGACAAGGTTGTTACCATCAGCCGCGCTCAAGGCAGTGTCACCTTCCCGGCCAACTTTATGCTGGTAGCCGCCATGAACCCCTGCCCCTGCGGTTATTATGGTGACCCGGTTAAAGAATGCAAGTGCTCCTCGGGCGAAATCTTACGCTACCAGAAGCGAATAAGCGGTCCGCTTCTCGACCGCATAGATATTTTCATCGAAGTACCCCGAGTCGAATATGAAAAGCTCACCGATGACACCCTGGGCGAAAGCTCGGAGAAAGTCCGCAGCAGAGTTGAAGCCGCCAGGCAGATTCAACAGAGGCGGTTTGAAGGCACAAAACTCACCTGCAACACTGAGATGACGCCCATAGAGGTCAAAGAGTTCTGCCGCGTAGACCCACCAGCCCAGAGCCTCTTGCGGACAGCAATGAAACAGCTCCATCTTACCGCTCGTGCCTTCCACCGCGTCCTCAAGTTAGCTCGCACCATTGCTGACCTCGACAGAGCCGACATCATCAAAGCCAACCACCTCGCCGAAGCCCTCCAATACCGCCCGCGAAGCTTAAGCTAGGTAAAACAAACTGACAATTTTATTATTCTTCCCCATTGTGGTAAATTGTAGATTGAATGAAACTAAAGGAGGACTGTAGATGGAGGCAAAACGAGAATGGCAACGCCAGTTAACCATCCTGATAATATCTTTCCTTGCTGGCTATTTTGGTC
>JBBISW010000051.1:0-9339 GCA_037441105.1 Chloroflexota bacterium
CTGCCTTGGGGAAAAAGTTCCAGAAGCTCACTTATAGTCACAGCTCGGACTTCCTCAGCTATCTTGCCATTCTCGTAGAAAAGACCATGTTGACGAGCTAAAACTGTGGCCTGTTTCGGACTAAATAAGGTCTGACTGGGAGCTTCGATTTGCTCATAGACTTCAGCCAAAAAGAGCTCTTCCCAGTGTTGAATATGATGACCGAAAGTCTCGGCATCCATAGCCGTGACAAGGTATGCGTCTTTCTTTTTCCCTTTGATGTATCTCAGGTTATCCAGGAATTCGGAAGGTTGCAAACTGCGGAAGGATATCTTGTTGCTCACTATATCATCACGAAACAACACCATCAGCCGTTCATCACCTTCTTTGACATAGTGGATCGCATCCACCGGCCAGCTTTCCGGGCAGGCACAGGCAATGCCGCTCAATATAATCCACTTATGCCCGGAATTAAGAACAGGCCCCACTATCTGTCTCCCGTAGCACATCTCAGGCGGGAAAAACCCCTTTGGCTCATAGCAAGTTCCAAAGAACTGCCTGTTTGTTCTATAGTTTAGTCTGATTTGTCTTTCTAACTCTTTTAGAGAGAGCAGTGGCAATATCGGATGATATTTGCCGCTGCCGGTGAACTCTATCTGCTCTTTTTTGGCTAGCTGTCTCAATCCGGAGATGATATCATCATGACCGCAGTCACGGAGCATTTCTGTAAGAACACCATTGATGTTCACCGTGACCTTAGCCTGAGGAAATCGATGTAAGACCTCTATCAGCGGCCGATAGGATTCGTCGCAAATCTTCCTCAAAACGGTGGGGGATTGCGTCGGCGGCTGATAGAAATGGAGAAGCTGTGCCCAGTAAATCATGTTTTTCTCCTCTTCGCCAGTTGTTGGTCAAAAACATAAGCAGCAGCGCCCATCATCTCGGCGTTGCTGCCAAGGCTAGCCCGAACGATGCGCACCGTCTGAGCTGGCAGCCGAAAAGCCCTTTCTTTGACCACCTTCCGGGCTGGCTTGAGCAGCATATCTCCCATTTTAGACAAACCACCGCCAATAACAATCAGCTCAGGATTAAAAATATTGACCAGGTTTGCCAGGCCAACGCCCAGATAATTGCCAGCCTTAGCCACGATATCACAGGCTAGCTGGTCACCTTGCCTGGCAGCTAGAGATACCATCTCCGCAGTGATGCTTTCAAGTCTGCCACCAACAAGTTCGATAATAGAACTCCTCTCCCCCTGGCTGACGCGCCTTATCGCTTCCTTGGCCACAGCCCAGCCTGAAGCCAGAGCTTCAAGGCAACCCAAGTTGCCACAATGGCATTGCGGCCCGTGAGCCTCTATTGTCATATGGCCTATTTCCCCGGCACAACCGTCAGTCCCCGTATAGAGTCTGCCATCGATGATAATTCCACCACCGATACCTGTGCTTACTGTGAGATAAATGAGGTTGTCCAACCTCTTCCCGGCTCCAAAACGATGCTCTCCCAAGGCGGCGGCGCTGGCATCATTAACGAGATAGGTGACCAAGCCCAGCCTTTCGGCGATAACATCTCTCAGCGGAACATCATGCCAACCGGGCAAATTGGGAGAGGTAGTGATAACTCCTTTTTTTGCATCTATAATCCCAGCAGCAGCAATGCCAACACCAGCTAGCTCAGAGTTTTTCAGTTTCGCTCTTACTAATGTTTCGCTCACAGCAGATAGTAACCTCCCAGTTACTGCTTTTGGGCCTTCCGCGGCCAGAGTCAAGCAGTAGCTCCGAGATACTACTTTACCATCAGGGACAACCGCAGCAGCAATAATCTTGGTGCCGCCCAGGTCAACAGCCAAGACCGGCCGCTGGTCACTTCTTAGCATGCTCTTTCAGCTCCAGAACCTTGCAATAAAGAGATTCATACTTTTTGGCGGAGGCTTGCCAGGAAAAGTCGAGAGTCATTATACGTAGCATCACTCTTTGCCAGGCTTCCTTCTTCTTGTAGCCGTTTAGCGCTCGCTGGATAGCTGTTAACATAGCTTTAGCATCGTAGTTCTGAAAGACGAAACCATTACCCTCATTAAGGTCTTGAGTCAAATCCTGAACAGTGTCAACTAATCCGCCAGTGTGGCGAACAACAGGTACAGCTCCATAGCGCATAGCGATAAGCTGCCCCAGACCACAAGGTTCAAACCGAGACGGCATCAAAAACACATCGCAGCCGGCATAGATGAAATGGGCTAAAGGGTCATCAAAGTCAATAAACACAGCTAACCGTTTAGGATACTTGCTAGCTGCCTGCCTGAGCAAATTATGATACTGTTCCCTGCCTTTGCCTAGAATAACCATTTGAGCTCCCGTTTTCTTAAATAGAGAATCGAAGCTGGCAGCTACAATGTCAAGGCCTTTCTGCTCATCAAGACGTGATACCATACCGATGAGTGGCGTTTCTGCATTTTCGGCAAACCCGGCTCGTTTCTGAAGCGCCAGCTTATTAGCAATCCTCCTATTCACTGCTGAAGCGTCATACCTAGCCGGTATGAAAGCGTCAGTTGCCGGATTAAACTCGTCGTAGTCCAATCCGTTGACTATACCGAAGAGCTTATCCTGTCGGTAGCGCAAGAGATAATCGAGCCCCATCCCATATTCCGGGGTCAAGATTTCCCTGGCATACGTCCCACTGACCGTGGTTACTATGTCAGCCCAAAGTATACCCTGACCCATAAAATTGAGCGGTGGCTCAGGCGCATCAGCCGGGCGCAATTGCCAATCCTTCTCCAACCCGGAATCAGACAGAAACTTATTATCAAAAGCACCTTGATAGGCTAAATTGTGAATAGTGAAAACGGTAGCATATCGAGAGCTTTTTCGCTTCAGCCACATGGGAATCAATGCAGTATGCCAGTCATGACAATGGACTATCGCCGGTTGCCAGCCCAACTTGGGCAACATGTCAAAAACAGCTCGACAAAAGAGGAGAAAACGTTCCAGGTCAGCCTTACCGTAAACCTCTGTGGAACTGGAGAAATCATCGCTATCCACCAGATAAACTTTGACCTCACCCATAAGTTCAGTGACCTTCAAAGAAACGGGTTTTTTGGTTTTCATCACTGGCACATTAAGATTACCGATAACCGATGTCGTCGGATATCGGGCATAATCGATGAGTCCATATCTCGGCATCATCACCCGCACATCATGTCCCAATTCGTTTAAAGCCTTGGGTAAAGAGCCGATAACATCAGCCAAGCCACCCACCTTGACCAACGGGGTGGCTTCAGCAGCAACAAAGAGGACTTTCATTAGGCTTTTTGGCCTTCCCTCTCAGCGAAGGAACGATAGTCAATATCGGGAAAAACCTTATCCAACTCCCACAACTGATGACACAGAGCCAAGGCTGCCTTGTCCGCCTTTCCTGATTCAGCGATATCAGCCAGTTGCTGAAACCGGTTCACATGCTCCAGGAAACGATTTTCAGCATAAACGCTAGCTTGACCTGTGGTTATCAAAAACGGCCAGTCGCTGGACTGCAGCAACATCAGTTCTCTGGCCGCCTGATTCAGGACATCCTTCATCGCCCCATCAGCTTTAGGATATCTGGCTACCAGCTTCTCCATTCTCACCTCAGCCGAGTGGACAATCGGCCACACCCAGTCAGTATCAGCATTTTGCCAGGTAAAATGACCACCACCCAAACCCCAGGAGCTTTCAGGCAAAGCCAGTACATCCTCCGGCGGATGATTTTTGATGAACTCGCCAGCAGTGGTCAGCTCCACAAACTCGCTCTGGCTAAGATGACGTAGAACCTCCTTAAGCCAGTCAACGCCTTCAAACCACCAATGTCCAAAGAGCTCGGTGTCGTAAGCTGCGGAGATGATACCGAATTTGCCAGTTTCCTGGTAGAAGCTGGTGATTAATTCCTCGACCAGATGAGAATAATGAGAGCCGTGTTCAGCAACACGTTGTCTAGCCCAATATGGGTCATAGTATTCCTTATAAGCCAAATCTATTTTAGCTCCGGTGACCTTCCAGTACTGAAGTCCGGAGATGCCATCCTTCTTGTGAAACTCGCGGTAGTTAAAATCTCCAGGATAACCCCACTCGGCAGACCATACCTGCATACTGGTTCGGTTATCCCTGCCAATGACGGCCACCTCAGGGGTTTGCACCCAGTAGGGCAGATAGGTGGTTCTATGCGTTGGCTCTGAATATTGTGTCAGCGGCACTACATAGCGTCGTGATATACTGGCATAAGGACCAATAACTTCTTCCCTGGCCTTGCCTACTGGCTCGCCGCCTTCCACAGTATGAGTCTCAGCAAAGAAACAGCTCATGCCAAGCTGGGCGAGAAAAGACTCCAGACCAGGCTTAACATAGCTCTTGCCCGAACTTCCGGCATAGTAGGGAGGCCGATAACCGCACTCAGGAAGCCAGATTGAGGACGGATTTTTACCAAAGTGGCGTCGATAACTTTGCTTTCCAACTTGCAATTGACCATAAATAGAGGAATCACGTTCTAACAGGGGCAAATATGCATGCGTGGCCGCGCTAGTGGTAATCTCTACATAACCTTCGTCTTGTAGCTGTTTAAAGGCGGAGACTATATTTCGTCCAAACCTCTCGTTGAAACTGGTAAGTATACGCTGATAATAGTCAAGATAAAACTTAGCTAAATATAAGAGATGACCTTCGCCAGCTTTGTCAAAGCGGTTTACATCTGCCTGAGCTCGGCGGATTTTATCTTCGACAAATTCCACCAGGTGAGCAATTACTAAAGAATCGGCTAGTTGCTCAATTAAAACCGGGGTAATACCCAAAGTTAATTTGAAAGTGTAGCCTTCCTGTTTCAGGTCATAAAGGGCATCAAGCAAAGGTATGTATGTTCCAGATGCTGCTTCATGAAGCCACTCCTCACCATGGGGCCAACGACCAGCATTACGACAATAAGGAAGATGACTGTGTAAAACAAAAGTAAACGCTCCGAATTTCATCTTCTACCTCCTATAAGGGATGGCGCCTTGGTGTTTTGCTGGCCACGTTTTCGCCGCTGGCAATAACCCTGGAAGGAAAATCACTGCCTTCCACCCAGCAACCGATTTTGCAGTTACGGCCTATTTTGATATCATTCGGTAATCTGGCACCCTTGCCGACTATGGTTATGCCCGTATTCAGATTATCTGGCTCTTCTTTGTTGGCCGTCATATCATCACCGTAGCCGATATGACATTCAGGACTGACCCAGACTTGTTTATCAATGATACACCGGTCAATAATAGCCCCTCTGCCTATTGTAGTATCCTCAAAGATAATCGAATCCTTCACCAGAGCGTATTCCTCGATAAACACCCCCGGGGAAATAATTGAGTTATGCACCCGGCCGTTTACTATAGCACCGTTAGATATCAGGCTCCTAATTACCTGGGCATCAGGCCCGAGCTTCGACGGGGGTTTATCCCGATACGCAGTCCGGACTTCGGCGGTGGGGTCATAAAGGTTCAGGTCTGGCAAATCAACGATTAAATCCATATTAGCTTGCCAGTAGGATTCAATAGTGCCCACATCTCGCCAGTAGCCGCGAAACCTGTAGCCAAAGACTTTATGCCTTCCTATAATTTCAGGCAAGATATTATGCCCGAAATCATAAGCGCCCTTCTTTTCACCATACTCCTCAAGGCAATCGATGAGAACATTCCTGTCAAAAACATATACTCCCATTGAAGCCAGGTTGCTCTTAGTGCTCTTCGGTTTCTCCTGGAAACCAATCACACGCTCATTATGGTCTAGAGTGATAATCCCAAATCTCGAGACTTCAGACAGAGACACTTCGGTTACCGCCACGGTAACATCAGCTCGCCGGTTACGATGAGCAAGTATCATGTGGTCATAACGCATTGAATAAACATGGTCGCCAGACAGAATGAGTACCTCATCTACTTTCTGGTCTTCTATAAAGTAGAGGTTCTGATAGACGGCGTCAGCCGTGCCTTTATACCAGTCCCGAGTTGACCGACTTAAGAACGGTTGAAGCAGGACAACTCCACCTGTAGTCCTATCCAGGTCCCAAGGCCTACCAACGCCAATGTGTTGAGCCAAAGAGCGGGGATTGAACTGGGTAAGCACGGCTACATTAAAGATCCCAGAATTGGCGCAATTGCTCAAGGTAAAATCAATTATGCGGTATTTGCCGCCAAAAGGCACTGCCGGTTTAGCTCTCTCCGCTGACAGAATACTCAACCGCTCGCTGGCACCACCAGCCAAAATCATAGCTAACACCCGATTCATATCGTCACCTCTCCACTAGCTTCACTTTCCATTTTACCCCAGATTCGATTCTATGTCGAATTGGCAGATATCACATTATGTGGAGTTCGTGGGCACAAGACATGGGAGAGGGGAGCTTCCGTGAGGTTTTGATTACAGCTGTTTGATTTCGGGAAAACACTAAAGGCATGAACAGATGCTAGGTGTGGAACAGCAGCTTCAAGGTGATGATTTCAAACGGATTAACTTCCATTTTCAGCTTTTCGCTCTCAATTTTCAGTTCGGACTCCTCTTCCTCCAACAGGTTGACATACCTGGCTGCCTTAATCTGACTTGGTATTTGCAATGATGCGCTACACTTTTCCCCCTTAGTTTCGTAGAACCTCAAAATGACGGCATCCTCATCCTCATCCTTTTTGAGGGCGGAAATAATCAGATTATCTGGTTCGAGTGTAAAACTTCGTAGCTCTTTATCAAAAGCCGCAGTATCAACCTGAAAAGCAAGTAGATGATAAGTGAATTCATTTCCTCGTCTATGGATTTGCGCTTCCTTCCAGTCACCAGAATGGGGGTAAACCGCATAGATATAGGTGTGTTCTCCCAGCTCCATGGCATAGGGAGTAGGTATCAGCGGACCACTGGAACCATCGGTTGACAGGACAGAGACGCTCCTCAACAAAGTACAATAGATTTCCCCCGCCTTTATCTCATTTAGCGGCACGCCTCGGGTGAAGAAGGCAAGACCACGTCTTCCCTCCTCACAATTTACCCAGTTGACCGAGGGAGTCTTAATCGAGGCCTCCACATTGGTTGGCGGAGGTAGGTCAATAACTCCGAATTGCGTTTGACGGATATAAGCAGGGATCACCATACAGGTGTCAAATTTCAGCCGAATTCGTATGTGAGACTGTTGTGAGTTTATTGTGGTAATGAAATCGATTCGAGGTATCTCATTATAAACAATAACTTTTTTAAGGACGTCTATGGTTTTGTGCCGTTGTAATATTGAACCGAATTTTTTGGTAAGGTAATAGGGCCATTGCAGGCAATAAAATGAGTCCTTGAAGGTAATAACTGTCCGCACAGAGCTGGTTTCTATTCTGCATCCATCAGGTTTGAACGTGCCGAAATGTATGCCTTCGCCACTTTCCGAGTGAATCAGGCCATCAAACTGACTTCTGTGGAAATAAAGGTCACCGATTTCCTGGTCTATTACTAATTCATTCCCCTCAAGAATTTTCCTGTCATCTTTGCCGAATACCTGTAGAATGCCTGATTTGTCATCTATCGTCAGTTTATAGTGCTTGGTTATAACTTCATTTCCTTGAACGTCTGCGCTGGCTGGAAACTGTTTATTGTTCTTGACTATCTGGTAGACGCGGTACCCCATTGATGGAACCATTGCCACAAAGCAAAGCTTGGCCCTGCGTATACTTCCGTCTTCTCTTCGCTCAACAGTAATCACTTCACACGGGATCTGCTCTCCATTGAGAGCAATACCTAATTCTTCACCCCACTGTCCTCCAAGTTGCACCTCCACCTCCACCCAGTCTGTAACCTCCCAGTTGTTCGGATTGAGCACCACAATACCATCCCCATGGCCATTACCCTTCAAGAAGTAAGCGGCAGCATCTTTCAGCAAAAAACGTGTCGTCTTGTTTATATCGCCAATATATTCCCAGGCCTCCTCATAGATCTCATCGATGCCACAGCTCGGCAGAACATCATGATTGGCCAAAAATAGCATCTTTTTCCACATCTCTGTCATCTCATCTTCAGGGTATGGCTTTCCGCAAATCCAGGCTATTGTAGACATCTTTTCTGCACTAAGCAGGAGGGTTTCACAATTCTTAACGGCCAATTTAAGCCCAATCCGGCTGGAAACCACGTCGGGAAATGTGTTCTGCAAGTCAGAACTGTAGAGTTCACCGTGAAACGTGGCGAAATCATCACCATCTTTCTCGAGGTTTCGGAAGAACTCGCTCGGTGTTGAAATTATCATCTTGGAATCATCATGTTCCTTATTCCACTGGGCAACCTTCTCCGGTGTCTCCTCCTGAGGTGGAACACCGCCACTACCACAAGGCATAAGTAAATGAGATGTTGTGGCAGAAGTAGATAGCTCTTCATAAGCTTCCTCCCACTTATCAAGGTCCAACCCGGCACGGTAGCCCAGAGGCATCCAGTGGCTAAGAATCCTCGAGCCATCGAGCCCTTCCCAAATGAACTCATTTACTCGATAGCCAATCGTTTCCGGGAGTCCCCGTCGAAAGGCAAGCCACTTATATCCAGACTTATTATATATCTGGGGCATCTGTGCATTAAGACCAAATCCGTCAGCCGCCCAAGCTACCGGCACGTCTATGCCAAACTTCTTCTTGCAGTACTTCTTTCCAAAAAGGATCTCTCTGACCAGTACTTCCCCAGCTGGAATCATCGGGGCAGGCATTATATACTGACCGTCGACTACTTCAATTCTGCCTGTGGCAATAGCATCCTTGATGTCAGAAAAGAGCTTCGGGTTCCTCTGCTCAATCATCTCCAAAAGATAAGTCTGCTCTACCAGAAACTTAAAATCTGATTCTTTTATCATCTTAACCGCATTTGTCAGAATCATCTCATTGATAAAGTAATAGTCCTCTTTGGTAAAAGCCCAGACAACGTCGTAGTGGGAATGCGGCACCAGGTAAATCGTTCTCATCTCGTTCATGGTCTCTATTTTAACACATACTTCACCGCAGACTCACTCCCGGTAATTATGGCGAGCTTGATAACGTTTAGCTCGTTGGCAAACTTTACCCCATTTTGTTAGAATCCAAACAGGAAGGGGGAAACTATGGACTGGACACCAGTTATCAATTGGCTTTCGGAACACGGCCTCCGCATCTTGCTAATCATCACTATATCGGTGGCTCTCTATTACTTCCTGCGTCACTTTATACCTATCGTGGTAAAGAGAACCGTCACGGGCACCATGGTGGGCAAGCCAAAATCGGCTATTAAGAAAAGAACTGACACTCTAAGTAACATATTCATCCAGACCGGGATGGTTTTTGTCGGTGTAGTGGCGATTTTTACAATCGTCGCAGAGCTGGGAATAAACATA
>JBBISW010000051.1:9439-12338 GCA_037441105.1 Chloroflexota bacterium
ATCGGCTTCGAGGATTCTATGGTAAGCGCTCTTCACTCGTTCAAAAGTGTATGCCCTGGCCTGCTTTAATGCCTTCTCCAAACCATAATCCGAAGTCGATTCTAACCTATCCCGAATTTCTGGCCGAAACAATCCTCGACCTAGCTCCCTAGCCATAACTATCAAGCGGAGTTGGCGAGTAATCATAGCCAGAACATAAGCAGGAGCCGCTCCTCCTTGAAGTAGTCGATGGAGTGACTGCTGAGCTACCTTTCTTCTCCCCTCAAGAATAGCATCCACCAGGGCAAAGATATTAGCTTCTCGAGCATAACTCGTTAGCTGCCTGACACTGTCCTCAGTAATAGGCTGCCCTGAGCAAAAGGCAAGCAGCTTATCTATCTCACTGCTCATAGTCCACAAATCGGCACCGACAAGCCCTATCAGTAACCCGATAGCGCCAGGCGATATAGTGCCACCGCCTTGCTTTACCCGGTTCTGTATCCAGTCGCTCAAATCTTTATCCTTAAATTGGGAAAATGTCACAACTTCGGCCAGCGGCGCCAAAGACTTTAATAAACGATTAGCTGCTTTTCTTTCATTTAGTTCACCATCAACTAAAATGAGCACGGTTGTCGCTGGCATCTGCCCGACATAGTCAGCCAGACCCATCCATTCTTCCAAACCTGAATTAAGTTTCATTTTAGAACGGGTCACCCGCTGTCTTGACCCAGATTTTTGCTCAAAGCGCTCCAACAAACCCTTAACAATGACTAACCGGGATGGGCACAAAAATGGTACAGCACTGCAAGCATCTATGAGCCGGCTTAAACCTAGCTGCTGGCCGTCTAACACGCTGGTATTAACCGCCAGCATCTCCGGGCTGCCTAACTCCTGTTTTATCTCCTCCAGTTTCTGCTGGAGGGAGAAATCGTCCTTCCCATAGAGTATGTAAAACAAAAATTACACCCACTCCATTGTATCACAGACAAAGTACTTGATTTTACCCTCAGCACTGGATATACTCAATCAGTCGATTGGAATCCAGAAAGTTGCACCACCGCCATCTCAGATACGAGCAAATAACCGCTTTGGTTATCAAGCATTCAAGGAGGCAGAAATGAGCTACCCTTTTGATGAAGAAACCGGAATTGAAGATGAACGAGAATTAGACTTAGAAATGCTCCGTGAAGATTTAATAGCAGAATTGCAGGCCATCAACCAGTATCAAGAGCATATCGAGGCTCTGGAGGACGAGGAGGCAATAAGGGTCTTGGAACATATACGTGACGATGAAAAGGAACATGTTGCCGAACTGGTCAAATTGATTCAGATGCTTGACCCGGTTCAGGCGGAAAAATTCACCAAGGGGATACTGTGACCAAAAACGACACTTAAAGCAACCGTTGGAAAGAGAAATCGTTCACCAATGTAGCTGCGGGGCTTCAGCCCCGACATTATCATCGACATGTAGCCCCGAGGTTTTAACCTCGGGAACTCGACCCTAAAGGGTCGAGGCTACACTAGGAATGGATTGCTGATAATCAATCTCGGAAAAAACGGAAAGATGGGACAAGCCAGGATGATACAAGGCTCAGGAAAGCAAGGAGAAGAAATTGAAAGTGATGGTTATCGGCGGTGGGGCTCGAGAGCATGCTCTAGCCTGGAAAATCGCCCAAAGCCACAAAGTCAAGGAACTCTACGTTGCCCCGGGAAATGCTGGCACGGCATCTATCGCCGGCAATTTGAATATTAAACCCAATGACATTGAGGCTTTAGTCAAAGCTGCACAGGACATCAACATTGACCTCACAGTTGTCGGCCCAGAAGCACCACTGGCTGCAGGTATCGTGGATTATTTCGAGCGAATAGGTATGCCTATCTTCGGCCCAACAAAAGCCGCCACCCAGATAGAATCTAGCAAAGTCTTTGCCAAGAAACTGATGCAGAAGTATGCTATCCCCTGCCCCAGGGGTGTTACCTTCTCGACTTACACTGAAGCTAGAGAATATCTGGAATCTCAACCGGCACCCATTGTTGTTAAGGCCGATGGGCTGGCAGCCGGCAAGGGAGTAACCGTAGCTTCCTCCAGAGAGGATGCCCAAAAAGCTCTGTCAGATATTATGGAAGCCAAAGTTTTCGGCTCGGCCGGTGACAGCGTGGTAATCGAGGAATGCCTCACCGGCAAAGAGGTAAGCCTCCTGGCATTCACCGACGGCAAAACAGTCGTTCCTATGGTTCCAGCCTGCGATTACAAGAGAGTATTCGATAACGACCAGGGCCCCAACACCGGCGGCATGGGGAGCTATAGTCCACCTGGGTTCTTCGATGCTAAATTAACCCAGCGGGTGATGGAAACAGTTTTGGAACCAGCGGTAAAAGCGATGGCCAGTGAGGGCATGCCTTACAAAGGGGTACTTTATGCCGGATTAATGATAGCCTCCGATGGGCCAAGGGTGTTGGAATTTAACGCCAGGTTCGGTGACCCGGAGACTCAGGCCACTCTACCTCGCCTCCAGACTGACCTGGTTGACATTCTCCTGGCTATAGTAGATAATAGGCTCAGTGAAGTAACCGTAGAGTGGAGCAACGAAGCCTGCGTTGGTGTGGTGATGGCATCAGCCGGATATCCCGGAAGTTATAACACGGGCTTTCCTATAACAGGGCTGGATAAGCTAGACAAGGAGACGATGGTTTTTCACGCTGGAACCAAGTTCGGCGAAAATTTGCAGATGTACACTGATGGAGGACGAGTGCTTACGGTAACAGCAACCGGGCAAACTATGGCTGAAGCCAGAAACAAAGTCTACCAGAATCTGCCTCGTATCCACTTTCATAGTTGCCACTACCGCAAAGATATCGCAGCCAGGGAGGTGAATTAAATGGCATTAGTCGGTATAGTCATAGGCAGCAAAAACGACGA
>JBBISW010000052.1:0-11732 GCA_037441105.1 Chloroflexota bacterium
ACCAAAACATTATTGTAGCATCTCATCATATAAGCGTCAACAGCATTTGTACCTAATAAGTGGAAATTGAAAGCCAAAGAGGCTGAAAGCTATAATTGACCCATTAAGGCAATGCCTATGAAATCCCTCAACGATATTCTTTATGAAGTCTCCAAGCCGGGTCGCTACACCGGTGGCGAGTGGAATAGCATCGTTAAAGATTGGCAGACAACTCCAATTCGAGTTGCCCTGGCCTTTCCCGATGTTTACGAGGTCGGTATGTCCAACCTGGCACTGCCGATACTCTATAAAATTCTCAATGAGCAGCCTGACGTCCTCGCCGAGAGGGTCTATACCCCCTGGGTGGATATGGAGGCGTTGCTGCGACAGCATAACATCCCCCTGTTTAGCCTGGAGACGAAACACTCCCTGAAAGACTTCGACATCATCGGCTTCTCCCTGGGCTACGAGCTCACCTACACCAACGTACTGAATATGCTTGACCTGGCTAAAATTCCACTGTTCGGCCACCAGAGGGACGATTCACACCCACTGATAGTAGCCGGGGGTAGCTGTGTTCTTAACCCCGAGCCCATGTCCGATTTCGTTGACCTGTTTATCATCGGCGAGGCTGAAGAGACGATATTGACATTCCTGGAGGTCTTACGAGCTTACAAAGACAACAAAAAACAACTGCTGCGGCAGGTGGCGAAACTCCCCGGCATATATGTGCCGAGTTTGTATAATGTGGACTACCGTGAAGACGGTACCTTATCCACCATCATACCGAAAGTGCCTGAAGCCAGGCCGACCATCGAGCGGCAAATAGTGGCCAGGCTGCCACAGCCGGTTACCAGACCAGTCGTCCCTTACATTGAAACAATTCATGACCGGGGAGCTATTGAAGTCCAACGTGGCTGCAGCCGCGGCTGTCGCTTCTGCCAGGCCGGTATGATTTACCGTCCGGTCCGTGAACTGGCCGAGCAAGAAGTAATCGACGCCATGACAGAGCTTGTAAGTAACTGTGGATACAGCGAAGTATCCCTGGTTTCCCTGAGCACAGGCGACTACCACAACATAAGCGGCTTGATTCGCAGTCTCTCAACCAAGTGCTATCAGGATAACCTCACCATTTCCTTGCCCAGCCTCCGCCTCGACGCATCGTCAATAGAGCTGATAGAGTCACTGCCATCCCGACGCAAGACTACTCTGACCTTCGCCCCCGAAGCCGGGACTGAGAGGCTAAGGCAGGTGATAAACAAAAATATCTCCGAGGAGGCAATGCTCGACACCTTCGCCACTGCCTTCGAGAAGGGCTGGCTGAACCTCAAGCTGTATTTCATGGTAGGGTTGCCTACTGAGACCATTGACGACGTGAAGGGCATAGTTGACCTGGTGACCAAAACCCGCCAGCTAGGCAGAAAGGCTGGACACAAATCACCCAGGCTAAGAGTCAGTGTCGCCACCTTCGTTCCCAAACCCCACACCCCCTGCCAATGGCTAGCTCAGGACTCGGAAGAACAGCTAATTCCCAAGCATGATTTGCTCAAGCAGGGTCTACGCCGAGCTGGAGTCCATCTCTCATGGCAAGACACCAAGACCAGCCAGCTCGAAGCGGTCTTATCCCGCGGTGACCGACGCCTGGGAAAAATCATCCATCGGGCCTGGGAATTTGGCAGCAAATTGGATGCCTGGCACGAATACTTTACCTACGATAACTGGTTGCGTGCCTTCCAAGAAAGCGGACTTGACCCCGTCTTTTATGCTAATCGGCAAAGACCCTTAGATGAGCTATTACCGTGGCAGCATATTGATATCGGAGTAACATCAGCATTTCTCAAGAAGGAACATCAAGATATGTGGCAGGGAAAAGAGACCCCGGACTGCCGCTACAGGCCTTGTAATGCTTGCGGACTCCAGAGCCGGCATTCGGATTGCCAGCAGAAATTTAACAGGTCAACCATGAAATAAATATAAATACTTAGAGGAGGAGAGCCATGGTAAGCACATCTTTGCCTTCTGACTCGGTATACTGGCCATTCAAGAAATATATGGATATGTATAATCGTTCAATTCAAGACCCCGAACGCTTCTGGGCCGAAGAGGCTCGCAAGCTGGACTGGTTCAAGACCTGGGACACCGTTCTTGACTGGCAACCGCCCTTTGCCCGCTGGTTCGTCGGTGGCAAGCTCAACGCCTGCTACCAATGCGTTGACCGGCATGTAAAGACCTGGCGCAGGAGCAAAGTCGCCATATACTGGGAAGGCGAAATGGGCGATAGTCAGGTCTTAAGCTATTCCACACTTTACAGGTGGGTCAACAAGTTCGCTTCGGTTTTGCAGAATTTAGGTGTTAAAAAGGGGGATAGGGTCGCCCTTTATTTACCCATGATTCCAGAACTGCCCATATTCATGCTAGCTTGCGCCAGAATTGGAGCTCCACATACTGTGGTGTTCTCAGGTTTCAGCGCGCAAGCTCTGGCCGACCGAATCAACGATATCCAGGCCAAAGTCCTGGTTACTGCTGATGCCGGTTTCAGAAGAGGTAAATTACTGGAACTGAAGAATATCAGTGACGAAGCCGTAAATCTATCACCTTCAATTGAAAAGGTGGTGGTGGCTAGAAGAGCAGGTATAGCCGCAAATATGAAACAAAGACGAGATTTCTGGCTTCATGAATTACTTGATGACGCTAGCTCCTTCGTGCCCGCTGAACCGGTCGAGTCCACGCACCCCCTTTACATCCTTTATACATCAGGAACCACCGGTAAACCCAAGGGCATTGTCCACAGCACTGGTGGCTATCTTGTCTTCACCAATTCTGGGTACAAATGGGTCTTTGATGTAAAGGAGGAATCTGTTTACTGGTGCACCGCTGATGTCGGCTGGGTCACCGGGCACAGCTCCATAGTATATGGTCCCCTATGCCACGGCGCTGCCATTGTCCTTTATGAAGGAGCTCCTGACTATCCCTCAGTAGACAGATGGTGGGATATCGTAGAGAAATATGGAATTTCTATATTCTATACCTCACCCACCGGCATCAGGATGCTGATGAAATATGGTGAAGACGTAGTCAAGAAACACGACTTGAGCACCTTAGAGCTGCTGGGTAGCGTGGGAGAGGCTATAAATCCCGAAGCCTGGCAATGGTATTACAGGGTCATCGGCGGCGAAAGATGCCCTATAGTAGACACTTGGTGGCAAACCGAAACCGGCGGCACAATGATATCACCAACCCCAGGCATAGAATCAGTACCTCTTAAGCCGGGCTCAGCAACCTTTCCCCTGCCCGGGGTCAATGCTGACATAATTGATGAAGACGGTAAATCAGTGCCATCGGGAGAGAAAGGCTATCTGGTGATAAAGTCGCCATGGCCTGGGATGCTTATGGGCATCCACGGAGACCCGCAAAGGTATCAAGAAACCTACTGGTCCAAATTCCCCACTATGTTCTATACTGGTGATTATGCCATCAGGGACAAGGATGGTTATTTCTGGCTGCTGGGCAGAGCCGATGAGGTTCTCAAAATAGCCGGACACAGGATAGGCACCATAGAGATAGAAGACGCTGCTGTATCGCACGAAGCCGTAGTTGAGGCGGCCGTAGCCAGCAAGCCAGACCCGGTTAAAGGGGATAGCGTGGTTATCTTTGCCACGCTTAAACAGGGGCAAACACCTTCGCCTGAGCTCAAGAACGAGATAAAGCAGCACATACGCAAGGTACTGGGGCCGGTAGCCACTCCTGACGAAATCTACTTCGTCGCCAAATTGCCCAAGACAAGGAGTGGGAAAATTATGAGACGAGTCCTGAAGGCCGTAGCCAGCGGCACCAAGCTCGGCGATTTGACCACACTGGAAGACGAAGCTTCGGTAGAAGAGGTCAAGAAAGCCTACGAAGAGCTTCAGAAAAAAGTGTAAAGGAGCTATCGGACAGACCTAAAGGTCTGCCGCTTACCTCGTCGTATTGGGACAGGACTAATGGTTATTGCCTAATTATCATGTCACATAACAGCATAAGGGGTAGCCTAGAGCATCCGCTCTAGGCACGATTGGAGCAGATGCTCCAATCTACCCGAGGCAAAATGTTTTTTTGCCTTTGCCGGGTGCTAATATATTTAATTAATGACCATAAGCCCTGTCCCTGCATGTTTTGAACCAAGACCAATTCGACTTGACAAACTGTAAACAATATGCTAATATAGAAATATCTAAATATTCATATTTTCACAAAGAGGGATATATTCGTGACGCGACATAATCTTGAGCTATACAGTCTGAAGGCGGAATTGTGCAAGACTTTTGCCGACCCGAAGAGGCTCATCATCATTGATGAGCTACGCCAGGGCGAGAGGACAGTAGGCGAGCTAGCTCGGGTGCTGGAGCTGCCCCAGGCAGTTGTCTCCCGGCATCTGGCGGTTCTACGCGAAAGGGGAGTGGTTAAGCATCGCCGTGAGGGGACAAGTGCCTACTACAGCCTGAGCGACCAGAAAATAGGCGAAGCCTGCGATATGGTACACCAGATACTACTCGACCAGATAGAGAAGAACAAACAACTGGCCGAGAGGCTGGTGGCTTAATTTAGAAACAAAAAGTGGAGGCATGATGTCAGCGCGAGAATACGGATGTAGCTATTGTAGAATTACATTCACCAAACCCCAGCCAGACAATCTGAAAGGCAAGACGGATGTGAAATGTCCCCGCTGCGGTAGCGCCAATGTTGAGAAATTCGATAGCCTAGTCGACAAACTCGAATTTTTCCGCAGGTTCGTATTCAGCGGAGGCTGAGGTTAGAGACCAGCCGGGGCCGTGAGCCTCGTTATCAGATTTGCATAACAAGAGGTCGCAGTGGACAGATAAATAAAGGCAGCGAGCTTATGCCGCGAAGGAGGTGCGAACGGACAGGTTCAGAGACAGTTCCAGCCTAGCTCAGGGGAGCCCGTAGCTCCCACCTGTGCACAGCAAAGGATGTCAATCTGCAGCGTGTGCCGCATTCAGCATAACAACGCGTAATCCTGATATCGAAGGAGGAAAGAAATGGAAAAAAATGATGGAGTAACCATAATCGTATTTAGCGGCGACATGGACAAGGTCATGGCTGCCTTCAACATTGCGATTGGAGCAGCCGCAGCTGACAAGGAAACCAACATGTTTTTTACCTTCTGGGGAATAAAAGCAATTCAGAAGGGGAACCTAACAGGTCAAGGTCTCTTTGGCCGTATGATGGGTCTCCTGAACCGGGGTGGCATCAATCGCATCGGCCCTTCCCGCTTCAATTTCGGTGGCATCGGTCGATGGATGTTCAAACGGATGATGAAATCACATAACATAACACCGCTGGAGGAACTTCGGCAAACCGCCATTGACTTGGGTGTTAAGCTCCTGCCCTGCGAGATGAGCATGGCAGTCATGGAAATAAAGCGTGAGCACTTGATTGACGAAGTTGAAGATTCGTGCGGAGTGGCCACCATGTTGGAGAAAGCATTTCGCTCCAAAGCAACGTTATTCATATAACGCATAAGGAGGCAACAATGCCACAAGAAATAAAGGCAGACCTGAAACTGAATCTGGAGGGACTTCTTTGCCCAATTCCAGTAGTCAAGGTCAGTCAAGCAATAAAGAATCTGCCCGTTGGCGGCGTACTGGAGGCTACAGCGACTGACCCCGGCGTTCTCGCTGACATCCCTGCCTGGGCCAAAAGCACCGGTAACGAGGTACTGGCCATGGAGCGGGAGGGTAAGGTCATCACGTTCTTTGTGAAGAAGGTTAAATGAGCACGTTTGAGATTGTGGCCGCGGTAATGGTGTTGGTTGGTGCCGCTATCTTTGCAGCAGGTGTGGTAGCCATTCTGGTGGCTGCACAACGCCGGCCTTATAATGCCGAACTGGCACCGATTAAAGGCTCGCCAGCTAACGGAGTACTCTGGGCCTTCACCCGGGGGTTGGCTCCTTGGGCCAAGGAGAGTGCCCGCATACATTGGATAGCCTACATACGTGGCGTTATCTTTCACCTGGGCATTTTCGTGGGCGTAGTGTACATGATAGCTACCCCTTGGCTGGCGCAAATGCCGGAACCATTACGCCTCTCCCTGGTAGCCCTGTTCGGCGTAGGTGCCCTCTTAGGGTTGGCTGGCTTTGGGATTCGAATTACCGACTCCACCATGCGACTTCTCAGTACACCTGACGACTATTTCGCCCTGGCGCTGACCTCTTTGTTTCTGGCAACTGCAGCAATATCGGCCTATGCAGTGGATTATTTGCCAGCCTTCTGGGCTATCTCAGGCATCACTATGGCTTATGCTCCCTTCGGCAAGCTCAGGCACTTCATCTACTTCTTCTATGTTCGTGTATTTCTGGGCCTAATCTTTGGACGCCGCAGTGTACTGGAGTAAGAATGTGACAGGTACAGCAATTGCAGAGCAAAACAAGATGACTTTGGCCAGGGAAATGCTGGAGAAGCTGGTTGACCGCAGGGTATTGGCTGCACTTGAGGTATGCGTGCGCTGTGGCATCTGCACGGAGAGTTGCCACTACTATCGGTCTAACCCCAAGATAGAGCATACCCCCTATTACCGCGCTGAGCAGGTTCGCCGTGTTTGCCGCCAATTTCTTGACCCCATTGGTCGTGCCTTTCCTGGCTGGTTCGGTGCCAAAACAACAGCGGATGAGGCTCTATCCAAACTTGCAGAGACAGCCTTTGCTGGTTGCACCTTATGTCATCGCTGTACCTTTGAATGTCCCTTCGGCGTGGAGACAGCCGAGATTATGCGGGTGATGAGGTCAGTGGCTACCGCAACTGGATATGGCCCCGAGATGCTCATCGAGATAGCGGGCGCTGCCATTGCCAAGGAAGAAAATGCCGACCTTTTCCGAGACATCTTCTTAGATCAGGTGAAGGAGCTGGAGAAGGAAGTACAGGAGTTGCTGGGTAGTTCCAAAGCCAAGATACCGGTGGACAGGAAAGGAGCCCGCTTTCTCTATGTACCTCTCGCCGGAGCCCATACCATTATTCCCCAGGCGATAATCTTTAACATGGCCCAGGAATCGTGGACTCTTAGTATGTTTGACTCAGCCAACTACGCCGTTTTCCTGGGCGATATCTCTAAGGCTAAGCGCATTGCTCAACGCATCATCACAGAAGCCGAGACGCTGAAAGTACAGGAAATGATTGTCACGGAATGCGGTCATGGTTACACCGCAATGCGATGGGAAGTCCCCAAATGGTTTGGCCGTCCTCTGCCCTTTGGAATACGCAACATAATCGAAGTGCTGGATGAGTATATGCGAGACGGGGCATTGCATGTGAATCCTTCCAGAAATGGCAGACCGGTCACCTATCACGACTCCTGCAATCTGGGACGCAAGGGCGGTTTGCTTGAAGAACCTCGCCGCGTTATACGAGCCACAGTCGGAGATTTCCGGGAGATGACCCCTAATCGGCTACACAGCTTTTGCTGCGGTGCTGGAAGTGGTTTGGTGGCAGTACCGGAGTGGACTGATATTCGTTTACAGGCGGGAAAGCTCAAGGCAGACCAGATTCGCCAGACCGGAGCCAAGGTTGTTGTCACCTCCTGCGATAATTGCCGCCATCAAATCGGAGAGCTGAGTGAGCATTATGGCTTGAATATTGAGGTAACCAGTATCTCTGAACTGGCAGTAAAGGCTCTGGCTTAAGAGATGTTTAGCAATTTTTTCTCATGTTATCACGAGGAGCCTTCTCTCTCATGTCATCGCGAGGGGCGTTAGCCCCGTGGCGATCTCAGCAGAAGACTAACGTCAGTGCTATACAGAGATTACCACGCTCCGCTCGCAATGACATCAAGGAAACGTCATCGGCTGTTTAGAATTTGAATTTCGATATTGTTTGGGATTTGGTGCTTAGGATTTAGAGTTTCTGAGTAGTGGTGGGGTTAAGCCTGCGTCAGTAGCTCTGGCTGAAATGTCTCCCGTTGAGGCAGTTTGCCTCATAAAAAGGCCACTTCTACCCCTCACAACCTAATGTAGCTGTGACCCTAAAGGGTTGCATGAGCTGGGTTGAAGGCGAGGCTAAAGCCTCGCCGCTCATATCTAGAGTTTGCCAAAAACCTCGCCTGAGGTTAATATAGTAGAATACAGCAAGGCTCGGTTTTCAGAATCTGCCGTCAGGATTAAGCAGGAGGAATAGAGGATATGTATGAAAGAATACTCGTCCCGTTAGATGGTTCCGAACTGGCTGAACAAGCTCTGCCCTATGTTGAGGAGCTAGCCAGAAAATTAAATAGCGAGGTTATTCTGATAACCGTCTGTTTGCCAGGTGCCCCTCTGGAGCGAGCCCTAACGGAGTATATTGAAAGAAGAGCCGAGAAAATCCAATCTCTGGGGATAAAGACGCGGTCAGTATGTATCGAGGGTGAGCCTGCTGCCTCAATCATAAATTTTGCCGGAAAAAACGACATTAGTTTAATTGTCATCTCCACTCACGGGCGCACTGGCATCGGCCACTGGCCTTTGGGAAGCATCGCAAGCAAAGTTGTGCAAAGGTCTCACATCCCGGTATTCCTGGTAAGGTCAAGCCAGCTAGCAACCGCAACCGCTGACAAGAAGTTGCAGAAGATTTTGGTAACCCTGGACGGCTCGCACTTTGCCGAGGCTATTATCCCTCATGTTGAGAGCCTGGCCAGGACAATGAATAGCGAAGTAATTCTAGCCAGAGTTATCGAGCCGGTAAGGCTGCCTCAACTGGCCGCCTACAGGGAACGGGAAAAATATGAGCAGGAATACATGGCCAAGCTAGAGCGAGAAGCAGAGCGATATCTGAATAAAAAGAAAGGCACTCTCCGAGCTAAAGGTGTAAAGGCCAGTTCGGCATTGCGGCAGGGTAAACCAGCCGAAACTATAATCCAATATGCTGAGGATAAATCGATTAGCCTGATAGCCCTAACAACGCACGGTTTTTCCGGAATCACCAAGTGGGCCTATGGTAGCGTTACTTCCAGGATTATCGAGGGCTCATCAAAGCCGGTATTGCTGGTGCGACCGCCCCTGCCTCCAGCGAACACCTAACTATTTTCGAAATAGAAACAGAGCCTTTGCCCTGGGTCACCATGCTTGCGTTAGCCGACCGTCAGGGCTCTGCCAGTTAGGTAGCCAACTCAGCACAATCAGACGCACGGAGATATCTTTTTTAGCTGGCTTGATGGCGACCTGTTCCAAAGTCTCATTAAGCAGGTCAATTTTGGCGGCTAGGGCATCTGTTTCCAAGCGAAAATCAGCCTCAAGTTGCTGAAGCCTTTGCTCCTGAGCGGCCACAGTTTCTTTAGCACGCCCAACGTCTTGAGCCTCTTTCGCAATCCGTCCAGCACCGCGGACAGATGTTGTCGCCCTGCCCAGGGTGGAATAGCTGACTGCCTTTCTGCCGACAAAAGCGCCCAGAAGCGTTGCCCCAACTGAGATGGCTGTCTGCATTTTCTGCTGCTTTGCCTGTTCTGCTTCCCTATCCACAGCCTGCTGGGCACGGCGGATTTGCTCCTGTAGTGAAGCAATTTTCGTAGCATATTTCTGTCGGAGCCGTTCCGCTTCCTCATCACGCTGCTCGCGAGCTTTCTGTTGCAGCCTGACACGGAAGTCACGCTCTGACTCGCCAGGATTGGATAGCTCCTTCAGGCTCGGACTTTTCCACAAGTCGAGCTTCTGGGTACGGTAAATCCAGTTGGCGAAGTCCTTGCCCCAGTCATCATAATGCTTAGCTTTTCCAGCCATGGCCGGAAGTTCAGCATATTGGGCTGAAGCCTGGGGAGATGTCTCCAGGTCAGACACGTTGACAGGAAATTCCACAGCGTTGTCCCAGTTGACGGGAATAGGGTCGTTTGTTACCTGGGTAGTAAACGCAACGTCATTTGTTAAATCAGCTCCAGACTTTACGTCGGCAAAGTGAACCTGTCCAACACCTAGCACTGCAGGTTGATACACCAGAGCATAACCAGCAGGCTGGCTGCTGCGAATGGGGACAAAATACTGAAGGACATCTGGTGGCAGTAATGGGCGCTCAGGTTTCCTGACCTTTGCAGCTTCCGCAGCAACCGGTACTTGCTGGACAGGAGGCGTGGTAGCAGCCCCAGAGATGCTAGGCGTGACTTGAGCGGGTTGCCGTATAGCCATCACAGACCTGACTGGATCCATGAGCAATTTGATCTGGTTGCGCGTGAGAGGCCCTCTGAGGTACGACATAGCCCAGCGGCTCTCAAAGACCATAGGGAAGTCATCGTGCACATTGTTCATGAGAAAAATGCGGCTGCCCAGCCCAGCCAAGGTCTGCTCCATAGCTTGCCGATCGAACTGCACACTGGCGCTGGCAGCAACGCCCTCCAGACCCTCCAGAACCCTCATCTTGTCACGCTCAGTCTGTAATCTGCCTATAAACCAGGTACCGGTATTTGACAGCCCCTTGTAGTCTAGGTCCACAGGGTTCTGTGTAGCCAGAACAATGCCGACACCAAAAGCTCGCGCCTGTTTCAGTAGGGTGAGCAAGGGGGTCTTTGAGGGAGGGTTTGCCACTGGTGGAAAATAGCCGAATATCTCATCCATATAGACAATAGCCCTGAGGCTGGTGGTGCCGGACTGAGTTCGTGTCCATCCCACTATCTGGTTCAACAGTAAAGACACAAAGAACATGCGCTCGGCATCATTTAAATGGGCAATAGAAAAGATCGAGACTCTCGGCTTGCCACTAGGTGAATGTAACATCAGGTCTATATCTAATGGTTCGCCCTCGAGCCAGGTGTTGAAGCCGGGTGCGGCAAGCAAATTATTGAGGGATAGAGCCAATGAAAACCTGTCTTTAGAAGAATAGAATGATTCGAGGTCAAGCACCCCGATTTTCGTCAGCGGAGGATTCTGAATCTGCTGAATCAGAGCGGCAAGGTCGAGGTCACACCCTTCTTTCCAAGCCAAATCTATTACCGAGGATATCAGAATGTGCTCCCGACTCTTAATGGGATCAGCCTCTATGCCCAACAGACCAAGCAGGCTAGTGACAGTGGTGTTGATGCGGTCTCTGAGCAGCTCGGCGTCATCAAGAATGGCGGCAGGTGGAGCTGCAAAGGATTTCAATATTGAAACCGGAAGTCCGGCGTTACTGCCCGGGGTATAAACGGTAAAGTCCGCTGATTGACGAAGGCGGCGTATTCGCTCACCGCTTTGCCCCCATGAGGCCAGTCCATTACTCCACAGCTCCGCTTGCTGTTTAGCATATTCCGCTGGAGCTAGACCCTTCCTACGGGCATCGTCCTCGTTTATCCATGGTGCAAAGTCCTCTGAACGCAATCCTGGAAAGGTCAACAAAAGATTGGGGAGGTCTCCCTTAGGGTCGATGGCTATAGCTGGAATGCCGTCTATGGCAGCTTCCTCCAGCAAAGCGATACAGAGGCCAGTTTTCCCACTGCCCGTCATGCCAACACAAACTGCATGCGTGACCAAGTCCTTGGAATCGTAGAGAAGCAGCCCTTCCTGCGGCTTTTTTGTATTTAGGTCATAGGGGCGACCAAGATAAAACACACCTAGTTTCTCATAATCTTCCATCGCACTCGCCCTCCTTGTTCCAGGTAGATGGTTTTATTGACAATCGCGCTGTTTGTAATTGCATCAGAGTTCTCGTTTGGGCTGTTTGCCGGCAGTGCACCCTAAATGTTAATTCATGGCATGGTGACTGTCAAGTAAAGGGGAGTGTTAGGAAAAGTTGAAAAGTGGACTGCTGTAAAATTCAAAAGTGGACTCTAGG
>JBBISW010000053.1:0-4523 GCA_037441105.1 Chloroflexota bacterium
CGCCCAAATGTGCAGTACCGGGTTGGTCATCAACCGCCTCGAGGGGACACTATGTTCGGGCGTCTATCTGCCTTATCACAAGGGCTTTGAACCCTCGACCCAATAAAGCTCGTATGTGGCGCGGCCTTGTTCCTTAGCCCAGTACATGGCGGTATCAGCATGCTTTACCAAGGTTTCAACATCTGTTCCGTCTTCGGGATACACTGCAATGCCGATGCTGGTGGTGATGTGGAGCCGACGACCATTAAGAACAAATGGCTTTAGAAAGGAGTCTAAGATTTTCTGGGCAACCTTAACAGCATCTTGCACCTGGGAAATTTGTGATAGCACCAACACAAACTCATCTCCACCCACACGGGCAACTGTATCACTCTTACGGATAATACCTGCCAGCCGCTCGCCAGCAGCTTTTAGCAACTGGTCACCAACACTGTGCCCCATTTCATCGTTGATGTTCTTAAATCGGTCTAAATCGAGCATCATCACAGCCAGCTTGCTACTACTACGCTGTGCCTGAGCCAACCCAATAGCGAGGCGATCATTCAGCAGAATCCTGTTAGGCAAGCCGGTCAGCAGGTCGTGAGTGGCCATATCAGCGAGCTTTTGCTCCAACTGCATGCGCTCAGTGACATCACGACCAATTCCGCGAAAACCAATAACCTCGCCTTTCTCATTCCTTAAAAGAGAAACCGAGATTTCGGCAAATCCAGTGCTCCCGTCTTTTCGAATGACTCTATAACCGAAGCCTCTGTTTGGCTCGCCTGTACGGTAAACCTGATTGAACGCCTGATACACAGCCTTGGCATCCTCCTCGGCAATGAAAGCCCGATAGTTCAATTTCAGCAGCTCTTCTCTGGAGTACCCCAAATGGCGGCATACAGAATCATTAACAAAGGTAAAATTTCCGGCAAGGTCTACTTCGAAATAGGCATCTTGCACCTCGTCCAGGACGGTTAGGTATCTCTCCTCTGATTTTTCTAAAGCCTCCTCTAACCGCTTGTACTCGGTGATGTCCATAAAGCTGCCGACTGTGGCTCGTTTCCCTTGGTATTCAGTAGAGGTAACTCTTTCTAAAACCAATATTTCCTCGCCGTTCTTTTTTATGAACCTATATTCGTAGGGAAGTGGACTGTAGCCCTTCAGGCTTTCTATAGCCTTTTTCCTGACTGTTTCCTTATCCTCGGGATGGACAAGGTCAAGCGAGTACATATCTAACAGTTCCTGCTCTGAATAGCCTGTTAGGTCCTGAAACAGTGCGTTAACATACTGAAACTTTCTGTCCTGGACGATGTAAATCCCGGTTCCAGCACAGCGTAGCAAGGCTTGAGCCAGCTCAGCTGAACCATTCGTTTCAGCTTTGTTCTGTTTACCTTTCTTCTTCATTGTAGACTACTCGTCACTATCACTGTCCCATGACTTACTGCGTATCCAGCCTAATTCTAATATACTACCTCCCACGGCCAAAGTAAATAGGGCGCAGGAGTACTTTGGTCATGGCCAAAAGATAATAAAGGCGAACAAACCAAGGTCTTTATAGCCGAAAAAGCAAATCATGACACCAAACCGCCCTCACCTTTACAATCGGAATAGAGCGTAGCTTTAGCCTCGCCCAAAACCACCACCCCAGGGCGACCTTAAAAGGTCGCACTACATTGGTGGTATATATTTTAATGCATAGCAGCAGGCAAAGGGCTGGCAAGGACAGAAACGAGTTTAATGCACAACCCCATTATCCACCACACGACTAGCTTTCAAATAATAACAAGGCCAGCCCTACAGTTTCACCAGTTTTGCGGTATGGACATCAGGAAGGGCCAGGATTTCCTGTATCTGCTCTTCGGGCAGGGCTTCATCCAAAGCAAGAATCATGAGAGCCTGGCCTCTGGGCTGGAGACGCGCCAGTTGCATAGAACTGATATTGATATCTGCTTCACCGGTTATAGTACCCACAGCTCCGATGAGGCCAGGACGGTCACGATGGTCGCTGAACAAGAAATAACCGCCAGTGGGTATGATGTCTGGCCAGAAATCGTTCACCCTGACGATGTGAGTTTCGCCACGTAATACAGTGCCAGCAACTATAGTGGTTCCAGCATTGGTGACAACTTCCAAGGTAATCAAGCTAGCATAGTTTTCACAGGTGGTTTCCTTCTGCTCCATAATCTTTATGCCTCGTTGGGCAGCAATAATGGTAGCATTAACCAGATTAACCCTTTCCTCACTTATCCCTTCCAGCAACCCACCGATGATTGACGCCTTTACAGCACTGGTATCATAGTTGGCAATCTCACCGCTGTACTTAATCTGGATGCGGTTCATTTGCCCTTCCATTAGCTGCCTGGCTAAACTGCCCAGGGTTGAAGCCACCTGCAGAAATGGAGCCAGCACAGCCAATATCTCAGCCGGAATCTGGGGGGCATTTACAGCATACTTGGCCGGCTGGCCCTTCAATACAGCCATTACCTGCTCAGCAACCTCCAGAGCAACGCTAGCCTGTGCCTCGGTAGTGGAGGCACCGAGGTGTGGAGTGACGATAATCTTATCGCTCTGGAAAAGTATGCTATCGGTTACTGGCTCCTTGGCAAAGACATCAACAGCAGCACCAGCCACCTTCCCTGCCTCAACCGCCTTAAACAGAGCTTCCTCGTCGATAAGCCCACCGCGAGCACAGTTGATGATGCGCACTGTCGGTTTCATCTTGCTCAGCTCTTTAGCACCAATCAGCCGTTTAGTGTTAGAAGTCAACGGTAAATGGAGAGTGATAAAATCAGACTCTTTGAGCAACTGGTCCAGCGAGACTAACTCTACACCCAGATTGCGGGCATAATCAGGGGAGACAAAGGGGTCATAACCGATGAGCCGCATTGTAAAAGCCTGAGCTCGACGGGCAACTTCAGAGCCAACATTACCTAGACCGATGATGCCCAGGGTCTTGTTTTTGAGCTCAGTGCCCATGTAATCACTCCGTTTCCAGAGACCTGATTTAAGCTTAATATTAGCTTGGGGCACATGGCGAGCCAGAGCTAACATCAGGGCCAAGGTATGTTCGGCAGCAGCTATAGTATTGCCCGTGGGAGCATTAACCACCACTACGCCCTGCCTGGTAGCAACGTCAACATCAATGTTGTCCAGGCCGACACCAGCCCGGGCAATGACCTGAAGTTTTCTTCCAGCCTGAATAATGTCGGCAGTGGCTTTGGTCTCACTGCGTACTACCAACGCCTCATAATCGCCGATTATGCTTTTGAGTTCTTCGGGTTTAAGCCCAAGTTTAACATCGACTTCAGCTTCAGCTTTTAAAGCTTCTATTCCTTCTTTAGCTACCGGGTCGGCAATAAGAATTTTCATAGCTAATTTCCTTTGAACATGTCTAAAGACCTATCTCTTTTCTGCGAGGCTATCCCGCAAAGCGGGACGCGCTACATTAGTAAACATCGCTTATGAACTCGCCTGAGGAATTGCTTTAGCTATGGCTTCCAAGACCTGTTTAATGTCTTTTTCTCCAACCCAGCCCAGGTGACCGATGCGGAAGATTTTCCCCGACAGATTGCTCTGCCCACCGGCCAAGAACACATCGTGCTCATTCTCAAGTATCTGAAGCAACTTAGATACATTAAGTTTGTCCGAAGCCTTGATTGCGGTTATGGTATTTGAAGCATATCTCTCTTCAGGGAACAGAGACAACCCCATAGATTTGGCTCCGCCTCGGGCCAGACCAGCTATTTTGGCATGTCGGGCGAAGACATTTTGCAAGCCTTCAGCCAACATCATATCTAAGGCAACAGCCAGGCCGAAGAATACAGAAACAGCCGGAGTCGTTGGCGTTTGCCCCTTCTCCAAATAGTTCTTAGCCGACGTGAAGTCCCAGTAATATCGGGGCATTTTGGCCTTGGCGTGAGCTTGCCATGCTTTTTCGCTGACGCTAACCATGGCTAATCCCGGCGGCACCATCCAGCCTTTCTGGGAAGCCGTGACCACCACATCGCAGTACCAGGCATCAACTGGCAGGTCAATAGAACCAAGCCCGCTTATAGCATCGACCAGAACAAGCTTGTCGAACTCTTTGGTGATAGCGGCTATGGATTTCAAGTCATTGGTAACACCAGTGGAAGTCTCGTTATGTGTCATCAACACCGCTTTGATTCCGGAGTCAGCTTTCAAAGCCTGGCGCACAGCATCGGGGTCAACCGGTTTGCCCCATTCAAAGTTCAGGCGTTTCACCTCGGCACCATAAACTTCAGCAATCTCAGCAAAGCGGTCGCCGAAGAAACCACAAGAAATAGCCAAAACTTTGTCTCCGGGTGATAAAGTATTGACAACAGCTGCCTCCATGCCGCCGGTGCCTGAGCCGGTCAGCATAAAAACATCGTTCTTAGTCTGGAACATTTCCTTCAGTTTGGCTGTGACATCACGGATGATTTCACCAAATTCCTTGCCTCGGTGATTTATCATCTGCCGACCTATAACTTTTAAAACCTCAGGTGGGCAAGGGGTGGGACCGGGTATTCTTAACTGTTGCATGT
>JBBISW010000053.1:4623-8429 GCA_037441105.1 Chloroflexota bacterium
GAACGGCTCCTGGTTAGCCCGGCTTTAGTCAATTCAGCCGTCAGTGTGCCCCTAAGATTCACAGGGGTTTCTAACAGCACTACTTCGTCTGGCACCTCCTTCATCTGGAACACCTTAGTAAAATAGTCCTCGGCTTCACGGGCAGCTTGAGCGCTATAGAACTGGGTTACTATTTCATAAGCTAGTCGCTTTTTAACGACCATCGGGTTGATTGACTGGTTAGCTATCTGTTCCCTGAACTCAGCAATTTCCTCGTCTGGAACATCAGTCAGCAGTTCAAGATAATCAATAATAAGACTATCGGGAATTGACATGATTTTACCATAAATTCCGTTTGGTGGCTCAGCAACACCTATGTAATTATCCAAACTCTTGCTCATCTTCTGGTTGCCATCGGTGCCGATAAGCAGTGGAACGAGAAACACCTGCTGAGGCCGTTGCCCGGTCATCTGCTGCAGTTCCCTGCCGACAAGGCAATTGAATTTCTGGTCAGTGCCACCGAATTCAACGTCAGCCTCTATAGCTACCGAATCATAAGCCTGGAGTAAAGGATAGAGCAGCTCGGTGATGGCAATAGGGCGCCCTGAGCTGTACCGCTTTCCAAAGTCCTCTCTGGCCAGGAACTGGGCAACGGTGAATTTGCTGGTGAGCTTAATTACATCATCAAGACCAAACTTGCTAAACCATTCGCTCTGCCACCTCACCTCCGTTTTGTCCTTGTTAACCACTTTGAAGAATTGTTTCATATAGGTTTGAGCATTAGTCTGTACTTCTTCTGCAGAGAGCATTGGACGTGTAGCTGACTGACCGCTGGGGTCGCCAATCTGAGCCGTCCAATCACCAACAATAAGGACAACTCTATGCCCTAGTTGCTGAAATTGACGCAGTTTCCTCAAGCCAACTACGTGTCCCAGGTGTATGTCCGGGCAGCTGGGGTCGAAACCCTGTTTCAACCTCAATGGTTTTCCCGATTCGAGCAGCTTCACCAACTCAGTTTCAACTATGGTCTCAGCTACCCCCCGCTTCAATAGCCGTGTAATGTCCAGAGTAGTCATACCTAAGTCACACCTTCGATTTACAGTGTTTATTAACCGAGACTGTCATTGCGAGGAGCCCCGATACATCCCGATGCAATCGGGACGAAGCAATCCCAGAGATTGCCACGCCTTCGGCTCGCAATGACTGAGGTGGGTTGTTAAACATTCTTCAATCGCTTCATTCGCTTGGCCAGTATGGCTCTCGCCTGCTTTATATCGCTTTCTATTTGAGCCTTAAGTTCTTCAGCAGTGTTGAAACGCTTTTCGTCCCTTAGTTTATCCAGGAGGTCGAGCCCGAGCCTTCGACCAAACAGTTCTCCCTGGTAGTCCAGGAGATAGGTTTCTATTATGCGCTTCCCGCCGCCAAAAGTAGGTCGAACACCGATGTTGGTAACAGAAGGTATAAGCTCGTGGCCGATATGAGCGATAGTAACATAAACCCCGTCTCTGGGCAATGCCTGCTCTGGATTCACATCCATGTTAGCAGTAGGGAATCCCAGGGTTCTGCCTCGTTTGTCACCGCTCACAATTTGCCCATTGAGATTGAAATGCCGCCCGAACAGCTTTTCCACCCTTTTCATGTCGCCTCGAGCCAAAGCCTGACGAATGGCACTGCTGCTTACCACCTCACCATCAAGAACTACTGCAGGCATGACTTTGACACTGAAGCCCATTTCTTGCCCCAGAAGTTGGAGCGTCTCAGCATTGCCTTCTCTATCTCTGCCCAAGGCAAAGTCAGGGCCGACTATCAAGCCGCGCATGTTAAGATAATTCATCAGCAGTTGAACAAATTCTCGTGCAGTAAGCTGCGCTAGCTCAGGAGTAAAAGATAAGGCAACAACCACATCTACCCCCAGGTCTCGAAGCAAGCTGATTCTAGTATCTAAATCATTTAGCCAGGGGATTTTATTCTCCGCAGACAACACAGCACGCGGGTGAGATTTGAAAGTAACCACACCGCTGAGCCAGTTCTTCCTCCGAGCCTTGTTCCTTAAATGAGTCAACAAGCGTTGATGTCCCAGATGAACTCCATCGAAGACACCTATCGTAAGCAGCGTCTCTTTTTCTGGTTTTACTCTAGTCAACTCTTCTTCAATCTGCATGGCTGACTCTTCCAGTCGTCTGTAGAATTACAAAACCTAAGATTCTATTTCTCTAAGAAGGACTGGCCAGACACCGACCTATAGCCTCAGCCACAGGTTTTAGCTGAGACATAAGTAGCTGAAAATTCTCGAAGGTAAGTGACTGAGCACCATCTTTAAGGGCTGAGTCTGGATGAGGATGAACCTCAACCATTACTCCATCAGCCCCGGCTGCCACTGCAGCTAGAGCCATAGGAATCACCAAATACCACTTACCGGTACCGTGACTTGGGTCAGCAATAACTGGCAAATGACTAACCTTCTCAATAACAGGAATAGCGCTCAAGTCCATCGTGTTACGCGTATGTGTCTCAAAGGTCCTGATACCTCGCTCGCAGAGCATGAGTTGCGGATTACCTTGAGCCAGAATATATTCCGCCGCCAACAGCCACTCCTGAACGGTTGCTGATAGACCTCGCTTCAGCATCACCGGCTTACCCGTTTTACCGGCTTCCTCAAGGAGAGGAAAATTTTGCATATTTCGAGCGCCTATCTGGAGGATATCAGCGTAGCTGGCTACCAGCTCCACTTCTCCCGGCGACATGACTTCGGTTATGACCAGCAATCCAACCTCTCTCTTCACCTGGGCTAAAAGCTCAAGTCCCGGCTGACCAAGACCACGGAACTGATAAGGCGAGGTACTTGGCTTAAAAGCACCACCACGTAAAATAGTTGCACCGGCAGCTTTGACAGCTTTAGCTGTTTCCAAAAGTTGCTGCTCGCTTTCCACAGCACATGGCCCAGCCATGACCACTATTTCCTTCTCACCTATAGTGACTCCACCAACTTTAACTATAGTATCAAGAGGATGAAACTCGCGGCTGCTAAGCTTATACGGCTTGCTGACCAGGATAACCTCGTCAACCCCGGGAAGCATTTCAAACCTATCACGAAGCTCGGGAAAGATTTGACCCACCACGCCGATAATAGTTCGTTCCACGCCTTGAGACAGATGCGCCTTGAAGCCATCAGCTTCAATTCGCTCAACTACTCCAGCAATCTCTTTATCACTTGCGCCGACTTTCATAACCACAATCATTTTCTACCCCCATCCAGCCAAGGTTTTTCGTCTTCCCTGAGCACCTCCGCGCCTCTTAAATAAACGTGCACTATTTCCTCATTCCTTTTATCGGTATTAAACAACACCAACACTCTTAGACAACGGGGCAAACTGCCTGGTACATTCATTTCACGCCCGCAGAGCAAGGCAACCTGTGTCCAACCTAGTTCCCGGGCAGCCACTGCCGGAAAGGCAGCATCGAGGTCAGGGGTAGCAGTAAACAGAATACAAGCCACATCACCAATTCCCACCCCATTAGCTTCCATCATATTCTGAAGCAGCTCTTTGCAGGCAGCTACTATAGCCTCTCTAGTGTTTTCTGGCACCGCAATGGCGCCTCTTATACCACGACACGACAACTTGCACTATCCTTCTTCTTATTTATCATCGCAAGAGGGATTCCGGTGCATAGCCCCAAGCGTGAGTTTGCTTCCCCTGGCAACGATACTTCTCTTATGGTTAGCTTAATATCCTACCTTATTTACCTTCGTATCGTCAAAATTTTCCTGCCCGATAGCCAACAAATGTGGTTGCGTCCCCCGCCTTGCGGGGCGGGATAGCCTCGCC
>JBBISW010000053.1:8529-11712 GCA_037441105.1 Chloroflexota bacterium
CCCTAAAGGGTCACACTACATTGGTGGCTGATTCATGTTTTGGACATTGGGTATTTGTCCCGATTTTATCGGGATGAATTTGTTTGGTGCTTGGTGCTTTGAAATTGTGATTTACCGTGTACAAACACGTGTAGTGCGAGGCTTTAGCCTCGCCCGGGTGGACGGGCGATTCAAACCTTGCCTAATATGCCGATAAGAGAGTAAACTAAGTCCATCAGAATACAGACACTTTTGACCCTAGCGGAGGTTAATTATGGACTACAGTCAAAAAATAGCTACCGCACTCGGTATGCTCCTGGCCATTGTCATGCTGTGTGGCGGCTCAGGATTCCTCGGCTATGTTCACGGCTATCAAACCGGACACGAAGCCAACTATAGCCAGGGGAAAGACGAAGGTTATCAAGCCGGCTATAAGGCGGGTTACGAGGCCGGCTATAAACCTGGGCTGGAGCAAGAAGCACGGACGGGCTACGCTCTTCAAAATCCCACTTATCAGGAGATGAAAGCATTTCTAGCCCAGGATGTTACCAATACGAAGACGTACGTAAAAGACGAATATGTCTGCGTTGACTTTGCCGCCGCAGTCAACAACAATGCCGAGGCTAAGGGTATCCGTTGCGCTATTGTGGATATTTTCTACCCTGAAGGCTATGGGCATACTATAGTAGCTTTCGAAACCACGGACAAGGGACTGATCTTTATCGAGCCTCAATTTGACCTCGAGGTAAGCCTAGCCATCGGCAAAAGCTATTCCCAAATCAACAACTTCACGCCAGCGCCCCGCGATGACACTATCAAGCGTCACTTGGTTATCTGGTAATTCGCGTTAACAGCACGTGTAGCAGGGCTACTTACAGGCAGACGACTATGACTGCTTCAGTATCAGAAAGCTGCTCGCCTCGAAGAGGTTTTCCAGGCATAGTAAGCAGATACCGCTGGTCTCCATCCTTGCCATAAATACGAATATTGTACTCATCGGTAACGGTCAATGACCCAGCTCCACTATCTGTCCACTCTCCTACCAGTCGGTCGGGCACAGCTATGCTGATTCCGTGAGTCCCATCACGAATAGTCGCTACTTTAACCGTTATGCTGACCTCACGCCCTTGACTCATTATGCCTCAGTTGCTCCCTGAAGTATTTTAGCATATTATGAAGCCCAGCAATAAAAGGGGATACTGCCTAATCCTGGAACCAAGTAATCGCCGCCTCGGTAAAAAACTAAAATTTGTCTTAAAAAGCTTAATTAAATACTTTCAGGCAGTTGCAGTCTATGATAGAATAACTGTAAAATCGTTACGGAGGTGGAATATGAAAGTTCGAGATGTCATGACCTGGAATGTGGTTTCTGTGTCAAGCGATACGCCGATAATGGAAGCCAGAAAAATTATGGATGCTCACAACGTCCGTCGTTTACCGGTAGTTGACAGGGGGAGACTGGTGGGGATGGTAAGCAAAGAGCGCATAGCCCGTACAGGCCCATCACCGGCTACCAGCTTGAGCGTCTGGGAAATCAACTATCTCATGGCAAAGATGACAGTTAAAGAAGTCATGAAAAAGGATGTGGTCACAGTTCACCCAGACACGTCAGCAGAAGCTGCCATAGCCTTAGCCCAGAGTAAAGGGGTAGGTGCACTGCCGGTGGTGGAAGACCACAATGTTATAGGGATAGTCTCCACCAACGATTTCTTCTACAAAATCTTAAATCCAGTACTGGGAATAGGTAAGCCTGGCACTCGCATAGTTATCTCCAAGGGTTCCGATATCAAGAATATGCCAGACATTCTGGAGATTGTGAAAAAGCATGGGACCAAAATAGTCTCTCTGCACAGTATGCCGCCACTAGAGGGCAAAGAGCAAGACCTGTGTCTCCATCTTGATACTAAGGATGCAAGCCAGATTATCAAAGACCTGAAGGGCAAAGGCTACTCAACAGAAATAGTAGAGCGCTAAAAAGCTTTCAGCTTTGTTGGATACCAATACAGCAGCCCGGCGATTATGAAGCTATTTATGGCGATATCGAGATTTGCTGTCTACATTTAGCGCAAACGAGCCGGGCTGTTCCTTCAATCATAAGCTGGCTTTAAGCTCTATGCCACCCCTTTTAGGAGAATGATTACTAATGTAGTGCGTCCCGCTTTGCGGGATAGCCTCGCTATAGGAAGGCGACCCTAAAGGGTCGCACTACATTGAAAAATAAATTGTTCGTAAACAATCTCACCCAAACCTATTGACAACAACCAATCTAAGATGGTAACCTGCACCTAGTTATCCGAGGTATCGAGGAGGAAATGTATGGGTAGTGTTGCCATTGTTACCGATAGCGTCAGTTGTCTACCTCAAGACATCAAAAACGAGTATGATATTGAGACCGTACCTTTGTACGTCCACCACGGAGACAAAACCTATCTTGACAACATAAATATCACCCCTGAGCGGGTGTATTCTCTGCTAAAAGCTGATGAAATCCTGACAACTTCGGCACCGCCGCCCGGGACATTTCTGGAAACCTTCCATCGCCTGGCGGAAAAGACCAAGGAAATCCTGTGCCTCACCGTTGCCTCCACCTATAGCGCCACCTTTTCTTCAATGCAATCAGCCATAGACGCAGCCAGGAAGCAATTGCCCAAACTGCGAATTGAGCTGGTTGACTGCTACACTGGCTCATCAGCCCAGGCTTTAATAGCCCTAACCGCAGCCCGCGCTGCGAAATTGGGTAGCAATTTGAATCAAATCGTTGCAAAAGTTAACCAGGTCATCCCAAAGGCCGAAATAATCATGGTGCTCGATACACTGAAATATCTGGAAAGAGGTGGCAGAGCCCCCAAGGTGGGTGCCTGGACGACCTCTTTGCTTAAGTTAAAACCAGTGGTAACGAACCGAATGGGCCATGCCCACTTTTTGGGTATGGTGAGAAGCCGTGCCCAAGGTATCGAACGATTGATTAAGGCTATGAAGCAAACGGTAGGACTGAACAAACTGAGCGCCATAGTAGTTCACAGTGACCTCGAAACTGAAGCCAAAGAACTGGAGCATTGCCTGCGCAGTGAATTCAACTGCAACGAAACCTATATTACCGAGGTCACTGCAGTGGTTGCTGTCCATTTAGGGCCCGGCTCCATAGGCACTGCTTTTTTGCCTCACGACTAAGCTCCGTGTCATTGCGAGCCGAAGGCGTGGCAA
>JBBISW010000054.1:0-11578 GCA_037441105.1 Chloroflexota bacterium
TAATTGCCGGGAGAACTTTCTTCAGTGAAGCCGTATCCTTTTGTGAGGCATGGTAATAAAGGAAATTGCTAAATGGCAATAAGAGGTCAACCATCCTTGTGAGGATACCTTCGAGCCAGTACGCGTATTCAGGAAAGGCCTCAACCAACTCCTTTAAGGCACCCTCCTCAAATCCGGAATTATACGCAATGATGCTGCCTTCAGAACCGAGTAACCTTTGTAGTTCATGAAGAAGCTGAGGCCTGGGATCATCTATCCCATCAGCCAAGAACGAGTGATGTACCGGTTCGGCTCCGCCGTTCTCGACAATATGCAGGGAAAATTGAAATGGTATAGTTTGATAAGGTCTTGTGCCGTCATATATCGGTATGGCCGGGCCCATCGTCTCAAAGTCTAAATAATAGAGAGGGTATTTCAGTATGTCCAGAAACAGCCGAATTTCCTCCTTTTCGACATGGGTAGTACCTGTTATGACACATTCCTTTTGGATCTGTTGCTGCCTGGAGAGAGGAACATCATTTGGAATATCACTAATTGATATAATCCCCTGCTCATATAGAGAAAATTGCTTTGTCTTTCCACCACGTAAATCAAAGATGCTGTTCTCAGGTAAGAAACCCCAGCATTTGTCATGCAGCGAACACTCGTATGGTGCCAGACAGTGCTTGCCAATAGAGACTTCAGGGCATGTTGCATTCGAGATAATCTCGAGCAGATTAAGCACCCGTTCCTCTATACCCTTGCTCATTTCCTCTATCTGGGCGGAGATATCTTCCAAAATAAATAACCCTGTCGGATCTATTTCGCCATTCTTTACGTACTGGCTATTTATGTAGCCCAACTTGCAGGTTCTTATCTTCAATCCTGCTTGCTCACAGCAGTGCTTCTGAAAAGATACATCATCGATATGCACATCTTTGACAGATGTACTAGATTTGATTTCAATTATGTCCCATTCATCCTTGGTGAACGGGTTTAATATATCTAGTCTAGAATAGATTTTCCCAGAGAGGATACCGGCCTCAAATAATGGCTTTCTTTCTGCGAGAAGTTTCTTTGTTGTATCAACGTTCTCCATAAAATCATCGTGCGGAATATCAATGCCACCTGGAAATAACCGCTTGGCATATTCACCGACCACGTGCCCCTGGTCAAATATATATTGAGTACCGATATCCGGTTCGGGGATCTCCTCAGGCTCATTTATCTGGATCCAGAGTAATTTGGGACACTGGAGGCCTAATAAGTATTTAGACTTCGATAAAAATTCTGGCATTCTTGCTCAACTACTCTGTTTTTTTCGCTCTGCCTCTTTTTCTAAAATGCGGGTGGCTGCATCCATCGAGGTCTTTTCCAGGCGAGCCAGCAATTCCAGTGCATGCTTTTTTTCTTCGTCCCTTAGTTTAGTTATCTTCTCATTCGAATAATTCAACAGTCCTTTTAGAATTTCGTCGTTATGCTGGCCTAAAATTGGAGGAGCAGTATATTCACCTTCCTTGATGCCGGGTATTTTCATCGGATTTCCTACCAGTCTGACCTCACCGCCAAGATGGTGCGGAAGATTCAGTATCATGTTTCGGGCTTTCACCTGCGGGTCAGCGGCAGTCTTGTCTATAGTATTTATCGGCCCAGCGATAATGTCTTCAACATAAAATAGCTCTAACCAGTCATCCGCGGGTGCCTTAGCCAGGTGCTCCTCAATGGCTTCATTGAATTCATTGCGGTGCTTTAATCTTTCCTCTCCCTTCACAAACCTGGTGTCTTCGATCATCCAGTCTGCCCCTATAACCTTGGCTAGCCTTGGCCAGGTTGGGCCGATAGCTACGTACCCCTCTTTGCATTTATAAACTCCGTAAGGTAGGAGTGCCAGATGTCCTGAGCCCATAGGCCCGGGGACGATTCCAGAACAGAGATAGTACGAAAACTCATATGCCATCGCTGACATCATAGAACCGAGCATCTCCACATCAATTTTCTTCCCTTCTCCAGTTCGCTCACGATGAGCCAGGGCAGAAACTACTGATATAACACCAAACAAGCCCCCCAATATATCAGCAGCGGGGAAGCCCGGTTTTAGGGGTCGTCCGCCCGGTTCACCCGTGGTACTGATCGTTCCGGCTATACCTTGGACCACTACGTCCACTGAGGGGCGGTCCACATAAGGTCCGGTAGCACCATATCCGCTAATGGAGCATGAGATAATCTTTGGGTTGCTCTTTTTTATAGTCTCGTAATCGGCACCCAGTCTCTCCATTACGCCAGGACGAAAATTGTCCCACACCACATCGGAAATCTTCACCAGCTCGTAAAAAGCTTCCTTTCCCGCATCTGTCCCTAAGTCCAGGGTCACCGCCTTTTTGTTGCGGTTAAAAGCCATATAATAGAATGACTCTCCCTCATGGCTAGGTCCAGGGAACAATCGGCTTATTTCTCCCCCCGGCGGCTCTATCTTTATCACCTCGGCTCCTAAGTCACCCAAAATCATAGCACCGTAAGGACCAGCTATGGCACGAGATAAATCTAATATTCTATATCCACTTAAGGGTCCTGCCATTTTCCTCTCCTTTCTATCGGGCTTTTACGTTCTGGCGGATGTATTCGGCTATTTCTTTAATCGAAGTCCCGGGGCCGAAAATCTCGCTTATTCCTTTCTCTTTGAGAAAGGGGATATCCTCTGGGGGTATAATCCCACCACCGATAACTACAACATCTTTCGCCTTTTTTTCTTTTAGCAGTTCAACTACTCTGGGGAAAAGATATTTGTGGGCGCCTGAGAGGCAGCTTAGACCCACAACATCCACATCCTCCTGTATGGCTGACTGGACTATCTTCTCTGGAGTCTGTCTTAACCCGGTATAAATAGTCTCCATGCCCTCATCCCTCAGTCCCAGGGCGAGCACCTTAGCCCCACGGTCATGCCCATCGAGGCCGGGCTTAGCTATGAGAACTCTGGTCCTCTTTCCTTCATTCATTTTTAGCTCTCCTCCTCGGTTAAATTGTTGCCGGCTGGTATTCGCCAAAGGCTTCTCTCAGGACATCACACATCTCTTGCTCTGAAACATAAGCTTTAGCACATTCAATGAAGTGGGGAATGAGGTTTTCATCTTCTTTTTCCGCTTTACCTTTTAATTCCTTTAGTAGTTGTGCCACGACACGATTATCTCGGCTCTTCTTTATCTCGGTAAGATTCCGGATTTGCCTCTCTTCGGCTCGCTCTCTCTTAGTTGGGTCATAGGGATGTGGCACCAACCTGGTAGTCTGTACCTCCAGCTCGTTTTCGCCAACGAAGCAGTTAACACCGACTACCAAATCCTCACCGTTCTCTATTCTTCTCTGGCGCTCGTAGGCGCTCTTGGCTATCTCGCGCTGCATATATCCACTTTCTATGGCAGCCACTGCTCCACCCATGGCTTCTATTTTTTCTAGCTCCTTCCATGCTGTGTCTTCAATCTCGTCGGTTAAATGTTCTACATAGTAAGACCCAGCCAGAGGGTCAATAACCTCATTGAGCTTAGCTTCGTAATACAGGATTTTGAAGGCATCCTCTGATAGCTGAGATGCTTCCAAGCTCCAGCCTAATCCCAGTGGTTCATCGTAAGGAGGCATGGGAATCGGAAGTCCGCCAGAAAGAGCTGAGGCGATAGCTCCCACTACTGAGCGGGTTAGATTGTTGAGGGGGCGCTGAACAGTGCAATTCTCATATCCCATATGAGCGCCGGCAGGTTGTCGGAGGAGCATACTCCTCTCGTTTTTGGCTCCGAATTTCTCTTTCAATATCCTGGCCCACATCCTTCGAGCTGCCCGTTGGAAGGCTATTTCTTTGAAGAACTCCATGCTGCCGCCAAAGGCATTAACCGAGAATCTGGGGGCAAAGGAGTCAACATTAAGGCCGGTCTTGACTCCTTCTTGCAGATAGGCGATTAGTATAGCCATACTGAAAGCTAGGTCTTGTTCTCGTGTGGCTCCAGCTCCTCTGATGTGATAGCCACCTACACTCGTGATGTTTACGTGAGGACAGTATTTGCTAAAGAACACCAGGCTATCACGGAACATCCGCATCGAATGTCTGGGTGGAAAGATGTAAGTACCCCGAGCGATGAACTCCTTCAAGATATCATTTTGTGGCGTAGCTCGAAGCTTATCAAGTGGTATTCCTCTTTTTTCAGCCAGAGCGAAATACATTGATACTATGATGTTACACGGGCCATTGATGGTGAAGTTCGATGCAATCCTGTCAAGCTCCAGGTCTCCTTGAAAAGGCTCGTAAATCACCTCAAAGTCCCTCAAGGTGTCAACTGCTACGCCGGTCTTGCCGACCTCTCCACGAACCAGGGGATTATCTGAATCGAAGCCACATTGGGTTGGTAAATCAAAGGCTAAATTCGGTCCTCTCCTTTGCCCTCGCTTTTGCATTTCCATATAATAGTCCCTGGTATCTTCTGCTGTCCCGTAGCCTGAATAAGTCGCGGCTCTCACCAGTCCAGAAGCTCCAGGCAAACCTCTCCTCGGGGCTGGTATATATGGTGATGTAGGATAAGTGCTTGTGGTGAAGGGGTACTGTCCGGGGAAGCCGACGTTGGTCAAGAAATCGAAATCCTCGACATCGGCCGGACTATAAAACTTGGTCGGAGATTGTTTAAGGCCAAATCTGTCTAATGCCGGCTTCAACACCTTCTCCTCCCATTCTTTTCTCTTTTGTTTTATTTTCTCGATGTCCTCGCTCATAATTGCCCTCCTCGTATCAGAGTATGGCTCGCTGATATTTGCCCAATCTTCCTTTAGTGTAGTCTCGACCCTTTAGGGTCGAGTTCCCGAGGTTAAAACCTCGGGGCTACATGTCGATGATAATGTTGGGGCTAAAACCTCCAGCTACATTGCTAAACACTCTCCTGAGAATGAGATCGTTTATCAATTCCTGCCTGTCGTTCTCTCAGTCATAAATGGTAGCGCAGGGCAGAAGCCCTACTGGCACACCTGTTCCCCTTTCAATATCAAGGTATACCCGTCCGGTTAGGTCTCGTCCCCATCCGCTGAGGTGGAAAGGTGATGACGGGATCACTACCAGGTCCGGTTTACCCCCCTTGTGCATTATATAGTTTTTGATATGGTCAATGAAGTCCTGCACTACCAGTAAATCACCCATGAAAATGTTGCCACCGAAGAAATTGTTTTTCGGAACTTCGATGTCTATTTTGAGTTCACTATCTCCGAAGAGACGCGATTCAGCCAGGCATTGCTCAAAGGTTGGCTTAACCAGTTCCGAAGAAAGGAAAAGAACATGCTTTGCCCCGCGGGCTTGCACAATATCCTTCAGATTTTCAATGTAACTTGTCCTGAGCCCGCTACCCATAAAAACGATGCCAGAATAAGTATCAATATCTTCTGAGTAGGGATATGAATGTCTGGTCAAGTTTAAAGCGACTTCAAGCGTTTGTTCGTCCCTTTGCACGCTAAGACTGACTTCTTTTGCTCCACTTTGCTGGACGAGTGAAAGGAGGTCGCGAGCCTGTGGCCTGTCACGAACCGGGATGCCATTGATTTGTTTGATTACATCATCTTTCTTCAGACCACCTAGATGGGCAGGGGAGTTCTTCACCACCCCTATTATTTGAGGTATGTTTTTGCGCTGTTGGTAGATATTCTCCTCATACAAGGTCGGCATAGCCACGATAGGGCAGTCATGTTTTTCTCTGAGCTCTCGAGCTCGGGAGATGGCTGCTTTCCAGACTTGGTGAAGGTCGAAAAGTTCTGTAGATGAGAAATGCCTGGAGTATCCGGGAAGGTTGACCTGAACAAGATGTGCTTCATGTTCGGCGGCGTAAGCAACTGTAGAAGAAAGGTCATCTAACATTTCGTCAATTGTTTTCAATGGCCAGGGCACAATTACCGTAGCATATGGTATGCCATATTGCCTGAGCAAGGGCAATGCATTGATGGCTATCTCTGGATTAGGGTCTCTCATTAACTTCATGCGGCGTGACGGTGAGGAGCTGTTTAAGGAAAGATACAAATAAACTGGTTTCAGTTTGGCTAATTCAGCAACCATCGAACGAGTTAGGTTGCGGCCATTAGTGGTTATCCTGAATGACTTAGAGGTCTTGCCTCTAAGCAGTCGGAGCATATCTATAAAATGTGGATGTGTCGCTGTTTCGTAAACGCAGCCCAAGCTGGGAAACAAAGCCTTTTCTGTCTCTGGCGAGAAATACTTAGTTCTCGTTCTGATTTCGTCGAACTCCTCTTTTGCTGTCCTATTCGGGCTATTACATACAGCTACCGAAGGAGGATTGCCTTTATTACAGCAGAAAACGCAATCGCAGTCGCAGCGACTTCCGGCGTGGTCAATGATTTCGTTTGGGTCTCCGGTGCTGGCAACCAACCAATCTTGAAGGTTTTTCAGTCTAAAACCATCTACTTTGACTGATTTACCCATGTGCTCAAACTCGACTAAGGTCAGAAGGGATTCTGTCAGTTTCTTAATCAAATCTATCCTCGGTTCATAAAAGGTGGCGTTGGCAATGTTCTGAAAAGTAAGATTCTGCTCGCTGGTCTTTGTGCCAAGGCTTTGTCCTGTCTTGCTGAAGTCAGAGGAGCAAGAAGAGCTGTCGGTTTTGGAAAAGAGTGGATATGTCTGTTCTTTGTCCGCCAGCCATCTGAAGCCGTCGACCTTAACATCCTTACCCGTTTTCAAGGGCGCAATTACATAAAGGAGATTCTCCAGAATCACCCTCACAAGCTCAGCGAGGCGATGATGGAATACCGGTGTCTTTCCCCACTCTAAATCTAGTTTATAGCGGAAGATGTAATCTTTGAGTTTTTCATCTTCCTTTAAATTCTGGTTTACGCTTTTCAACAAATGCCTTCACTCCCTCCTGCACATCTTCAGTTTGCCACGAGCTCTCCATGATAGCTCGCATCTCTGTTTCTTCTTCGGGACTCAGCTTACGATATAGGAGCTTGTTGATGATAGACTTCATCCCGGCTATAGCTAAAGGGGCATTCTCAGCGATTTCCTGGGCTAGTGCGTAAGTCGTCTCCTCAAGTTGTTCAGCCGGCACGACGTAATTGACCAGTCCCATTTCCTTTGCTCTCTGGGCTGTGAAAAACTTGCCGGTGAAAAACAGCTCCCTGGTATAAGCTATGCCTATAAGCCTGATAAATCGTTCTATAGCTTTGGGAAAATACACTAAACCGAGCTTGACGGGATTTATTCCTATCCGAGCTGAATCGGCAATTATTCTGAAGTCACAGGCAGCAGCCAGGTCACACCCTGCCCCTACGGCGTATCCGTGAATCATTGCGATAACCGGGCAGGGACAAGCAATTACGCTTTCTATGGCTCTTTGCAGGATATTACCACCATCTTCCTCACCTATGATGGCCTCAAGGTCGGCTCCAGAACAGAAGGCTTTTCCTCCGGCACCGCGGAGAATGACCACCCTGATATCGCCTCCCGGCTTTATACTGCTGAAGGTCTCCCTGAGGCGATGTACCACTTCAGGATTCAGCGCATTCCGCCTTTCGGGGCGGTTGATAGAAACTGTACAAATGTAATTTCTCTTCTCCACAAGAAGTACATTAGCCATTTCTTTGCCCCTTTCTAGCTTATGAGCTCAACGACATTCGTGATATCATCGAACTCCTCTAATCTCTTGATGGCATTTATGACTTTAGCCATTTTCTCGCCAGAAAATGCCCCCTTAAGGAGATCGCCGGATTTGGCCTCGAGCGTAGATTGCCATTCTGATATAGGTACTGCAGCATCCTTGCTCGTTAGCTCAAGCCTCTCCTTCATTTCAGCCCCATCAGTCATTATAATCGTAATTTCTACCTCTGTAGGCGCAAGAGATTCATCTGGAATTACGTTGACCTTCGACATCAGATTCTTGATGTCAGGCTCGTTGACTGATTCGTCGGTGAAATCAGACTCTACCGCTCTACCTTTCAGCAAAGCTAACGTAGCGCAATACCTGAGGCTGAATTTCCCTTCAAGCCCGGTTTGAGGCTCTGGCTTACCAGCAACGGCAACAGCAGTTGTACTCGCTTTGACTTCTACACTGCCTACTTTAGATGTTGTGGGATGGTATTTCTCTCTCATTCCCAGCACGCATCTAACTGTGGGATGTGTCAGGTAACACGAAGCATAGCGCTTATAAACAACCCCTTCTATTTCAAAGGGTTGGCCGAAACTACCTATCTTTGACTCATCAAATTTCTGTGTTAGAACTTTTCCGAATCCGGCTTGACCTTCAAGGATTTGCTGCGGAGCTGTGAATCCGTTTTCTGCTAGGACAGCGGCGAGGATTCCATTGCTGGCAGCTTTGCCGGCATGAAAGGGTTTGCACATGGTGCCGAAAGATTGCTGCAAACCAAATGCCTGAGTCCCAGCAATGCCAAGGGCAGAGACGGTCTTGTCAACACTTAGACCAATCACTTTAGCCACTGCAGCACAGGCACCAAAACAGCCTAGAGTAGCTGTGGCATGCCAACCAGCTGCATAGTGCTCTGGATTCACTGCCTCTCCAATACGGCATTCAGCCTCGATTCCGGCTACTATCGCCTCTATCAGCTTCTTGCCGCTGATTTTGCGGTATTCTCCGACAGCCAGAACGGCAGGCACAACCGGCACGGTTGGATGTCCAATCATCCCCATATGCACATCATCATAGTCCAGAAAGTGAGAAGCTGTTCCGTTAATCAAAGCTGCATTAACAACGTCAATCTTCCTCTTTTTGGTGATTAGAGTTGCCTGTGGTTGACCGAAAAACGGCGAAAGGGCTGCAATCATGGAATCCATGTCGCTCCGCCCGTCAATATAGCCACCTACTGTTACGCCCACCCAATCCATGATGCACAACTTGGCTTTGGCTATCGCATCCTTGGAGATATCATCGTAGTGCAGACCGTATATGAACTCTGCAAGTCTTCTCGTGGCGCTCATCTGACTGACCCTCCTTCAAGCCGTTATTTCAGCTCTTCCACCGCAAGCAATGAAGGAACCCGGGGTGAATTAACTGTTGTTTTTGAACAGGCAATCGTCTTCGGTAACCCCAACGAGTTATCTTACACTTCACCGTGGCTGAAATCAACCCTCTCTGGTGAGGTTGTTTAGAAACCCTGAAAAAGTAGTGCGACCCTTCAGGGTCGCTTATTATCAACCACACACATGTAGTCTCGACCCTTTAGGGTCGAGTTCAGCGAGGCTGAAGCCTCGCACTACGTTAGTAAACAGTCTCTAATCAAATGGCTGGCGAGATTCATACTACACTACCCGAATTTGGGCATCTTTTTTGAAGCTATGATATAATTTTTCTTGAAGATAAGCTATGCTTGATAGACTGGAATTAATGGAAAGGCGCTATGAGGAGCTGAATGAGCTGATAGCTCAGCCAGAGGTATCCTCTAATTCAACACGCCTGCAATCATTAGCTCAAGAACAGGCTAGCTTAGAAGATATCGTGGCCAAGTATCGCCAGTATAAAGCAGTTACTAAAACGCTACAGGAAACCCAAACCCTGCTTGATGATGGACTTGAGCCTGAGATGATAGCTCTGGTGAAAGAGGAAATAGGCAATTTAAAAAAGCGACAAGATAGTATGCTTCATGATTTGAAGTTATCCTTAATACCCAAGGATGCTAACAAAGATAAAGATGTTATCGTGGAGATCAGGGCTGGCACCGGTGGTGGAGAGGCATCTCTTTTCGCTGCCGACCTTTTCCGTATGTACAGCCGCTACGCCCAAAGTAAGGGCTGGCAGGTGGACATTATTGACTGTAACCAGACGGAGCTTGGTGGCTTTAAGGAAATAATCTTTGAGATTAAGGGCAAAGGTGCCTTCAGTCGATTGAAGTATGAGCGTGGTGTACATCGAGTACAGCGAGTACCTATCACGGAAGCTTCAGGACGCATTCATACCTCAACAGCTACTGTAGCAGTTCTTCCTGAAGCTGAAGAGGTGGAGGTAGCTATCAAGCCTGAAGACCTCAGGATAGATTTTTTCCGCAGTGGTGGGGCTGGTGGGCAAAATGTTAATAAGGTTACCACAGCAGTTCGCATTACCCATTTACCTACAGGTATAGTGACAACTTGCCAGGACGAGCGCTCTCAGCTCAGAAACAGGATGAAAGCGATGGCAGTGCTGCGGGCTCGCCTGCTGGATAAAGAACAACGTAAGCAATTCGAAGAGATAACCGAGGAGCGACGTTCTCAAATAGGTAGCGGTGAGCGCGCTGAAAAAATCCGCACCTATAACTTCCCACAAGACCGGGTTACTGACCATCGAGCAGGCCTGACTCTTCACAATCTGCCACGAATTCTTGATGGCGAACTCGATGAGATTATCGAAGCCCTGGCCACTGATGAGCAAGTTAAGCAATTAGAAAGAGCTCAACTATGACCTTAGCACAGGCGCTTCAGCAGTCTGCTCATATCTTTAGCATCAATGGCATAGAGGCCAGCCATATTGAAGCTAGAATCCTGCTAGGTCATATAGCCAAGCTCTCGCCAGCCCAAATATACGCTAATCCAAAGCAAGCCTTAAGTCCGGAACAGGAGAGGGACTTACAACTGCTCATTGAGCGTCGCCTTCGCCGAGAGCCCTCAGCCTACATTGTAAGCCGCAAAGAATTCTATGGAATCGATTTCTACGTTGATTCCCGTGTTCTCATCCCTCGACCAGAGACTGAAATTCTTATAGATGCAGCTCTTGAATTCGCTAAGGACAATAGCACCTGGCTGCTTTCTCAGCGAGGTGCTATCCTCATTGCTGATGTCGGCACTGGCTGCGGTGCTATTGCCATCAGCCTTGCCCTTAATTTGCCACAAAGTAGAGTCTATGCTACGGACATCTCGTCTTCAGCCATTCAGGTTGCCAAATTAAACTGCGAATATCACAAAGTCACAGAACAGATTACTCTTTTTCAGGGCAATCTATTGGAGCCAGTACCGCAGCGAGTAGACATAATAATTGCCAACTTACCCTACATCAAAAGTTCAGAGCTGCCAAGGTTAAGCCCAGAGATAGCCGGATATGAACCAAGGGTAGCCCTAGACGGTGGCAGAAGCGGTTTGGACCTGATACGACAACTTGTAGAACAAGCGGGAGAGAAAATCAACCCCAAAGGTTGTCTCCTGCTGGAAATAGGACAAAAGCAGGAAAAGGAGGTGGTGCCCGTAATATATCGTTACTTTAAAAAAGTCGAATATGAGCTCATCCCGGATTTGAATGGGATAAAGAGAGTAGTCAAAGTCACTTTTTGATGGCGAGATTGTTTGTCACCCCGTCTGTCATTCTGAGGGAGCCCTTCGCTACGCTCGAGGGTAAACTCTGCGACCGAAGAATCTCATACCGCTTGGGTAAACTCCGCGAAGAATCTAGACCCTCCGCCAACGCTTCGGGTGACAATTGGAAAGTCAAAGATGCTAGACTGTTTACTAATGTAGTGCGAGGCTTTAGCCTCGCTACGGAAAAGCGACCCTAAAGGGTCTAGCGCTCATGGTGACAACTGAAACTGTAAGATGTTTAATTGTTAAAAAAAATTCAAAACTGGACTGTTTAAACTTGAAAAGTGGACTGTTAAA
>JBBISW010000055.1:0-11491 GCA_037441105.1 Chloroflexota bacterium
CGCTAGATTGTTGCAGCCGAACGAAATGGGTAAATGTTACACATCACCGCCTTCCTTACTTTCACCTCACAAGTAGAGGATGTGGTATATGAAAAGGTAGAACTGGGCAGCCTCTGAGATGGTGTTATGGAGATTGGCTATCCTCAGTTTCAGCAGGTCTTCAAGCCTAACGTGGTAGAACTGGTGAAAGATTTTGTAGTAGAGCTTATTTTCCTCTTTAATGGCCTCGGCAAGCTTGACGGATTCAACCCAGGGTATGACATCGTCGGTGTAGGTGTGGATAATAGCTATCTTTGTCTGGAGCTGGTCAATCTTCAAGTGCGGTGATAAGCTATCGAGAGTCTGCTGGATTTCCGGGTCGAGCTTTGCCCAGAGGTCTCTTGCTCGCGCGGGGTCTCGACTGGTAAGCAGCTCATGCAAAGCCTGTCCTGCAGGAGAGAGGTCACTTCTGTCAAAATCCACGGAGTTTCCTCTCAGCATTTCTTCAATATAGGACTTGTCCGAAGAGTCAGGCATAAGCTCGATGAGCCACCTGGGGAGTTCTTCCGTCAAAACGATGCGGGGTTTCCACGGTCTCGGCTCACCTTCATCAATGTAGTGCCGCGTAATAATAGACTGAAACCAGTGGTTAATATTGTAGTAGCCTCCCCAGGAGCCAATAACAGCGATATCCTGGCTGATGCTCGGCTCGGTAGCAGCAAGCAACACCAGCGGAGCGCTGAGACAGATTCCTAGCATCCCTATCTTTTTGTTACTGAATTCCTGCTCTGAAAGATACTGAAAGCTGGCGACTAAAGCCTCGACGTCGTCAGGGTGAAGTCGAAACTTGGCCAGATTATCCAGTTGAGGTACCAGAACGACATATCCAGCGCGAGCCAGGCTTGGGCCTGCTAGCAGCAGAGCTGGGTCATCTTTGCCATCTTTAACAGCGCCATGAGCCAGGATTATGCCCGAGTGTCGGCGCTTGTCGTTGGGATGGTACAAATTGGCAACGATTTCCCGATTGCCACAGGGATAGGTTACCTCAGAGATAACTATGCTTCTGGGAATAGCGTTGGTTTTCCATTTATAGCTGACACCTAAATCTATCAGTAAGGCGGTGGTTCTGAGCCCTGTCTGAACTGGCTTAGTCAGCAGAACTGCGACAAGCACGATAAGGATTATTAAGATTAGTAATATCCACTGCCAACCCATGGCCATTACCAATAAGTTTTATCTGCCCGCTACCTCATTGTGCCGGTATGGGCTCGTGAGCCTTTCTGCCGTACACCTTCTCATACGCTTTGCAGTAGGGACATATACCACCCTCAATGTTCTTGACTACCCAGAAGGCAAATCCTTTTTGCTTTTTTCGGGCGTGAGCGCACACGGGGCACTCCACACACCGCTGTGCCATAGCCTTATCTTTGTCAGCAACAGTCTGCTGTTTCATGAAGTTGACTCCGAGTATGCTGAAATAACCTAACTACCCCCCACTTGCAAGCAAGAGTAGCATCTGCCTGAAAGCGTGTCAACGGCAAACACATCAACATGCTTTTCATGCAATGTAGCTGCGACCCTTTAGGGTCGCACGGGTGAGGCTAATGGTTATTGATAAAATATCGTTACAACTACATAATTCGAGCGGAGATTCTTCGACTCCGCTACTCTCCGCTCAGAATGACAATTCCAGTAGTGTCACCCTGAGCGAAGGCGAAGGGTCTCATAGTTGCGTTTATGCAGTCAACACATATAGTTAAGTTAAATGGTTAATGACCATAAGCCTTGCCACTACACATGCCCGACCAACAGTTAACAGTTACCGGATTGACCGACAACGTAACTAATCTCCAAGTTTCTGCTACAATAGAAATAGATTAGATATTTTTTGCGATAAGAAAAACGGAGGGGAGGTAATCTTTATATGGCTAAGCGAACGTCCACAGATTTTTTGGCTCGGGTTCTACTTTTTCTGATGGCAGTGAACTACAACCTCAGGCCATCGCTGAGAAAATATCTTAAAAGTAGCCACGGGTGGCTCAATTTTTCCATCGGCGTAAGAACGGAAAACAACACGGTTGAACAAGCTATCATCTTCAATGAGGGCAAAGCAAGAGTTTCCGCTAGAATCCCTGAAGACGTTGACGCCATCTTGATTTTCGCCGGGGACGAAGTGGTCAAAGAAATGCTGAAGGTAACACCCAACGAAGTATTGAATATGCTCTTAAAGAACAGACTGCGGATAGAAGGGAATATGAACTATGTCCAACTATTTAACTTCTTGATGTCCTTGCTCCTATGGAAAAAGCACAAGAAGATGGTGGAAAAGCAGAAAGCTGGAGATGCCAGAAAAAAGGCAGCATTGCCGCCGTCTGACCCAATGCTCAGTCAGGAAATGAGCCGGAGAAGAAAGGAACGCCTGATAGGTAAGAAGGTGGAGTTGGGTGTGAAATACCTTTCCGAGCCTTACCTGTCACAATATGACATAAACGATTTCCCGAGGCTAGGAAAGTTCCTTGACATCCATTTTGAAACAAAACCTGAAATTTGCCATGAACGCGCAAAGTTGGTGACCGACTGGTGTGTGGCAAACGGCTTTGAGACAGACAAATCGGGCAAGCCCTGGGTGCCAGAGCTGCGCCAAGCGAATATGTTCAAATACCTGATGGGAAATAGAATACCCATCGTACGCAAGGACGACCTCGTTGCTGGGACTACTACAACTAAAGAAATCGGCGTAGTTCTTTACCCTGATGCCCATGCAAATATGTTCTGGGGGGAACTGCTATCCATTCCCGACAGGCAGCTTAATCCCTACAACATATCTCCCAAAACGGTAGAAATCCTGCATCATTATGTGTTTCCATACTGGATGAAGAGAAATTTCCGCGAGTGGGTCAGGGAAAAATACAACAGGCCACTCTCTCAGACGCTGGATGAACGTTTTGCCGTCTATTTTCTATGGAAGACAGTGGCCATATCCCACACCATACCAAATTTTCCCAAACTGCTGGCACTTGGTACGAAAGGAATTATCCGAGAAATCAGGGAAGAACTTGAGCACGATAAATCGGCAAACACACAGAAAAAGAATACACTTGAGGCGATGGTACTCTGTTTGCAGGGCCTTACCGCTTATGCCAAGAACCTTTCCCGGCAGGCAGCAGCCGAGGCTAAACTAGAACCAGACGCTAAAAGAAAAGCTGAGCTGGAGCGACTTGCCGAAATATGCGCCAGGGTACCCGAGAACCCAGCGGAAGCCCTCGACGAGGCAATCAATGCTATGTGGATAGCCTGGGTTGGACTTCACATGGAAAACACCAATGCCGGTTTATCTCTGGGCAGACTCGACCAGTGGCTCCAACCCTATTTTGTCGCTGATATGAAGAAGCTTGCCACCGAAAAGGAGAGAGAAGAGTATATTAAAAAGGCAATCGAGCTGGTGGGCTGTCTCTATATGCGGTGCACTGACCATCTGCCACTTGTGCCTGATATCGGCAACTTCCTGTTTGGCGGCAGCTCTTCCAACCAGGTTATTACCCTGGGCGGTGTCACCCCTGCTGGCGAGGACGCAGTTTGCGACATGACTTACATCTTCCTCAAGGTGACCGAAATGCTGGAAATCCGTGACCCGAATGTGAACGCACGGTATAACAGGGCAAAAAACAGCGACACCTATCTCAAGCGCCTCTGTGAGGTGAACATGGTTACCGCCGCCACTCCTTCGCTGCACAATGATGAGGTAGTTATGAAATCGCTGGAAAGTTTTAATTATCCCGTCGAGGACTTAAGAGACTGGTCGGCTACAGGTTGTGTTGAGCCTACCCTTTGCGGTAAGCACATGGGACACACCAACTGCATGATGATGAATATGGTTGCTGCTCTCGAGATGGCGCTAAACAATGGCAAACACCCGCTTATGAACTGGGAAGTTGGCCCGAAGACAGGGAGCATCGAAAATGGAGCTTTCAAGACATTTGAAGATTTCTTTGACGCATTCAAAACCCAGTTCAAGTTCCTTATCGACAATTCTGTGGAGTATAACAATATGCTTGGTGAGGCGCATGGTATGTTGCGTCCGACTCCCTTACTGTCGGCGCTTATCGACGGTCCTATCAAGAAAGGCAAAGATGTTACCAAGGGCGGTGCCAAGCACAATTCATCTGGCTGTGCCTGTATCGGCCTGGCTGATGTAACCGATTCGTTGATGGTGATAAAGAAACTGGTGTTCGATGAAAAGAAAGTTACATTTAAAGAGCTAAAAAAGGCGGTTGATAACAACTTCGCCGACAATCCTGTGCTCCACGCCACGGTAACCAAAAAAGTTCCTTTCTTCGGCTCAGACAGCGCTGAGGCGGTTGAAATAGCCAACGAAGTAGCGGAATTTGCCCGCGATATCTATTGGAACCATCTGAATTATAGGGGCGGACGTTATACTGCTGGATTCTGGTCCATGTCCAATCATGTTGCCTTCGGTACTCTGAGTGGCGCGCTCCCCTCCGGCAGGCTTGCGGGAAAGGCATTTACCCCTGGCCTGACACCTGAGCCAAATGCTTCGAAGAACCTTCTGGATAATATCCGCGATGTAGCTCGGCTGAATCCCAGGAATATGAATAACAACATAGCTTTCAACATCAAGGTTGTCCCCAGTGCACAGGATACACATGAAGAGGTGGTCAATAGCATGTTTTCCTATGCCAAGACTTACTTCGAGCTTGGCGGTATGCAGATGCAGATGAACGTGGTTACCTCAGCTATGCTGCGGGATGCCATGGCCCACCCTGAAAACTACAGGAACTTGCTGGTGCGTATATCTGGCTATAATGCCTATTTCGTTACGCTCAACAAAGATATGCAGGTAGAGCTAATCGAGCGGGCGGAATATGGAATTTAAAAAGCCTCTTATAGTCGATATAAAGGGCAATTCGCTCGATGATGGGCCGGGCATACGTACAATTATCTTCTTTAAGGGATGCCCGCTTTCCTGCGTCTGGTGTCACAATCCCGAATGCAAATATGCGGGATATGAGCTAGCGTGGGATAGAAAGGAATGCATCGGTTGTAATAGTTGCATAAATGTGTGTGAGCCAGCGGCGCTTTCACGTGATAACCCCGATTTCGTAGACCGGCACAAGTGTACGCTCTGTTTCAAATGCGCCGAGGTCTGTCCTGCCAATGCCATGACAAAGGTAGGATGTGACATGGAAATCGAAGAAGTCATCGAGATAATAAGAAAAGACGTTCCCTTTTTTGTCACCTCGGGGGGTGGCGTAACCCTATCAGGCGGAGAACCGACACTATTTATGAGATTTACTGCGGACCTGTTAAAGAAGCTGAAGTCGCTCAACATCCAGACACTGCTTGAAACATGTGGCCAATTTGACTGTGCTGCCTTCTTCGAACTGATGTATCCCTACTTGGACTTTATTTACTATGACATCAAACTAATCGACTCAGAGGAGCACAGGAAATATTGCGGGGTGAGCAACGAGCGCATTTTGGATAATTTTAGGGAGCTGTACCGTGCTTCTCAGAGGGAGGGCGGTATTCAAATTTTACCGCGAATTGCCCTTATTCCAGGCATCACTGACAGGCGGCAGAATTTGGAAGCAGCTGCCTCCTTTTTGAAGGGAAATAAGGTTAAAAAAGTGGCCCTGCTCCAATACAACCCCTTATGGGTCGAAAAATCAAAAAAGCTGGGCGTTCACAGCAGCTACACCGAAGACGCGAAAATGGCCACCTGGATGCCCCTGTCACACTTGAAAGAATGCTTGGCTATATTCCAGGATTTTGATGTGGTTGGAAGTAGGTATTAAGAGCGAAGAAGCGGTTGGTGGTTTTACAGAACTTATGATATAGTTTTCCTGTAAACAGAAATTGAACCACCGATAGCTTATAGTGCAAATCTTGTTACTGAAGGGAAGGTGAGACTATGACCACAGCGACACCTGAGAAACCGAAATTCGCCATTAAGCAGCCGAAGAACCTGTCACCGCGAATTAAATGGCTCCGCGACTATTACTTCCAGGGCCTGAAACGTAAATGGAACAACGAATTTACCGGCTGGACGACGGGAACACCGTGGGACTTCCAGTTCCGCGAAGGACAATACTACATCGTGCCCGAGACTTATGCCTTCTTCTCCACCTTCACCGGTGCCTTCAAGCAAACGGCAAAAAAGGTAAAGTTACACCCTGATTTCTGGAAATGGAGTCTGCCGGAGCGCCTCGCCTGGTTTGTTAGAGAAGTGATGGTGAACTACCTGCCGCACGAGATTTTACCCGGTGACCTCATTGCCGGCGGACGCTTTAACTTACAAGCCTCCACCTGCCTCACCAAGAAGGAGGCGAAGCAGTACCGGAAGCTGGTCTACGGCAAGAACGGAGCCCGGGCCGCCATCTTATGGTTTCATGACCATGGCTACGGAAACGTAGGAGCTACCAGTGGCCATCTTATCCCCGACTACGGAAGAGTAATTGAAAAGGGCTGGAAGAGCATTTTTGCTGATATCAACAAGCACTATGAAGCGCTTTCTTCAGGTGAAAAGAAGGGCAAAAAGGGTGGACAGCTCAGGGCTATGCTGACCGCCGCTACCATGGCCCGGGATGTGGCAGCAAGGTACGGCCAGATATGCGCTGACCTCGCCGCCAAGGAGCCTATTAACACCAGAAAAAGCGAACTGCTCCAGATGGCAGAAATACTTAAAAGGGTACCCTGGGAGCCAGCACAGACTTTCTGGGAGGGAGTGCAATCTCTGTGGCTGACCCACATGCTGGTGATGAGCGATGAAAGTTACCCCGGCCCTGGCCTCTCCTTCGGCAGGATAGACCAGTATCTATATCCCCTGTGGCAGAAATCCATCAATAAAGGTATGGACAGGGAATTCGGCAAAGAGATACTTAAATGCTTCTGGATTCATTGCAATACAACCTATGATGCCATGATTCGTACCGGGGGCAATCAGGGCATCACCTCCGGCTTCGGTCAGGTGGTTACCCTTTCCGGCATGGGACCCGGTGGTAAGGATATGACCAATGACCTTACCTATGCCATGCTTGAGGTTATAGATGAACTGACCCCCATTCTGGAGCCAAAGCCAAATGTCAGACTGCACAGAAACACCCCCGACAAGCTCTATGACAAGGTCATAGATATGATTTCCTCAAGCCAGGGAGCGCCATTCCTTATAAACTTCGATGAGCGTTCCATCGCCGGAATGATGCTGGAAGCCAGGAAAGCCGGCGTTGAGCACCTCATCAACAAAGACAACGTTCATGATTACGCACCCGTTGGTTGTCTGGAAAACACGATGTGCGGCAATGACCGCTCCGGTACAGTTGACATTAACCTCAATCTCCTGAAAGCGGTAGAGCTGGCACTTACCGGCGGCTACGACTTAATCCCCCATACCGACCCGATGACAGGTAAAACGGAGCCTGGTAAATTGTGGGGCATTGACACCGGCAATGCGGAGAGCTTCAAGACCTGGGAGGAGTTCTGGAATGCCTGTGTAACTCAAACAAAACATATCACTAAAAAGATAGCCGACCTCTACGAAAGAACGGACGAGATACGGGCGAAATTCCTGCCAACGCCTTATCTATCCTGCCTGGTAAAGGGATGTGCCGAAAAAGGCAAGGATATCAATGAGGGCGGTGCCGAGCTCAGCTTCGTCACACTGGAGGCAGTGACCTATGGTACTACGGTCGATTCCCTGCTGGCAGTTAAATATTTGGTGTTCGACAAGAAGATTTGCACTCTGAAAGAGCTACTTGACGCTTTGAAAGCCAACTGGGTGGGCTATGAAGTGCTGCAAGCTCAAGCCGTTAATAAGGCGCCAAAATATGGCAGGGACGATGATGCTGCTGATGAGTTGGGCAAGAAGGTGATGGAACTGTGGACAGAAGAGGCATGGAAATACAAGTCCAGACCCACCGGTAAGCAGTTCCGACCCGGCATGCTGAGCTGGAATTACTGGATTTCCGATGGATATGTTTTGCCGGCAAGCCCTGATGGAAGGCCCAAGGGTAAATTCCTGTCAAACGCCATCTGTCCCTCAAACGGTGCTGACATTAATGGGCCGACAGCCAATGTCAACTCGGTGGGGAAAGTTATCGGCGGCAAAGACCCCCGAGGCAATGGTGACTGGCTGGAATACTACAACCTGCTGCCCAATGGTGCCAGTCATACCATGACCTTCAACCCATCGCTCATCCGTGACCCTGAGCATAAGAACAAGTTCAAGGCATTCTTACGCGGCTACGTGGAGAATGGAGGCACTTGTCTGCAGGTCAACATGATTAACGCAGATATACTGCGGGATGCCCAGAAACATCCCGAGAACTACAGGCATTTGCTGGTTCGCGTTACCGGCTATAACGCATACTTCACCGCCATAGGTAGAGAGCTACAGAATGAGATTATAGCTCGCGAAAGCCACCAGATTTGATGAGTTTTATTTGTCATTGCGAGGAGCTTCTTTTATTCTGTCATTGCGAGGAACGAAGTGACGTGGCAATCTCTTTCCCTTCTCTGTCATTCTGAGGGAGCGGAGCGACCGAAGAATCTCGGAGTGGAGGATAAATGGAGATTCTTCGCTACGCTCAGAATGACAGACGGCGAAGGACTTCGGCTCGCAATGAAACACGGGGAAAGGCTCTATAGAGATGGGAAGCAAAAAGACCGCTATATCTGATGACCGGGCAATAACCAGGGAGACAGGCCTTGTGGATATAGACAAAAGCCAGAGTGGGCTGATACTGCATTTGCAGAGGTTCTCCACTGAAGACGGACCTGGTATACGCACTACGGTATTCTTCAAGGGATGCCCACTGCGCTGCCTTTGGTGCCATAATCCCGAAAGCATATCAATGGAACCTCAAATACAGTGGCTGGAAAACAGGTGTATCGGATGCGGCACCTGCATCAAAACATGCCCCCTCGGGTGTCTGTGCAAGACAGGTCATGGAGTTGTGATTGACCGCGAGGTTTGCAACGGCTGTGGGGAATGTGCTGAAGCCTGTCCGGCAAATGCCATGGAGCTTCTGGGCAAGAGCGTCGGCCTGGATGAGCTTTTTAATGAATTGCTCAAAGACCAGATATATTTCGAGAAATCCGGCGGTGGTGTCACCCTTTCCGGAGGAGAACCTGCCATGCAGCCTGACTTTGCCGCTGCATTGCTCCGCCGCCTGAAAGAAAGAGGAATCAACACCGCCCTTGATACCTGCGGCGTATGTTCACCCCGCTCTCTGGACAAGGTTTTGCCCTATACGGACATCGTTCTGTTTGATTTGAAGGAAACAGAACCTGAAAAACACTACAGTTTTACCGGGCAGTATAATCAGAAAATCTTCGACAATCTTCTATATATCCGTGACTATATCCTGAATCGGGCTCCAGAAAAAGTGCTGTGGATTAGAACACCGCTCATTCCCGAAGCCACAGCCACACGCGATAACATCACCAGCCTCGGTGCTTTCATCGCCAAAAATCTTCCAGTCATCGTCGAGCGATGGGAACTATGTGCCTTTAACAACCTCTGCCGCGATAAGTACCGCAGGCTGGGTATCGCCTGGCAATATGCCAGTACGCCGCTTATGAGCAAAGACACCGTGCGTGAACTGGAACAATGTGCCAAACTATCCGGCGTTGACCCGGAGATTGTGAGTGCCACTGGCGCCACAAAAGTGGAAGAACCATAGGGGGATAAAGATATGAGTAATCAAAGAAAAATCTACAAATCCTTTTCCGAATCAGATATAAAAGATTTCGAACCTGAGATGAAGGTGGGACTGCTTGCTACCATAAATGAACAAGGTCTGCCTCATCTAACTTTAATCTCCACGCTACGAGCTAGCTCACCCACAGAGGTTGTCTTCGGCCAATTCGCTGAGGGACTGAGCAAAATCAACATCAGGAAAAACCCGAAGGTCGGCTTTCTCATCCTGACGCTCGACCGGAACACTTGGCGGGGTAAGGCGAAATTCACCCATACCGAAAGAAGCGGCAAGGAATTCGACTTGTTCAACAATCTGCCCATGTTCCGTTACAACGCCTATTTCGGCATTCACACGATCTATTACCTGGACCTGGTGGAACAGTACGGCAAAGAACCTCTGCCAATGGGGAGTATTGTGCAGGCAGCCCTCAAAACCTTGGCGGCAAAGATGTTATCCCCCAGGAAGGGGAGAGGGAAAGTCCTCAACCTGTGGACGCGCCAGCTCATAGACAAAATCGCGAACCTCAAATTCCTGACTTATGTCGGCAAAGACGGCTATCCTGTGATTATCCCGGTAATTCAAGCCCAGACCTCCGGCAACGAGCATGTGATATTCGCCGCTTCAGCGTTTAATGAAGATATCAAAGCGATACCTGCGAATGCGACTGTCGGTTTCTTCTGCATGTCCTTCAATATGGAAGACGTTCTGCTGCGGGGAACCTATCAGGGAATACAGCGAATGGGCGGCGTCCAGTGCGGTAGTATCGCGGTCAACTGGGTCTATAGCCCCATGCCACCAAAACCGGAGCAAGTTTACCCGGAGACCAAGCTCGAACCTGTCACCACCTTCTAGTGGGGCTGGCTTGAGGCTCTAGTTGAAATTCTTACTATCTCTGAATGCTTCGGCTATTCTTTCTCTGGCAAAAGAGACTATTTTGCCGTTGAGATGTACTTCGTCAGCAAGATATTTCTTCTTAATGAAGCCGTTTTCATCGGCTGAGATGGATTGCACATCTACGTAAGGAACGCCATTCTCCTGGCAAAATTCTCCTAGTTTCTGGTTAAGTTTTCTGGATATCTCACTCCTCTGTTCCGGACTTCCCAGGAAAGGCAGGTCAGACACAAACCGCTTCTTTGCCGCTGGCGGGATACCGTGAACAGACACAGCAAATCCATCATCCCTTAACCTTCTTATCGTTTCTCCGTATTTTTCTACAGTAGCCTCTATGATTTTCTCAATGCTTATCTTTCCGCCGTTCTTCCTGTATTGTAAGTAAATATGCACCCTGGCATCTATTTCACCGAAAACCAAAAGCAAAACGTCCCTTTCTCTGTTTATTCGGGGCAAGAATGAGTTCAAGTATTTCTTTGACTGAGAGAAGCTGTTGTCCTTATTCAGATTGTATGCAGTTGCCTGCGATATGTGGTGTATCATAAAAGGGCTTCTAAACACGAAGGGCCTAACATGGCTATCGCCTATAACATGCACTATCGGGCTGTTACATAATTTTGCCTTTAGGAGGAGGCAGGTGTTGTATAAACACAGCCAGGGGTACTTAAAAATGACGTCTGTATATGCGAAATAGATGGAGCCCCTTTTTTCTAATCCCTTCCTCAGTGCGGTATCTATTTTTTCAAAAATACTTTTCATTACTGCAATTTTTGGAGCCACGCAAAATTGGCTCTACTTTACCATCTGGGAAGGTGACTTTCAATAGGGGAGTGAGAACTACTCTGTGTTATTTCGAGCCCTTAGCTGGTGTCATCCTGAGCCCTTCTTTTCTGTCATCCTGA
>JBBISW010000056.1:0-11433 GCA_037441105.1 Chloroflexota bacterium
TAGCGGGCTCCGGTATCTCTAAAATGGTGCCACGGTATCTCCCTGGCAGAAAGCAAAGACTGTAAAGCTGACTCTACTTCCTGCCCACCTTTTTCTATCTCTACCTCGACCTTATACTCGACAAATCGGACTTGAGACTGAAGCGATGGCACATTCAGTCCAACTGCCCATGCTTCCAGCAAGTCTATTCCATGAGGTAACTGTTCTTTTACTTGAGCAATAAAAGAATGCGGTGGCACCCATCGGGACAAGAAGACATCCATTAGCTCAGCCTGGCTGGTCACCCCTACAGCCAAAGGAGCTGCCAGAGCAATCTGCGGATGGGGAGTAAAACCTTCCGAATAAGCTAAGGGAAGTCCGGCTCGACGCAAAGCCCTTTCCCAAAGCCTCATCAAATCAAGATGTGAAAGAAACTTAAGCTCTTCACCACGGCTAAACTTAAGGCGCAGGCGCTGCATCCTTTTCCTTAGTCACCAAAATCTTCTCTATCTTTCGCCCTTGCATTTCAAGTATAGCCAGCTTCAAATCTCTATACTTTAAGTGCTCTCCCTGCTTTGGGATACGACCCAGATGGCTGAGAATAAAGCCAGCAACAGTCTCATAGTCTCCAGTAGGCAAACCTAAGTCCAGCTCCTCGTTAGCGTCTTCTATCCTGAGTCCGCCATCAACCTCGAAAGTATGAGCATCTATGGTTACAAAGTCTTTTTCCCTGCCAGCCAGCTCGTCACCAATAACACCCATTATCTCCGCGGTCAAGTGCTCCAGCGTAGCTATACCAGCCACACCACCATACTCGTCAACAACTGCTACCATATGATAATTGCTATCCCTCATCTCCGCCAGAAGCTCACCCAGACGCTTGGTCTCAGGCACAAAATGAACTGGCCGCACCAATTCATCAATCGGGCTATCCGTATCCATCGAATTCTTTGCCTGAGCCATAAGCACATCTTTAATCGATAAAACGCCGACCACGTTATCTGTAGTCCCCTTATAAACGGGAAAACGAGAGAAAGGCAATTGGCGATAGACGTCAAGAAAGGCAGCCAAGCTCATTCCTTGCTTCAGCCAGGCAACCTCGGTCCGCGGCTGCATTACTTCGCTAACCGGGCGGTCAGCGAATTCAAAGGCTTTGTGCAGCATCTCAGCTTCCTCTTCTTCCCAAACTCCTTCGGCCTCACCAACGGTAATAGCCGTACGGAACTCTTCCTCACTAATCGTTGGCTTTGGTTCAGTATCTTCTCTCGCCATTTTGGTGAATCGTATACCAATATGGTTGAGAACGTAAACAAATGGATAGAGTACGATTGATATGAATCCTATGGGCCTGGCATAGAGTAGAGCCACCCGCTCCCCATAGCGGGTGCTCAAGCTTTTCGGTATAAATTCAACAAGAACCAAAGTTAGTATTGTAATGACAATGGTGGCTATAGCAGCTCCCAAGTTCTCTCCCCACAGTGATATAGCCATTACCGTCCCCAAGGTAGCCACAGCCGTCTCAAAGAAATTAATGCCTAGAAGGACAGTAGCCAGGAATTTCTCCGGTTGGTCTAGAATTTTGGCTACAATTCTCGCCTTGGGGTGATTGGTATGAACCAGGTGCTTGAGACGAAGCTTTTGCATGCCAATAAAAGCGGCCTCAGCACTGCAAAAGAAGGCTGCCATCACAAGGCTGATAAGAAACAATATTAAAAATAAACTGTTAATGCCGTCCATACGCAACCCAACCAATCATCCGGCTGGGCAATTCAATACAATCATAGCATCGGCCCTTTGCAGTGTCAAAGGAAAAGCTCGCTTCGGCATCCTGAAATACTGCATAACAAATGGACAGACACACGTCATGGTGATATTATTCAGCTCGGCGTCGAAGCCCCACAACCACACGATAGTTCAAATCAAATAAGGGAAGGACAAGCTATGGCACAAATCGAGTTTCCTCAAAAGGGTATATCTCAGGAAGAGGTCCTTGACACGCTGAACTCGATCAGGGCCGGTGATGGCGACTGGAAACACGGTCGGATGTTCAGCCTGGTTTACAATGCGGGAGAAGAGGTGGAAAAACTCGCCGGTGAAGCCTATGCACTATTCATGAATGAAAATGCACTGAGTCCCTTTGCATTTCCCAGCCTGTTGAAAATGGAAACAGAGGTCGTTTCTATGATGGCAAGCCTGCTTGGCGGAGATTCAGAAACGGTTGGCTTCATGACCTCGGGCGGGTCAGAAAGCATCATGCTGGCGGTTAAAACGGCACGGGATTTTTCTCGCGCTCAACGCCCCGAGATAGTCAACCCTGAACTGATAATGCCAAGCTCAGCCCATCCCGCCTTCAATAAGGCAGCCCATTATCTAGGGCTTAAAACAGTAGTCGTACCCACAGACAAATCTCTAAGCGCCGATGTGGAAGCAATTAGCAGAGCCATAAACGAAAATACAATCATGCTCATCGGGTCGGCATTTTCCTACCCACACGGTATCCTCGACCCCATCACAGACCTGGCAGAGGTTGCTGCTAAAAATGATATATGGCTGCACGTAGATGCCTGTGTGGGTGGCTTGATATTGCCTTTCCTGTCCAAACTTGACTACCCCATCCCCCCATTCGACTTTCGGATTCCCGGTGTGAATTCAATATCGGCCGATATCCATAAATATGGCTTCACCCCCAAAGGAGCATCAACCATCCTGTATCGTAACGCTGAACTGCGGCAGTATCAGATTTTCGCTTATGCCGATTTTCCGGGTGGTGCTTACGCTACCCCCAATGTGCTGGGTTCACGGCCGGGTGGGCCCATAGCCGCAAGCTGGGCAGTCATGAAATATCTTGGTCTTGAAGGCTTTATGCGCTTAACCAAAACGACCATCGAGACGACAAAGAGGCTTATCCAGGGAATCGAAGCTATTCCAGAGCTATATGTCTTAGGAAAACCACCAGCGACGGTATTTGCCTTTAGCAGCGATGTTCTCAATGTCTTTGCTCTTGGAGAAAAGATGAAGACTTTCGGATGGAATATTGACAGCCAGCACTTGCCTCCGTCACTGCACATGACCGTATTCCCCATACATGCCACCATAGTCGAGCCGTTCCTAACAGACCTGCACTCGGCGGTCACAGAAGTCGCTGCTCTGAAACCTGAAGATATCGCAGGCGAGGCTGCCTTGTACGGAATGATTGGCTCAATGCCTGACCGCGGCATGGCTCGGGATTTCGCCGTCCAGTATCTGAATGACCTGTATCGTGTTCGCTAACATAATTATGTGCCTATGAATCCGTTTCTTTTAGGCTGCATCCTCGTTCTTGCCCACACTGCTGAAACTATTTTAGGCTTTGGTGCTACCCTTATTGCCCTCGCCCTGGGCATATATCTCTTCCCTTTGCAAACGCTAGTTCCCATACTTGTTATTCTTGGCTTGCTACAAAGCATTTGGCTGGTAGCTCGATGGTTCCGTTATATCGAATGGCGCATCCTTTGGCGGGACATTTTGCCTATGTCAGGCGCGGGCATGATAATCGGTATATTAAGCAGAGAACTTGCCAGCGAAAGCCAGCTACGTATGGTCCTGGGCGCATTCATTGTTGTAGTGTCAATGATGGAGCTGGTCTATCTATTTGTCAAGAGTGCTGACAGAGGTGAATTGCGCTGGTACTATCGCATTCCCCTTCTCTTTGCCGGAGGTATCTTTCACGGCCTGTTCGCCACAGGTGGACCTCTCATTGTCTATTACGCCAGCCGCCAGTTAAAAACACAGGAAAGCTTCCGTGCTACACTATCGACCTTATGGCTCATCCTAAACACAGCACTACTGATTGGCTTCTCAGTGAGCAAACAGGTAGATTTGAGCACTCTGAAAATGACCGCCTTAGTACTCCCGGGGTTAATCATAGGCATCATTCTGGGAAACTTTATTCGTGTAAGAGAGCTCCTGTTCAAAGTGATGACCTATGCCTTGTTGTTTTTCAGTGGCCTATTTTTGCTGATACAATAGTGAAATCTCAAACATTATCGTCCTATTGAGACAGAAATGATTCGGATAGAGCTCGTCCCAGACCTTTCTCACTGCATCGAGACTGTAGCCAGAAAAGAGCATGAGAACCTGGCAAGAAGTTATCTCCAGACTGGCAAAAGTGCTAGTGAATTTGAAGTCAAAATCGAGCTTCTTCGAACCTTTTTGGAGTCAGCGGATTTCAGAAAACTGCGCCAGCAAAGCGAGGAGTACCTACTAAAGGGACACAGCGTTAAGTTCATCTTGTACCAAGAAAAAGGAAAGGCCAAGTACAAGCTCGTTCACTGCTAGCACGCTAAGTCACTTGCCCCTCTTCTCATAGTCGGGGCACCAGACAGCATTGGGACGCTCTGAATGATGACAGGCGCTGCGCCAGTCCCATTTACAGGTGTCACAGAGAAGTACTTTCATCCCCAGCATCATCTTGAGGCGAATTTTAGCTCTGTCCAGCCAGCTTGGACCTCGCTTCCTACTCATAATTACCCGAAGTCTATCCCACTACACGACGGCATGTCAAAAAGAATATCAAGAAAATCACAAAACATGTAACATTATGTAAAAAAGAGTATTGACTCAAGCTAGACCGCTCACTAGAATGAATCAAGCATTCGATATAATCTTAATGACCGGTTAACATCGTCCTGAGATATCAAGTTTATCAGATAGGGGCCGGGGAAGTTGTGGACATTTGTGTCGTAACGGAAAACGGCCAGCGAGTACCAGTGTGTAATCTGACGATTCAAGGCGATGACAGGTAACCGAGGCTGCCTTAATGTTGTTTCTAAGAAAGGAGAAAAAAGAACATGGCTTTACCATTAGAAGGAATGAAAGTGCTGGAGCTTGGCTTTTGGGTGCTGGGCCCTATGTGTGGCCGTATACTTGGTGAACTCGGCGCCGATGTTATAAAGATAGAAGACCCCATAACCGGTGACCCACTGCGAGGGGTCCTCTCCTCAGGGATGATTTCAGCTACCGGTGCCATTGACCCATTCTGGGAGCTGTGCAATCGCGGCAAACGGGACATGGCGCTCGACCTGACAATAAAAGCAGGCAAGGAAATCATCTATGAGCTGGCCAAGAGGTCTGACGTATTTATCACCAATTACCGCGCCTCCGTAGTCGACCGGCTCGGCTTCGACTACAAAAGCATAGCCAAAATCAATCCCAGGATTATTTATGCGCAGGCAACCGGTTTCGGCCTCAAAGGGCCTCACCGAGACAGACACGCCTTTGATGAAACCGCCTTCTGGATACGCTCCGGCATCATGTCCACCCTTGGCGAGCCTGATTTACCGCCGGTGCCACTGCGCGGCGCTATGGGAGACATCACCACTGGCACTTATCTGGCAGGTGCCATCGTTACTGCTTTACTGGCTAGAGAGCGATTCGGAATCGGACAGAAAGTTGATATATCCCTAATGGCTAGCGGTATGTGGGTAGCTGGCTTTGATGTCCAGGGTATCGCTCTTCTCGGTTTGGACGTAGGAAAGTTCGCCAGAAAACACGTCGGTAATCCGCTATATAACACCTATCAGGCAAAAGATGGAAAGTGGTTTCAATTTGTCATGCTTGAGACAGACCGATACTGGCCTAATGTCTGCAAAGCCATTGAAAGGGAAGGCCTGGAAAAAGACCCGAGATTCGATAGCCACGTAAAGCGATGTCAGAACACCGAGGTCATTATCTCCATACTGGAGGAGGTATTCGCCACAAAGACAAGGGATGAATGGGCAGAGCGATTCGAAAAATTAGGCCTGATATGGGAACCGGAAACCAAGGTGATTGAAGTTATAGCCGACCCACAGGTATCAGAGAACGAGTTTCTCACCGAAGTTGAACATACCTCCGGCGCCAAGTTCAAGCTTCTACGCCCACCTTTCCAGTTCAGCGAAACTTCCATCCGCCCCAAGACTCCAGCACCAGAACACGGCCAACACACTGAGGAAATACTGCTGGAGCTAGGATATGACTGGGACAAGATATCAAAGCTGAAGGAGGAGAAGGTGATTATTTGAGAACAGGCAGATATAGTTGCAACAACAAATTAAACAAATGAGGAGGTGAATGTTGGCTCAAAAGTTACAAAGAAATCTATCATTACCCGGCGCAGTTGCTACCATAACAGGACTGGTGGTTGGCCCGTCTCTTTTTGTGCTACTTCCAACCCTAGCCGGAATGACTGGCCCCAGCCTCTGGATGGCCGCTGCTGTATCGGCAATACCAGCCATATTCTGCATTCTTTATGTAATTCAGTTGGGAAGCGCTGTCCCTGTTACCGGATGTCACTATGTTACAATCACCAGATGGATTTCCCCGCTGGCCGGATGGGTTGGCTCACTGTGTGGTGCTATAGCCATCGTCGTTACCAACTGCATAGTAGCCTGGGGCTTCGCCGCCTATATTGGCGCTTACGTTCCCGGCGTACCACTCTTGGCATGGGCTATAGCAATAGTGCTCATATTCGGCCTGATTAACTATCTCGGCATAAGGCTGGTCGGCTGGTCTCAGTTAGCAATGATGGCAATTTTCATCCTGGCAATACTTCTCTTCGGCATTGGCGGTACAGTCAACGCAAACCCGGAATTCCTGACACCCCTCTTCCCCAAAGGGATGGAGGGATTTATCATCGTATGTATCATCGTCACCTTCTTGTGGACCGGTTTTCTGGGGTTAGCCGAGGTCGGCGGTGAGATAATCAACCCGAGACGAAATATCCCACGCGCCCTCATCATATCTTTCTTCATCGTTCTGGCTCTCTACATACTCCAGCCCTTCGCACTGGTCGCCACCATGCTATGGAGCGAAGCCGGTGAGATAGGAAAGGCAGCTATCCTCGAAGCTGCATCACGGTTTCTGCCTTCAGGCGCGGTAATGTTCATCGCCCTGGGTGGTATTATGGCCATGTTGACCACGATAAATGCGCTGATACTAATTGCGGCACGTGACCTCACAGCCTGGGGCAGAGACGGCATGATACCGACCGTTTTCAGTCACATTAACCGAAGATTTTCCACGCCGGATGTAGCCTTATTGACGACCACAGTTCTTTCACTAATTGGAGTTTCGTTTGCGGCCACACTGGACAAGTATGCTACAGCAGGCGTTCTGGCCCTGATGATTGTCCAGATTCTGGGCGCCACCGTAACCTGGCTATTGCCCAAACGAGCACCTGACGTGTTCAAAAAGGCAGTCTTCAAGTTCTCACCATTCTGGCGCTGGTTCACCTGGATAGGCTGCCTGGTACTATTCGGTTTAATCTTCCTCTTTGGCCTTATGATTGATATGACCTTAGGCTTAATCTTCGTTGGAGTGATTGCCGCTGGTCTGATCTACTGGTTCGCCAGAAAAGCTTACCTAAAAGGACGAGGGATAGACTTAGACAAGCAACTTAAGAAGATTACCGGAGCCACGCTCGAGGAGCTAGAAGTAAAGTAATAAATCTTAAGCGCCTGCACTCAAAGTGAAGGCATGGTAAATGGCTGGCTGTCAATTTAGGTATCAGCTAGCAAAGTAGTATTTTATGTGCCTTATTTACGCTTTTCGCAAGAACCACCATTGGGCACGGAGGTGAGCTATGCCCGTTTTGTTATATGAGAAAAAGGACAAAATCAGCTATATCACGCTCAACCGGCCGCCTCTGAATGCCATGAGCCGGGAGCTGAGTCGGGTACTTATCAGCACGCTACATGACCTGGACAAAGACCCAGACATTTTCGTGGGCGTCATCACCGGCACAGGCGACCGTTCCTTCTGCGCTGGTGCCGACCTGGCAGACACCGAGCACCTGGTAGCATCAGAGGAGTGGGAGGCTGATTACGTGTGGCAACTGACCTCGGTGAAAAAGCCTCTGATTGCCGCGGTCAACGGCTATTGTCTGGGTGCCGGATTCACCCTAGCCTTAGCCTGCGATATAAGAATCGCCTCGGAGAAGGCATCTTTCGGCACACCTGACCAGAAGCTGAACACCGTCGATTGCTATGCATCTCTGATGCTCTCACGTCTCATTCCGTCGGCCATCGCCATGGAGATACTGATGACGGGCGACCGTATCAGCGCCCAGGAGGCCTACCGGGTGGGTCTGGTGAGCCGCGCCGTCCCTCCAGAAGAGTTGGTGCCGACGGCGGAGATGCTGGCAAAGAAGATTTGCGGCAACGGGCCACTGGCCCTCTGGGCCTGCAAGGAGCTCAACAAGCGAGCGCGAACGATGTCTCTCGAGGACAGCCTCTGTCTGTTCAAGCCGCTGGCCGGGCCAATCCTGAAAAGCGAGGACACCAAAGAAGGAATCACTGCCTTCTTCGAGAAGAGACCACCGGTATGGAAGTGTAGATGAGCAAAAGCCAACTTATCTGGAGGTGAAATCATGCAATTAGAGACTGTTATCTATGAAAAGAAAGATGAAATCGCCATAATACGTTTCAACAGACCCAAGGTGCTTAACGCAATAAACAAGCAGCTAACCAGCGATTTTCTCAAAGCGCTAAAGGAAGCTCAGGCGGACCCTGAGGTTAAGGCAGTCATTGTGAAGGGAGAAGGTAGAGCCTTCAGTTCTGGTGACGACCTCTCTGAGAGCAAAATCGTAACCATAGAGGAAGGGCTGAAGTATATAGAAACTCTGCAGGATACCACCAGAACCATGCTAAAAATGGGTAAACCTATAATCGCTGCTGTCCATGGTTACGCCCTCGGCGCTGGCTGCGAATGGGCTATGGATTGCGATATAAGGATAGCCGCCGAAGGCACCAGGTTCGGCTTTCCCGAAACAAGCATCGGCGGCACCATAACTAACGCCGGCACCAAACTATTGCCCCTCTTAGTCGGCCTGGGCAGAGCTAAAGAGCTGGTATTCACCAATGAAATGATTGACGCCAGACAGGCAGAGCAGTGGGGATTAGTAAATAAGGTAGTGCCGTTAGAAGAACTGGACAAAGCAGCGATGAACATGGCCAACAAGATAGCCAAAAACTCAACCCTAGCAATCTATTTTTCCAAGAGGGCTTTGAACCAAGGCGTATATCAGGACTTCGAGCAGACCCTGGAGTTGGAAGCCAGGGATGCAGCGATCGTCTTTTCCACCTTAGAGGCGGCTGAGCGGGCAAAAGCTGCCCTGGAGAAAACCAAAGAGAAGGAGTGAGAGGAGGCAAAAATGATAATAGATTTTCGTATGACGCCCCCAATGAATGAGTGGATGAGCCTCGAGGAAGGACAAAGAATACTTCCCACCAGTTACCTGAGGGGTTATCTAGGGACTTACGCTGATGTAGCCAATGCGTTCCAGGTAACTACTGACGACCTTATCCGCAGCATGGACGAGGCCGGTGTTAACGCAGCCGTCATGCAGGGGGAATGGGGGATAGGTGACTATCGCAAGCAGAATGATGCCGTCTACAGAATAATCCAGGCACATCCTGATAGATTTGTTGCCGGTTATCTGTGCATAAACCCGCTGGAAGACGATGACATGGCCAAGGTCGTGGAAAAAGAGGTTAAGGAAAGGGGCTTCAAAGGCGTAAACATACAGGGCTTCGCCTGCCGGCTCAGAGCCAACAACAAGAGATTCTACCCGGTCTATGCCAAATGTCAGGAATTGGGCATACCTGTAACCATCCATGCGTCAATCAACTTCAGCGTAGACCGGACCATAGACTACAGCAGGCCCATATACCTTGATGAAATAGCCTGCGATTTCCCTGACCTCGTCATTGTGGCTAACCACGGTGGCTGGCCCTGGGTCACCGAGATGGTAGCCATTGCCTGGAAGCATCCAAACGTTTACATCGAAATCGGAGCCGTTTCACCAAAATACATCGGAACGCCGGGCACCGGTTGGGAGCCGCTGATGGTCTATGGCAACTCACTTCTTCAGGATAGAGTCTTATTTGCCACTGACAACATGCTGCCACCAAAGCGCTGCGTTGATGAAATAAGAGCGCTACCCCTGAAAGATGCCGTTAAGGAAAAGTGGCTTGGTGACAACGCCGCCAGACTGCTGGGACTGGATAAAAAGAAATAATGCACCTGCTTCTATGTAACCACCAGCGAGGGATGCTCTTGAAAGGGATGCGTCCGCGCCACCAGCGAGAAGAGAAAGGGACAGTAAAATCTCTTGTTCTTGCGCAAAGGATAGAATAAAATGCCCGTAGTATGATGTGGGGGGGGTAAATAGCAGCATGAAGAACATTATAGTCTTAGGCGGAGCCGGCACTATGGGCTCTGAAGTGGTTCGTCAGTTAACCCAGCGCAGCGATGCCAAGATAACCGTCGCTGACGCCAGCTCAAAAGCGCTGAATAGATTGGCGGCTGAATTAGGCGATAGGATTGATACGTCTGTAATCGATGCCAACGACTTCGACAGCTTAGTCCAACTGATGAAGAGCGGGGAAGTGACCATCAGTACTGTCGGCCCATTCTATAAGTACGGTAGCAAACTGGTCAAAGCCAGCATAGCCGCTGGGGTAAACTTTGTAGATATTGACGATGACTTCGATGCCACCGCTGAGTCGCTTTCTCTCGATGAAGAGGCAAAAAAGGCTGGCATTACCGCGATAATCGGCATGGGAGCTAGCCCGGGGGTTACCAACATTGTAGCTAAATACGGCGCCGATAAACTCGAGCGCGTGAATGAAATCCGCCTATTCTGGTCAGAAAGCGCTATAGACCCAACAGGACCGGCGGCTCTGAGCCACTGGTTCCATATCATCTCAGGGGATATCCCCGTATTTAAGGACGGCGATTGGGCCAACGTTAAAGGTTTTTCACAGCCCGAAGTCGTGGAATTCCTGCCCCCGGTGGGTAAACTCGAGGTCTATTATACTGGCCACCCCGAGCCGGTAACTTTGCCACGCTACATCAAGGGAGTAAAGAACGTAAGCATCAAGGGCGCACTCTTCCCGCCCAGCATTATGGGGCTATATAAAACCTTGATTGATACCGGCTTTGGCAGCCCCGAAACCTTCATTGTAGCCGAGGGCGTGTCTATGCCTTTCAGAGAATTGTCTTCCAGAATCGTCCGGGCTATGCCCCGCTTTGCTCCTGAGTTTTTCGGGGAAATCTTCAAAGAAGCAGTGGAAAAATATCAAAGCTGTGCCGGCGCCTTTAAGATTGTTGTGATTGGCGAAAAGGGAGGTGAGCAAGTTCAATACATCTATGACCTGGTGGCTGATTCGGTAAGCCGCGGCACAGCCACACCCGCAGCAATGGCAGCGCTGATGCTCTTGGAGGGCAAGGTTAAACAGAAGGGCGTTTTAGCTCCAGAAGGCGCTCTTGATGTCAACCTGTTTTTTACTGAAGTGACGAGGGAGACACAGCTACGTGAAACTGAAATAAAAGCCAGGACAATAGGCAAAGCTGCTGCTCAAATAGAGGTTCGAAAGTAATTCATCACTATTCCTGTCTCGATGGTAAATAGCCTTTCCGGGCAAAACGATTGCT
>JBBISW010000057.1:0-11301 GCA_037441105.1 Chloroflexota bacterium
GCCATATAGAGAAGCTGGCAAATTTAGACAAGCTGCCCAAGCCGTTCGGCTTCAAAGTGGCTTGTTTCCCGGTGAAGCTTACCGGCGGCAGTGCCGGCTGGTGCCGCGTTGTCGCCATTGTGGAGGACTAACCACAACCTTTGGGTTTTTGTCTGTGCGTGCCGGCTAGGTCATATCGAACCTAAACTTGTACCTCATGCGCTCAAGTTTGTCTTGAGATTCGGTCTTTAAACGGCTAAAATTTGGGTCGGTGTGTTGGGTGGCTGTATAGAGATAGAATGCGGAATGTTGGTAAGGATTGATTGATAATATGGTGGAAACGTTCCTGTGTCCTAACTGTGGGGAGGAGAATCTGATGGCTTATCGGTTCTGTGGGGGCTGTGGAACTAGGCTAGCTGCAGGTATGCAGCAGTCGGCAAAGGTATGCTCTAAATGCGGTGAGGAAAACCCTCCAAACTATAAATTCTGTGGTGATTGTGGCGCAAAGCTAGACACCAGCTGCCCTAACTGCGGGGCTGCTGTTCCCGCGGACTCCAGATATTGTCCCAACTGTGCCTACCTCTGTGGTGAGGGGCGGTATGAGGTGGACTAGTAGAGATAGGGATAGGGATAGAGATAGAGACAGAGAAGAGATAGAGATTGGCTTTAATTTGACCTCCAAGACACTTCTGTTTAGAATTCGCATTGAGCCCTTTTGAAATGAAAACCAGGCCACCACTCTGGTATACAGTGCAAGCGATCCTGGGTGCGTTAGTGGAAGAGGCCATCTTGGTTGCTATCGTGCTCTGGTTGCTGCCGCACTTCAATATAAATATTCCGCTGTGGGGCCTGGTCGGTTTGATGATTGCTTTAGCCATTCATTCCTATATCATGTACCGGGTAGGTAAACCGACCTTCCTGATAAAGCCAAAGGTAGCTGCTGAAAATATAATCGGCAGCGAGGGTAAGGTGGTGAGGCCGCTGGCACCTGTAGGCTATGTCAAAGTCCAGGGCGTGCTGTGGAAGGCGACATGTGCCGAATCGGAGCTAGAAATAGGTGACGAGGTCGTAGTCGTGGGCATCGAAGGGCTAAGACTAATTGTCAGATCGAAAGGAAAGCAGGTTCGAAGCCATCGGGATAAGAAGCCTTGAATTCTATAGGAAATTACAGTCTGAGGTTGTTGGGTAACTCATCACGTCATTGCTTCGTCCCGATTGCATCGGGACTCGCAATGACAAGCGGAGGCCTCTGATTTTGCCGCTTGACAAAAGAGCGGAAGTTTTATAGAATAAATAACGATAACTATTATCGGTAATATGGGAAAGAAAACTAAGCAGAAAGAGGCGATTCTTGAGGTGTTGAGGGGTACTTGCTCTCATCCGTCGGCTGATTGGATTTACAATGAGGTGAGGAAGGAGATACCAAATATCAGCTTAGGGACTGTCTACCGAAATCTCAGGCTGTTGTGCCGAAGTGGGGAGGTATTGGAGCTAGACCTTTGCGGCACTTTGAGTCGGTTTGATGCCCGAATGGACAACCACTACCATTTCAGGTGTGAAAAGTGCGGCCAGGTGTTCGATGTTGACGAGCCGGTGAACGAAGAAGTAGATGGGAGAGTTGCCCGCAAAACAGGCTTCAGGGTTATGTATCATCGGCTTGAGTTCCGTGGGTTTTGCCTGGATTGTCGGGAATAATGACTGGCATATATGAGTAGATTCTGAGGGAGGTGGTTTATGCCGAAAGTGGTGATAACGTTAGATGAGCAGCAGGTAGCCAGGCTGGAGCAGGTAATCATCGACCGTGATGAAAAAGGGGCGTGGGAACTACTGGCTGAAATAAGGGCCAAGGTTAAGGCAACTCAAGATACTCGCTGTGGTATAGAGAAGCTGAGGAAGGGAGTGCAGTGAGGATTATGCGGATAAACTCCTCCAGCTTGACAATGAAGTTGTGTCTACCTATATTTGTGATAAAGCAAGCCGTCGATTGGGGCTGGCAGCTTTTTAGTGGGTGATAGGGGGCAGGGCACTTGCCCGCTGAAAAAACTGAGGAGGATAAAAATGGCGAAACAGGTTAAAGTCTATTCTACCACTACCTGACCGTGGTGCGTTAAGGTCAAGCAGTTGCTGGACCAAAACAAAGTCCCGTATCAGAACCTTGATGTCGCCAGTGATAAAGCTGCCCGTGACGAGATGATTAGCAAGACTGGGCAAATGGCCGTGCCTGTAGTCGATATTGATGGTGAAGTAGCAGTGGGCTACGATGAGAAATGGCTCAGGCAGAAACTGAACCTGTAGGCAAAGGCGGTAGAAATGTACGATTTGATGATTGTTGGCGGTGGCCCCGCCGGCATGACGGCGGCCGTCTATGCGGCGCGGAAAAGGCTGAATGCCTTATTGCTCGCTAAAGAGATAGGCGGGCAGGTAAACTGGACATTGGGAATAGAGAACTACATGGGCTACCAGTTTATCGAAGGCCCGGAGTTGATTAAGAAATTCGAGGAGCAGGTGAAGCAGTTTCCGCTGGATGTAAAAGCCGGGGAAAGTGTTAGCAGCCTGGCCCGAGTAGGTCAGGGCTTTGAGGCTAAGACCGATAGCGGCGAAACCTACCAGGCTAAGGCGGCTATAATCGCTACCGGCAAGCGTCCCCGCCCGCTGAATGTTCCCGGTGAAGATAAGTTCCGGGGCAGAGGGGTTACTTACTGCGCCACTTGCGATGGCCCCCTGTTTAGCGGCATGAAGGTGGCGGTCATAGGAGGCGGCAATTCAGCCCTGGAGGCTGTTGACGATATGGTCAAAATCGCCGAACATGTTTATCTGGTATCGCTGACTCCGCTCACCGGCGACCAGATACTGATTGATAGAGTGAATGGGGCTAATAACCTGACGATATTTCAGGAACATGAAGTCCTGGAGATAACGGGAGAAAACTTCGTTAACGGCGTAAAGATAAGGGACTTAAAGACCAAACAGGAAAGGGAGCTGGAGGTTAGCGGTGTCTTTATTGAGATCGGGCTTATCCCTAACTCGGAGCTGGTAAAGGGTGTAGTTGCTTTGAATCGTCTTGGTGAAATCGAGGTCAATTGTAACAATGAGACTAATGTACCCGGGCTTTTCGCTGCTGGAGATGTCACCAATGTCCCGGAAAAGCAGATAGTGGTAGCTGCTGGTGAGGGGGCTAAGGCTGCCCTTCAGGCCCATCGGTACCTGCAAAGGCTAGCCTGACAGGAGAGAAGCTATTTGAGAGATGTAGTGCGAGGCTTTAGCCTCGCTCAGGCGACCCTAAAGGGTCGCAACTACATTGAAAATAAATTGATGTCAAGCATTATGTGAACTAGTCAAGCAGGGAGAGAATTATGCAACTTAAAGGAAGTAAGACTGAGGACAATTTGCGTAAAGCTTTTGTCATGGAGCTAAACGCTCGGGCCAGCTATACATACTTTGCCGAGGCTGCCAGGGAAACTGGCTTGGAGCAGGTAGCCGATATGTTTCTGGCCACAGCTCAGAATGAGGCTGAACATGCCGCACATGAATTCAAATTCCTTGGCGGTGCAGGTGATACCGTGGCAAATCTAAAGCTGGCCGTTGAGCGGGAGCATGCAGAGGCAACAAGGTTGTATCCTGAGGTGGCGACGGTAGCAGAGGAAGAGGGCTTCAATGAAATCGCCGATTTCTTCCGGCGGATGAGCAAGGTTGAGGCGAAGCACGAGAAGAATTTCCGGGAGCTGTTGGAAGCAGTGGATAGTGGCGGGACGGTTAAGGGGAGAACGGTGGGGCATTCGGCTATTGAGATGGCGCAATTGATGTTGCCGCATCAGACCAACCCTGCCGGTTTTGTCCATGGAGGGGAATTGATGAAGCTGATGGACAATGCTGCCGGTGTGGTAGCTGCCAGGCATAGTCGGGCTAATCCGGTCACGGCTATGGTTGAAGACATCAATTTTCATAATCCGGTGCGTGTCGGTGACCTGGTGCTGGTTCATGGCAAAATCACTTTTACCAGTCGCTCCTCTATGGAGGTGCGAATAGATGTTGAGGCGGAGAACCTTCTTACCGGGAAGCGGCTTCCAGCGCTGACCGCCTATTACGTTATGGTGGCGGTGAACCTCGAGGGAAAACCGGTAGAGATACCGCCACTTATAGTCACCACTGAGGAGGAGGAGAGGCTGTTTAGCGAAGGTTCAGCCAGATATCAAGCTCGAAAGGCAAAAGATGAGAAGTAAGAGGAGATGTGTGGATGGGGATTGCAAAACCTGAAAGAAGGGTGTATCTCGACCATGTTGCTACCACTCCGGTATTACCGGAAGTGCTGGAGGCGATGCTGCCCTATTTGCGGGATGCCTATGGCAATCCTCAATCGCTACACGCTTGGGGCGACGCAGCCAGAGAAGCCATAGAGAAAGCTCGGGAACAGGTTGCCACCCTCGTTGGTGGCAGCCCTGAGGAAGTGATTTTCACCTCCAGTGGCAGTGAAGCTAATAACCTGGCGGTTAAAGGACTGGTGCAGGGCCAAGTGGGGAAGGGAAAACATATAATCCTTTCCGCGGTCGAGCATTTTTCAGTGCTTCACGCCGCTCGAACTTTAGAAAAGGCTGGCTTTGAGCTTACCATAGTGCCGGTGGATAAATACGGGCTTGTTGACCCCGACGAAGTAGCCAGAAATATCAGGAAGGGCACGGTACTGGTCTCGATTATGCATGCCAATGGAGAGATAGGCACCATCGAGCCAATCGCCGAGATAGGCAAGAAGGTGAAAGAAGCTGGTGTGCTCTTCCACACCGATGCTGTTGCCAGCACCGGCAATGTACCAGTAAACGTGAATGAGCTGGGGGTAGACGCTTTGAGCCTGGCGGGGAACCAGTTTTACGGTCCCAAAGGGTCAGCGGCTTTGTGGCTGCGCAAGAGGCTGCGGCTTGTTCCGTTGATGGACGGTGGTGTGCAGGAAGGCGGGCGAAGGCCAGGTACGGAGAATGTGCCGGCCATCGTTGGCCTGGGCAAGGCGGCTGAGTTAGCCGTAAGAGATATGCCCTCGCGAATAGAAAAGTTTTCCCAGCTCAGAGATAGATTAATCAACGGCATACCGATGGCGATTGACCATGCTTTTCTTACCGGTCACCCTTGGCAACGTCTTCCCCATCATGCCAGCTTCTGTATCGAGTTTATCGAAGGCGAAGCCATGCTGCTATTGCTCAATAGCCAGGGCATTGCTGTCTCCAGCGGCTCAGCCTGCACCTCCCGAGCGCTGAAGGCTTCTCATGTGCTTATTGCCATGGGCATTCCGCATGAAATCGCTCAGGGCTCTTTGCTTTTTAGTCTGGGGGTGGATAATAATGGGGCGGATATAGATTACGTCGTGGAGAAGCTGCCACCTATCGTTGACAGACTGAGGCAGATGTCTCCGCTATATGCCAAGTTTATGAAAGAACAGAGGGGGTGAAATGACATGCCGATGTATAGTGAAAAGGTGATGGACCATTTTATGAATCCCCGCAATGTCGGCGAGATTAAAGACGCTGATGGCATTGGTGAGGAGGGCAACCCGGTATGCGGGGATATGATGACTTTCTATATTAAGGTTAAAGATAACCGTCTTGAAGATGTCAAATTCCAGACTTTTGGCTGCGGTGCTGCAGTTGCCGTTTCCAGCATAGTCAGTGAGATGGCAAAGGGCAAGACACTGGAGGAGGCTGCGAAAATCACGCCGAGCCTTGTGGCTCAGGAGTTAGAGGGCTTACCCAAGAACAAATACCACTGCTCTAACCTGGGGGCTCAAGCATTGCGGAAGGCAATCCGTGATTATGCCCAAAAGAAAGGAATAGCAATCAAAGGTCTGGAAGAGAAAGGAGAACAGGATGAAGAAGGAGAAGAAAGCTAAAGAAGAGAGATGCCTCTGTCCTTATTGCGAAGTGGAGCTGACTGTAACACGTTTCCCCTTCTGTCAGGCTTGTGGGGTAGCTATTCGACACTGTGTTAAGTGCCACTTAACGGTGCTGGACAAAAAAGCCAAAAATTGTCCTAAGTGCGGCGAGCCGCTGAGCTGAGGAGGAGCTGACATCATGAAAGCGGATGAAACACTTGATTGTGTCGGACTATATTGTCCTATGCCTATCGTGCATACTGCCAAGAAAATGAAGGAACTGAAGGCCGGGCAGGTGCTGGAAGTCCTTTCCGACGACGAAGGTATAAAACAGGACATGCCCAACTGGTGTAAGACAACAGGCAACGAATTCCTGGGTATGAAAGAGGAAAAAGGGGTCTATCGGGTCTTTGTGAAAAAGTCGGGGTAGTGAGGGTAATATGGAAGACGAACACGCTAAGACTTTAGCAGCACTACAATTTGCCATTCAGATGGAAATTGACGGCAAGGAATATTACCGGAAAGCCAGCCAGGAAAGCGGTAACAAGGTGGGTAGGGAATTTTTTGATTGGCTGGCTACTGAGGAGGACAGGCATCGGCAAAGGTTTGAACAGATATATGAGGCTATTAAGAAAGAGAAAGCCTGGCCTGCGATTGATATTCGGCCTGGCGAAGGAGAGGTGCTGAACACACTGTTCTCCGAAGCGTTGAGGACAGTCGGCACTGAGGTAAAGGCGGCTAACACAGAGCTTGATACCATAGCTAAAGCTATGGAGATGGAGAATAAGACTGAGAAATTCTACAGCAGCCGAGGTGAGGAAGCTGTCTACGGTGCGGCAAAAAAGTTCTATTCAGCTTTAGCTGCTGAGGAGAGAGGGCATTACCTGGCTCTGGTTGACTATCGAGAGTATCTGATTGACCCGGCGGGCTGGTTCCGCAAAGCGGAGCACCATTCTTTGGATGGCGGCTAAGGGAGGAGCGAAAATGGAAGCTGAGAGCATGCTGGAGATTAAGCAGTTAAGTGTGGCGGTGGGCGACAAAGCGATTTTGCATGGCGTAAATTTAAACATTAAAGCCGGTGAAACGCATGTCCTTTTTGGCCCTAATGGTAGTGGCAAGACTACTCTTCTCATGGCGGTAATGGGTTCGCCTAAATATCGGGTAACCAGCGGCAGCATTGTCTTCAAAGGCAAAGACATAGTGGGATTGCCTGTGGATGAGAGAGCCCGTATGGGAATCGGTTTGTCCCTGCAAAGACCGCCGGTAGTTCGTGGTGTAAAAACTCGTGATATGGTGGCTGCCTGTGGGAGAGGACGAGCAGGCGGTGAAGATATAGTTAGGCTGGCGGAGAAAGCTGACCTGACTGAGTTTATGGATAGGGAGGTGAATTACGGATTTTCTGGTGGGGAGATAAAACGCTCGGAGCTTTTACAATTATTAGCTCAAGACCCTGATTTGGCGTTGCTGGATGAGCCTGAGTCCGGAGTTGACCTAGAGAATATAGCTCTAATCGGTCAGCTAATAAATGAGCTGCTCCGAAAAGAACACCCGATACGTGACCGCAGGCATGCCGGTCTTATCATCACGCATACCGGCCACATTCTGGATTATGTCAATGCCCGGACTGGCTATGTGTTACTTGATGGCAAGATGGTCTGTGAGGGCGACCCTCGCGAAATCCTGGAGACGATAAAGAGCAAAGGTTACAGGGAGTGCTGGAAATGCGCGGCATAGGGAAGGCTGCCAGGGAGTACAAGGATAAAGCAGAAGCAGCAGCGTCCAAGCCTGCGGCTTTTGGCGAGGATATAGATTTAGGCAAATACGCTCATTTTGCAGACGAATTGCCTTATCAGGATGACCCGTCACGGCTGCCATCTGGGACCAAGGAGCAAATGGTGCAGGTGGGAATTATGCCAGATGGCAGCCAGCGCTCGGGAACCATCATCCAGATAGACCATTCCCCAATACATAGCCTGACAAAACAAGAGGGCATAGAAGTGATGGCTACCAGTCAGGCATTGGTGAAATATGACTGGCTGGCCGATTACTTGTGGAAAGCTGTAGCTGTAGATACCGATAAATATACTGCCCATGTCGAGCTTGGCCAGAGCGATGGCTATTTTTTTAGAGCTTTGCCTGGCAGCAAGACATTGTATCCAGTTCAAGCCTGCCTCTATCTGGCAAAAAACAATCTGGCTCAGAAAGTCCACAACATTATCATCGCCGAAGAAGGCTCAGAACTGCACATAATCACCGGCTGCACCACGGCTTTGAAAAGGGAACCGGGATTACACATCGGCATTTCTGAGTTCTATATCAAACGTGGAGCTAAGGTCAGCTTCACTATGATACATAGCTGGGCGCCGGAGATAGCCGTGCGTCCTCGCACCGGGGTAATCATCGAAGAAGGCGGTGTATTCCTGAGCAATTACGTTATTATGAAGCCGGTTCGCTCGCTGCAGATGAGCCCTGTAGCAAAATGTGTTGGAAATAACTCCGTGGTAAGGTTTAATAGCATTCTGGTGGCTCTGCCTGGTTCTAGCATGGATATTGGCTCTCGGGTTATCTTGGGTGCTAAGGGAGCCAGGACTGAGATAATATCACGGGCCATTACCAAAGGGGGAAATATTACCGCTCGGGGTTATATAGAAGGCAATGCGCCTGATGTCAAAGGACATCTTGAGTGCCGTGGTCTGATTCTGCAGGACGAAGGCATGATATATGCCGTGCCGGAGCTGAAAGGATTGCTGGCTGGTGTAGACCTATCGCATGAAGCGGCTGTGGGCAAGATAGCTGAGGAGGAGATAGAGTATCTGATGATGCGGGGATTAACCCGTGATGAAGCTACCGCTACTATTGTTAGAGGATTCTTAAGAGTGGATGTTGAGGGCCTGCCAGCGGAGCTGAACCTCGAATTGCAACGAGCAGTTGAAATGAGCGAGAAGGAGTTAATGTAGGTTAAAGGGGTGAATTATGGATTTAAAGGCACTTTATAAATTGGGTTACGGCTTATATGTCATATGTTCCAAGAAAGGGAATAAGTTCAACGGCCAGATTGCCAACACGGTGTTTCAGGTCTGTTCTGAGCCGCCTACTATCGCTGTGGCTATAAACAGGCAAAATCTGACCAATAGCTTCATCTCTGAGAGTAAGGTATTCACCGTTTCCATCATCTCCCAGGACACGCCTTTGAGTTTCATCGGTAGCTTTGGCTTCAGGTCGGGCAGGGATGTGGATAAATTCAAAGGCATCAATTACAAGCTGGGTGAAACTAGGGCTCCGATAGTGCTGGACAATACACTGGCTTATCTTGAGGCTAAGGTGATTAGCCAGATAGAAGTCGGCACCCACACTATATTTGTTGGTGAGATAGTAGCGGCGGATGTCCTTAAAGAAGGCGAGCCGATGACTTATGCCTACTATCATCTGGTGAAACGAGGCAGTACCCCCAAGACAGCCCCAAGCTATATCGAGGAGAAAAAGGAGGCAGCACCGAAAATGGCAAAATACAGGTGCACTGTTTGCGGTTATGTTTACGACCCTGACAAAGGCGACCCTGACGGCAAAATAAAACCGGGCACACCTTTTGAGAAGCTGCCGGATGATTGGGTATGTCCTGTTTGCGGCGCCAGTAAGGACCAGTTTGAGAAGGTAGAGGTGTAAGCAAGACCCCTCACCTAACCTCTCCCTCGAGTGGAGAGGAATAAGGTGAGGGTGGAAGTGGAGAATCTACAAGAGGAGTTAAGGCTATGGCAGAAAATAGGAAGGAAATCCTGAGAAAGCTGCTCAAGAAGTTGCATGAAGGTGCCAATCCCGAGCAGATAAAAGAAGAATTCAAGAAAAAGCTGGGAGATGTCCCGCCGACTGAAATAGCACAGGTAGAAGAGGAGCTTATAAAAGAGGGCATGCCACGGGAAGAAATACAGAGATTCTGCGATATTCACCTCGCTGTGCTCAAAGAATCGCTGGCAAAGAAAGAAACTCTAGCGCCCGCAGGACACCCGGTCCATATTCTTATGGAAGAACACAAGATGCTGCTGAATTTCGCCGATGAGCTCAAGGGCGTTGCCAAAGAGATAAAAGGCGCAAAGAGTTTCAATTCTGTTACTGAGGAGATGAAACGACTAGCTCATATTAGTGAGCATCTTAAAGACTCAGAGAGCCACTATGTGCGAGAGGAGAACGTCCTCTTTCCTTCCCTGGAGAAACACGGGATTAAAGAGCCGCCGGCAGTTATGTGGATGGAGCACGACAAAATAAGGGAGATAAAGAAAAACGTTTACCGGCTGGTTGATGGGCACAAAAGCCTGGCTTTTCCAGATTTTGCCAGACAACTAGAGGAAGTAGCAATATCCCTGGCGGATATGCTCTCCAGCCATTTTTACAAGGAAAACAATATCCTGTTCCCTGCTGCCTTGCAGGTTATTGGTGAAAACGAGTGGCCAGACATAAGGCATCAATTCGATGACCTCGGCTATTGCTGTTTTACCCCTGAGCCAGCAAGGGTAGCTATAGGTGGGGTGGTGGCGCCAGTCTCTAAACCAGAGATAGAAGGCGTGGTCTCTTTCGAGACCGGCACTTTATCAAAAGAGGAGATAGAAACGATATTTGATACTTTGCCAGTGGATGTCACTTTTGTGGATAAAGATGACACGGTGCGCTACTTCAGCCAGTCGAAAGACAGGATATTCCCCAGAGCCAAAGCAATTATCGGGCGGAAGGTACAGCAGTGCCATCCTCAGAAGAGCGTGCACGTGGTCAATCAGATACTGGACGACTTCAGAGCCGGTCGCAGAGACTCAGCCCAATTCTGGATTAACTTAAAGGGCAGGTTGATTTACATTCGATACTTCGCCGTTAGAGGCAAAAAAGGCGACTACCTGGGATGTCTGGAAGTCACCCAGGATTTGACGGATATAAAAAAGATTGAAGGAGAAAAGAGACTGTTAGACACATAACGGGAGGTGTTAATGCAATGATTTCAGATGTGGCTCAGTGTGGACCTTGGATGTTAGTACCAGCGGGATTAGGAGCGGTGGGAGGGTTGCTCATGGGATGGGCATCTGTGAGAGGTAGGCCCTGGAATGTCGAGGCATGCGTGTTTCTTACAGGAGCATCTTGTATCTTTTTGGGATTTATGTTTTTCGCTTATGCTAGTATTGAGAGGTGTTATGGTTTGCCGGGGATTGTCTTATTTTGGTTGGTCGTGATTGCCGGACTCATTTTGATGCTCGCGACATTCTTCTTCTGGAAGAAGAAAGGGTAATGTGCTCGTTGACGATGGCTTAAGTGTAAATAATCCTATACAGTGGAGGTATGAGGATGCGAAAACTGAGTTTGTTTATTAGTATGGTTACGGTGCAGTCTCTTATTTTAACAGCCTCTTGTGTAGCCAAGGAAGTGCCAGTTACAGAGACGTACTATGAAACTGAATACAAGACTGAGTACAAGATGGAGACCTATACTGA
>JBBISW010000058.1:0-11229 GCA_037441105.1 Chloroflexota bacterium
GAGGAGCGAAGCGACGAAGGATCTAGCTCAGGATAAACTTGCGACTGAAGAATCTCAACTCAGGGTAAACTCCGTGACCGAAGAATCTAACTAAGGCAAACTGCGCACAAGGGATGAGATTCTTCGCTGCGCTAAGAATGACGGGAGGTATCCAGGATGACAATAGGCGAGTGTTTTGGTACAGCAAGAAAGGTTGCTAGCCAGTCTCAGTTTTTTGATCATAAGGAAGTTCGGGTTTTGTGAGCGAAATCAAAAGTGCCCGGGAAATAGCCCAGGAAAAAGCCAATAAGCTAGGCGCGCTATCTCCAGAAGAACGGAAAAAGCAAAGAGATGACAGATACCGCCTGATTGGAAAAACGCTGGCTGAGAAGTATCTTGGGCAGAATGACGCTCGTCTTCTGGAGGCTGAACTCAGCAAATACAGTGGCCCGGATAAAGATTTGATAAGCCGTGCAGTCCTTCGCCGATTAGTCGAAGGGATCGACTTGAACTATAGTCTGAAGTTGGATGAAATAGGCCAAGGCATTCTCAGTTTATCCGGGACTGAAGCGGCAGTACAGACTACGGACAAGATAAAAGAGCTTTTCCATGAATACTGGGAGGCCGAAAATAAAAAGAGGCAAGAGATAGAAAGAGCCGGCAGGGAGATACTGCATCAGCTAAGAATCTCGGGCACAGCTATCAGCCAGATTAACATTCGAGCCAAAGAAGAATGGCTAAAGCAGCTGAATGAATTAGCGCAACCATTTGAAGAAAGATTGAACAGCCTGAAGCAAGAGCTCCTAGGTAGTGTAAGTGTTTAGATACTCTTTACCGATGGGCATAACCCACGCCTTTTATCTTGAGCCGATTGCCAATTACCTCTGTTCTGGCACCGAATTTACCCAAAATATGTTCTACCAGCCATAGGTTAGATTCAATGTGGTCAGTCATTCGCGGTATGATATATTCAGTTACACCATCAGCCAAAGCTGCATAGATTATTAACTGGTCGGCCAGAAATCTATCAACCGTGGCTCCAGACTTGATATCCTGAATAAGGTTATTAGCTACGTAGTTTCCAATGCTTTCAGCCCGCCTTCCCTTCTTCCCAGCCCTGTCTGAGCCGAAGAGGCAAGCATCAGTTTCCGCCCAAATGGCCAAAGCAGCACCTTCATGGTTGGCTGTAGCATCATAAATCGCCTCTATTTTAGCATTATAGCCCCCTTGTCTCAGTGTTTGGCGACATTCCTCTGCCATACGGTCGCTAACCCTGTTTTGCTTTAGGTGTGAACAAATGGCAATCCCGTTTATTTGCTTGACCTCACCAGGGTTAAGAAGTTTAATAGATTCAATCTTGTCTGCCACCGGTTCGGCACCGACTTTTATGATGCCACCTCCTTGTTCAGCATAGCCGGGGCGCTTGACCTCCAAATCAGCATTTATTCCCATCTTCCGTAGGGTAGGGAAAAGGACGTATTTCATGTGGTAAGCCGAAGGAGCAAAATCTTGGAACAGCCCGCCGGAAATATCAAACGTGTTCGGCTCCTTGGCAAAACAAGCTACAGGCAGTAAGGTCATAGCCAACATCGTAGTTGAGCCACCAGTGCCTATATCCCATTTATAGTGACCGCCTCTTATTTCCTTACCTGGCTTGTAATGTATCTCCTTCGACCCTACATCCGCGCCTTCCACGACAGCATGAGACATATCCCGGCAGGCTAGGACTGATTGACGATGCTGATGCCGTAAACCGGGCTTATCCCTGCCGGCTCTGATATTCCACATGTGCAGCTCCTCAGCCAGTAGAGTAGCCAGGCTGATGCCATAACGTAGCAGTGTCCCACTGCCCGATTTGACCGAACCGTCTATTTCTATCATCTGACTGCGAGGTTACCTCCGGGCCCCATATCATTCTGAGGAAGCCCTTCGTTTAATGTCATTCTGAAGGAGCGGAGCGACTGAAGAATCTCAACTCAGGGTAAACTCCGCGACCGAAGAATCTAACTAAGGCAAACTGCGCACAAGGGGTGAGATTCTTCGCTGTGCTCAGAATGACAAAGAAAGAGGCAACTACAAAACGACCTCAGCATGATTTGCAAAATCAAGTAATTATTAGGGAATATACTATCGCTGGATAAGCCTGTAACCAGCAAGTTAGGCCAGGTTCATAGCTTGACGCATGGCAGAGTCAAAGTTCCTGTGGGTATCATCAGTGGAATTTTCTGCTATCATACTTGCCACCTGGAGCAATCTATTCCGCTCAGCAGTACCCAGGTATTCCAACAACTCTTCCACTTTTCTGGCTAATTGAACCTGGTGTTCTAGGGAAATCTTTTTTGACCGTGGCAAAGCCAGCAAAGGATGAGCGAAGAGTGTCGGTTTAAGCAATGCTGTCAGGAAGATAAATTTTGCCTGGCGATTTGCTTGAGCCAACTTCCAAGCTGATTTGTCTTGTTCCGAAGGTTGTAGCCACTCTAAGGCGAAGGCAAACTGGCAGCCAATGAAGTCATTTTGAACTAAAAATCTGGTGGCTTCAAAATCTTTGACCGCCACAGACACGTAATAAAGAGCCTGGTCTAGCACAGATAAATCAAGCCCCTTAATCGTAGCCGTATGCCGACAATCCTCGGGCATTCTGAAAATGTAATACTCCAGCGAGCCATGGAGGGCACTGTGAGCTGCTTCATGTCTCACTGCGCCCACCCTGGCTAATTTGTTAAGCGCATTCAATCTTTCCAGGCAGCAGATTACACGGGGATAATCACGCCAGGCATCATGAGAGCAAATAAACTCCTCATCCCCACTAGTAGTTATGCCTCGCCTGAGCTTTTCCTCTTTGAGGAGCGCACGCATATCCGACCCCCTATTCACTATATGAACTTCGACCTTGTAGGGGACCTTAGACCCAAATCGGCGATAGCAGTCGCGGAACGTGTTTTCTATTTCCCTCTTAACACCCCAGGGAATATTCCCGCTGGTAATGACATTCAGTTCCACGCGTGCCATGCCTGACAACAAAGATAACAATGTTAGTCGGTAAAGTCAATAGCAGTGGAATTAGGTTTGCCATTGACATCATCCCCTTGATCCCTCTATCCTTTTAGAGGGGTGAGGTTGAGGTAACTTGTCTTAATTCAGAGATGTATCTAGGAGATGTTCAATATGGATAAAATCAAGATAATCTCTTTCGATGCTGAAGGTACGCTGGTGACGCCAGACTTCAGCTATGCTGTCTGGTTTGAGGCTATCCCTGAGTGTTATGCTCTCAAGAATAATACTGATGTTGTGCAGGCTCGGAGGCTTGTCGAAGAGGAGTACAGGAAGGTAGGCGACCAGAGGTTGGAATGGTACGATGTTCGGTATTGGTTTGACAAGTTTGGTTTAGGTACTCCTGACCCGGTAATGGAGACATGTCGGAGTAAGGTGTGTTACTACCCTGAAGTTGGGGAGGTGCTGTCTTCATTAAGTGGAAGGTATAAGCTTGTTGTAGCCTCTGGCTCAACGCGAGATTTCCTGAATCACCTTCTTTGTGACATTGAGCCTTATTTCACGAAAGTCTTTTCCTCGCTTACTGATTATAAGCAACTGAAGACCTCCGAATTCTACTTGAAGATGTGTCAGGCGATGGGAGTTCGGCCCGAACAAGTGGTTCATATTGGCGATAACCTGCAATTTGATTTTGTCGCCCCTAGAGAGATAGGTATCCGAGCCTTCTATCTGGATAGGAAACAGCAAAGCGATGGCCGCAATGCATTAACGAGTCTGATTCAGTTGAACGCTTATTTGGCGGACGCGGACAATAAATAAGCCTTTCTTTTAGAACATTACCACTTTGGCTAGGTAGCTTTTGTATGGTATAGTTGTTTATTGTGGTTGAGGTTAATTGGGCGCAGGTTTTCTTCAATTCAGCGGTTACTGGTAGCCTTTATCTTATCGGAGCTGTAGGTCTAACCTTGACTTATGGCCTGTCTAGATTTCCTAACTTTGCCCATGCTGAATTCATCGCATTGGGTGCTTTTATTGGTTATTTAGTGGCTGAACAATTGGGGTTAGGTTTTCTAGCAGCCCTGGCTGTTGCTTTTTTAGTCACCGGAACAATAGGGGTGTTGTGTTACCGTGGGATTTTTCAACCGCTATCCGAAGGAGGTGCCTCCATCATTCATCTTATGGTAGCCTCGATTGCTTTAGGTTTTGTGCTCAGGTACTCCATTGGTGCGCTTTGGGGTTGGAAACCTTCGTATTTTACCACGACTTGGGCTTCATTTGAGATAGGTCCACTGAGGTTCACGGGCCTATGGTTGTGGCTTATCTTTGCTGCTATAGCCCTAGCACTTGCTATGCACTTTGTCTTGGTGCGGACCAAGATAGGCAAGGCTATTAGAGCGACTTCTAGCAATCCCGAGCTGGCATTAGCCTCTGGAATCAACGTGAATAGAGTGATTTTGATAACGTGGTTTATCGGTGCTGGTTTGGCGGCTATCGCTGGCATATTTCGTGCTGCCGACACTCAGATTTGGCCTATGACGGGTTGGGACATCATATTGCCCATGTTCGCTGTTGCTATTTTGGGAGGTATCGGCAATTTTTATGGCTCGATAGTCGCAGCTTTTATCATTGGAATGGCCGAAAATTTAGGAGTAGTGGCTCTGATATCTTTTGGACTGTCTACAGAGTATCGTACCGCTATAGCCTTCCTTATTTTGATAATAACATTGATTGTTAAACCGCAGGGGTTAGCCATGTTGTTTAGGAGAGCTTAGTTGGATCCATTAGTTTATGTTCTTGACCTTATTGTTTTCATAGGTATCTTTGGCATAATGTCATTGAGCTTGAACCTGGAGTTTGGCTTTGCGGGTCTGGCTAACTTCGGTAAAGTCGCTTTTTTCCTTGTTGGCGCTTATACCTATGCCATTCTATCTGAAATCGGTGTTCCCTTTTATTTCTGTCTAATTACCGGTGCCTTAATCTCGGCTATGGTTGGATTTCTGGTTTCTCTTCCCACTCTGAGGTTAAGAGAAGATTATTTAGCGATAGTAATTTTGACCTTTGGTGAAATCTTGAGGGTGGTCGTAAAATCTGAGCGCTGGATTGGTGGTGGTGTTTGGGGTATGGCAGTCTCTCCAGCTATTTCTATAGCCGGTGCCTCTGCTCGTGTCGGTGCTCTGGTAAACATAGGCTTGGTTTACCTTTGTCTGGTCATCTGTTTTCTGGTAGTTCAATTGTTGACTAATTCTCCTTATGGCAGGGTGATGCGAGCCATCAGGGAGGATGAGATAGCTGCTGAGGTATTAGGCAAGGATAGAGCTAAATATAGAGCTCAGGTATTCGCGCTAGGTTCGGCTATAGCTGGATTAGCTGGTGGTCTTTATGCTCAGTATATTCAGTTCATTGACCCTTATATGTTTATGCCTATGGTTACCTTTACTGTGTGGATAATGGTTATCTTGGGTGGGCCAGCTAATAACTGGGGTGCGTTGCTGGGTGCTGCATTGGTGATGCTTTTTGACCGTGGGACAACCATAGCCAAAGATTATCTGGCTTTAGCTATAGACCCTATCAACTTGCAATATATCTTATTTGGTGTTTTAATTATTTTGATTTTGCTCTATAGACCCCAGGGTCTGTTACGGGAGAGCAAGGTTAAGACGAAGGCGATAGATAGAGTTGGTCATGAAAGAAGAGCTACTAAAAATAAGGGAAGTTAGTAAACATTTCGGTGGCGTTTATGCTGTCAATGGAGTGAGTCTGGGTATCAGGAGTGGCAGCATTTGGGGATTAGTGGGACCTAACGGCAGTGGGAAAACCACTTTATTCGATACAATCCTTGGGCTTCATCGTCCTGACGAGGGAGCTATTTATTTTAACAGTACTTGTATTAGCCATTTGGCTCCTCACCAGATTTATGCTCTGGGGCTGGTAAGTGCCTTTCAGATACCTCGACTGTTTCAAGGTCTGAGTGTCTTGGATAACATGCTGGTTGCGGCACGAGGGCATCAAGGTGATGGTTTCTTAAATAGCCTTTTTTTAAGAGGTGGCTGGCAAAGGCAAGAGGTGGAGTTTGCAGATAGGGCAATGGAAATACTCGAACTTTTGGAGCTAGACCGTTTGGCTCTTTCTCCGGCAAGTGAACTATCTGGCGGGCAGAGGAAACTTTTAGAGATAGGTAGGGGGCTTATGGCTTCTCCAACATTGTTACTTCTTGATGAGCCTGCGGCTGGAGTGAATCCCAACTTGGGGAGGAGAATCTTTGATGGTATTGAGAACTTGCGTCGGGAAGAAGGATTGAGCTTCTTCATCATCGAGCACAGGCTGGAGCTATTGTTCGACTTTGCTCATTGGGTTTATGTTATGGATAAAGGCAAGATAGTGGTTCAAGGTAAGCCACAGGATGTGGCGAGAAATCCTGAGTTCTATCAGGTCTATTTGGGGGAGTAGTAGATGTCACCTGTGCTTGCTATGGAGAATATTGACGCTGGCTATGGTGATGTAGTTATTGTACATAATGTTTCCATTGTGGTAGGCGAGGGGGAAATCGTGGCTATTGTGGGACCAAACGGTAGCGGCAAGTCTACTTTGCTTAAGAGTTTGTTCGGCTTTGCCAAGCTGTTCCGTGGCCGAATGTTTTACCAGGGAGAGGATGTCACCGGCATGGCCTCGGATCGCTTGGTAAGTCTAGGTATAGGTTATGTCCCGCAGATAAGCAACGTCTTTCCTAATTTATCTATCGCCGAAAACCTGGATATGGGAGCATATCATAGAAGAGGTAAAGCTTCTATTAAAGCTGGGATGGCGGAGATATTTGAGATGTTCCCTGAACTTGAAGCGAAGAAAAATGCTCTGGCGGGAAACTTGAGTGGTGGCGAAAGGCAAATGTTGGCTATAGCAAGGGCTATGATGGCACAGCCCAGGGTCTTGCTGCTTGATGAGCCGTTAGCTTCGTTATCTCCTAAGCCAACCTCGGTAATTGTGTCCAAGCTGGAGAGCATAGAAAGAGCGGGCACTGCCATAGTGATAGTGGAGCAAAATGTTAGAAAGGCTTTGAGTATTGCTAAAAGAGGTTACGTTTTGGTTGATGGCACCTGTGCTATGGAGGGAACTGCTAAGTCTTTGTTTGTAGATGATTCTTCCAGGCAGCGGTATTTGGGATTAGAGCCCGAAAGAAATTGACACAAATTTGTGTTCAGTGCTAAATTAGACACCAACATCAAATTTTTTGAAAGGGGGTGATTGAGCAAAGGTTATTTTCGCGCTGAATTGGTTCAAACATTAAATCTTAGAGAAGGGGTGATGAATGGTTAAAAAGTTATTGTTAGTGATATTTGCTCTGTCTTTGCTTGTACCAGCAATAGCTTGTGCTCCAAAAGAAGTTGGGGCAATTAAAATAGGCTGTGTGCTGTCTACCACCGGATTATTGGGTCCTATGGGTGAGGATATGATGAAAGGTGCCAGGCTTGCGGTCAAGGAAATAAATGCTGCTGGTGGGGTGCTGGGGAAGCAAGTACAGTTAATAGAAGAGGATGATACTACAGAGGCCGCCAAGTGTCTAGATCGCGTCAAAAAGTTGGTTGACATAGACGGGGTGAAGGTACTTGTCGGTGGGATGACCAGCGGTGCAGCCATGGCGTCGGGACCTTATCTGGCTGAGAGGAAAGTATTAATGGTGACGCCATCGGCTACTTCACCAGCGATTTCTGAGCAGGGGTGGAAAAGGTGGGTATTCCGCACAACACCTCACGATGCCTTTCAAGGTGAGATATTGGCCAAATTTGTCATGGAAAAAGGGTTCACCAAACTGGCTACCATAGTTCAGGATAATCCTTATGGTGTAGGTTTAGAGAAGGCACTGGTTGAGGCGCTTAAGAAGGCTGGATGGGCAGGTAAGCATGTAATATCAATACATTTCGACCCAGCTAAAAAGGACTATCGCACCGAACTGGAAAGAATTAGAGGTAGTAACCCGGACGTGGTTCTTGCTGTTACTTATGCCGAGGATGGCATCATAGTCTTTAAACAGGCTTTTGAGATGGGATTGGATAAAATCGCCTGGCTGGGCTGTGATGGCAACTATGGTGATGGCATGTTTGTGGAACCGAAATGTGCTGAATTTATGGCGAAGGCAATTATTGCTGGTACTAGAGCTGCTGGTCCTTCTGGTGCCACCTATGATAAGTTCGCTGCTGCCTACAAAGCCGCCTCGGGAAAGGACCCCAGCGTTTATTGTGATACTACTTACGATGCCATAGTGATGATTGTCAAGGCAATAGAAAAGGCGGGTGTCTACGATGGCGAAGCTGTAAGGGATGCTCTTCTAAAAATGGGGCAAAACTATGATGGTGCCAGCGGCATTATCACCTTCGACGACAATGGCGACCGAGTCTCCGGCACCTTTGAACTTTGGAAGGTGGAGAAAGACCCTGCGGCTAAAGCTGGCTACAAGAATGTTCGAATAAGGCTGGTTGATATTAAGTAAAAATAAGGACACTTTTGAACTTACTATCTTTGGAATGCTGCCGTAGTCGTGGTAGTATCCCGGTTTGTTTAGGGGTTCTGAGTCTTTCTTAACTTACATAGTGGATAGCTGTTCTACTTTCACTTGGGGCAGAAGTTTTTCCACATCTTCTCTGCGGCAGAGCTCGGTGCCTGGGGTTAATGTGGCTGCAGTTCCTGCTGCCGCTGCCCAACGACAGGCTTCCTTGATGCCATACCCTTGACTTAGCTTAAGCACCAGCCCGGCGACGGTCGAGTCACCAGCACCGACAGTGCTGCGTATCTCTACCTGAGGTGGTACTGCCTTTAGAACATTTTCCCCAGTGGCAACTATTAGCCCGTCCCTACCCCGGGAGATTGCTACAACCTCGATGCCTTGATTGACCAAGGTCTTCGCTGCCCTAACTATTGCCTCCTCGTTTGCCAGCTCTATCTCGAGCAGTTCTTCCGCTTCGTGCACATTTGGTTTTATGACGTTCGGCTTGGCTTTTATTCCCTCCTTCAGCCATTTTTCGTCGGAATCGAGGACAGTCTTTATACCGTTATTTTTAGCTGCTTCTATTAATCGCCGATAGATATCATCAGGTACTCCAGGAGGGACACTGCCGGCGAAGACGAGGAAATCAGGTTTCGGTTTGATATTTGCCAACTTGTCTATTAGATTCTCCAGCTCATCACTGGGGATGTGTGGTCCCGGGGCATCAATTCTAGTTTGGCGGCGAGTTTTCAAATCGGTGATGATAAAGTTGGTCCTTACGTCCTCTCCAATTGGTGTAAAGTCAAAAGGAACCTCCTGTTGTCTGAGAAGATGCTTTAATGTTTCGCCGTCAATGCCGCCGACGAAGCCGTAGGCAATGGTCTCACCACCAAGTTCGTGAACGACTCGGGAGACATTGATTCCTTTGCCACCGGGGTCTCGGCGCAAGCTGGTCCACCGGTTGGTTTCGTCTATCACCAGCTCGTCTACGGTGACGGTTTTGTCCAGGCTCGGATTCAAAGTCACTGTGGCTATCATTTGACCATCTCCACTTTTAGTAGGTTGGTGCTGCCGGAGATACCGATAGGTACGCCGCCGGTGATAACAACCAAGTCACCTTCATGGGCTAACCCGGTTTGCTTGGCGACTCTAGCTCCTCGGGAGAATAACGCGGCTATAGTTGAAGGCTCGGGTATTTGAAAGGCTTGTATTCCCCAGGATAGTGATAACTGTCTCTGTGTTGCCTGATTGGGGGTGATAGCAAGAATCGGCACTTTGGGGCGGTACTTGGAAACACGTCGGGCAGTGCTGCCTGAAGAGGTGAAGGCGATGATAGCAGCTGCTCCTAGTTGGTGAGCACTATGGCAAGCAGCGTAGCTGATGGCATCATCGGTTTGAGGTTGGAGGTCTTTACCCTTGTTTGCCAGAATCTCTTCGTAGGGTAAGGCTGCCTCCGCCTCCATAGCAATTTGAGCCATCATAGATACCGCTTCTACCGGGTAGTCACCAATAGCAGTTTCTTCTGATAGCATGACAGCATCGGCGCCATCAAAGATGGCGTTGGCTACGTCAGTAACCTCGGCTCGTGTGGGACGTGGTGCGTTTACCATAGACTCTAGCATTTGGGTAGCTACAATAACTGGCTTTCCCAGGTGGTTGCACCTGTGAATGATTTCCTTTTGAACTATAGGCACTCTCTGTATTGGAATCTCGATGCCCAGGTCACCACGGGCCACCATGGCGCCATCAGCTGCTTCAAGTATTCCATTGAGGTTGTCAAGAGCCTCTCGCCTCTCGATTTTGGCGATAATCGCTGGAGACTTCTTTTTCTTTTGTAGGAAATTTCTTACTTTCAGAACATCATCGGCTTCTTGAATAAAGGATAAAGCTATGAAATCTACATTATGTTTCAGGCCGAAAAGCAGATGGTTCCAGTCCTCGTCAGTGATTGTGGGGGCACTCCACTTCATGCCAGGTATATTGATACCTTTTTCCTCGCCAAGGCTACCACCAGCTACCACCTGGCAATCGACTTCGGTTTTGCTGGTAGATGTTACCCTCAGCTTTATATCGCCATCATCAAGGAATATCATATCTCCAGGTTTGACGCTTTGTGGCAAGCCAGGCAAACCTACCGATACTTTGTGTTCATCTCCTAGTATTTCCCTTGTGGTGAGGATAAAACTAGAATTTTCTTTGAGTTCAATGGTGCCTTTCTTAAGTTTGCCAGTTCTATTTTTCGGCCCGGGCAGGTCTTGCATTATGGCTAGTGGTAAGCCAGTTTGTTTAGCTGCTTGGCGAAGGGTTTTTATATAGCTGGCATGCTCCTTATGCGTGCCGTGGGAGAAGTTGATTCTAGCCACGTTCATGCCAGCGTTGAGTAGCTCTTTTATCACTGATGCTGAGCTGGTACTCGGACCGATAGTGCAGACTATTTTCGTCCTTCGGGGAGGGTTGCGTAGAATTTCAACAGGCATTTTTTAGTAGCTCCTATACCAATTTTCCTGGATGACGGTTAATTTGTTAGCTTCAATGCCCAATTTGCGATACCAAGGAATTGCATATTTGGTGGCTATCTCGGCCAGTTCTTTTAACCTGTCGGCTACGGTAGTCGACAGGAATTTCACTCGTTCCTTTTTGTCTGCAAAATGTACGGCTTCTTGCCAGATAGCCCGGCCGCCGAGGAACCCGGAGGCACCTGCCCGGCAGGCAATTTCCACTTCCTCACGAAATGTTTCATAGTCTACGCCAGCGCTTAGGATGACCCAGGGCACCTGCGAAGC
>JBBISW010000059.1:0-11195 GCA_037441105.1 Chloroflexota bacterium
AGCCAAGTGATGGTCAATAGACATTATAACTTTTTAGCCGACGCTTCTAGAATGTGCTCGGCGCTTGGAGTATAATTGCTTTTTGTGGGAGACAATTCCAAAAATGGCAAGAAAGGCTTTGACACAAGCGCAGCTAAAGGCAGAAGTAAACAGGCGAGTAGATAATCACCGCCACGAGCTTATTGAGTTAAGCCTCAAGATTCATACCAATCCTGAGCCTGGTTTCAAAGAGGAAAAGGCATCGGGTTGGTTAACTGAGTACCTGGCAAGAAACGGCTTTCAGGTGGAAAAGGGCATTGGGGGGTTAGCTACTGCTTTCAAAGCGGTCTATGGCAACGATAAGCCGGTGATTGCTTTGATTGCTGAGTATGATGCGTTGCCTGAAATAGGACATGCTTGCGGACACAATGTAATAGCTGCCTCAGCAGTAGGAGCCGCTATAGCCAGTAAATTTATTGTTGATAGCTGTGGCGGGACAGTCGCAGTTTTTGGCACACCTGCGGAGGAGCTTTTTGGTGGTAAGGTGATTATGTTGAAGGCCGGCGTTTTCGATGGGGTGGATGTTGCCATGACAGTACACCCCGGGCTGCGGAATACGGTGACCACTGAGGCACTTGCTTGTATTGGCCTTGATATCGAATTCTTTGGTAAAGCGGCTCATGCTGCTGCTTATCCTGAGGAAGGGATAAATGCTCTCGAAGCCATGATTTTGGCGTTTACTGCTGTGAACTCACTCCGCCAACATATCAAAGATAACGCCCGGGTTCATGGCATAATTACCCGTGGTGGTGAAGCTGCTAACGTAGTGCCGGCATACTCTGCAGCTACATTCTTAGTCCGTGCTGCTGATAATGCCTATCTTGATGAGTTGAAACAGAAGGTTCTAAATTGTTTCAAGGGGGCGTCGCTAGCTACAGGCGCCCGATTGGAGTACAGGTGGGGTGAGGTAGTCTATGCTCCAATGAAAAATAACTTAGCCTTGGGGCAGTTATTTGCCCAGAATTTAGAATCTTTGGGCCGCAAAGTAGAGCCTTTTGAGCCTCACTTCGGTAGCACCGATATGGGTAATGTCAGTCAAGTTGTCCCAGCCATTCATCCTTTCGTTGCTATCGCTTCTCCTGATGTGTTGTTGCATTCGGTTGATTTTGCACAATTTGCTGCCTCTGAGGCAGGACATGCAGGTCTGCTGGATGCCGCCAAAGCCTTGGCTATGACAGTTGCTGACCTTCTCAGTGAATCTCAAGTTCTAGTCAGAGTTAAAGAGGAGTTTTCTCGCCAGGGCGCCCCTAAAGGGTCGCAGCTACATTGAAAAAAATTATTGTTAAACGCCTCCCTCTAGAGGCTTGATATATATCTATTTAATTAAAGTTTTTCTTAAGGCGGACTTTTCATTGAGTTGAGGGTGTGGTATTTTGGGGATGAAAACAAAACCCAGAAATTATAAAATAGAGCTATAGGTCTGTCTTCTGGCTGGGTGAGCGTGGTGATTATTAAGTTAGCTAAAAACAAGATGGAGATAGAGAATGAAAGTTATTTTTTTAAAAGATGCACCTAAAGGGAAGAAAGGGGAGATAAAAGATGTAGCCGATGGCTATGCCAGAAATTTCCTGATTCCTAAAGGCTTGGCTTTGCCGGCAACGCCTGCAGCCATAAAAGCGGCTCAAAACCAGTTTGAGGAGAAGGCCCAGCGTCAGGCTCGCGAGCGTGAGGAGCTAAATCGAATAATTCAGGAACTTGAAGGGAAGGAGCTGTATTTCAAGGCCAAGGCTGGTGCTAAAGGCAGGCTTCATGGTGCTATTACCAGCGCTCACATAGCTGATGAGCTTTCTCGGCTCACAGGTTTTGAAATCGACAAGAAAAAAGTCGAGCTAGAGGAGCCTTTGCATCACCTCGGCAGCTATGAGGTAGTAGTCAGTTTGGCTAAAGGTTCTGAAGCCAAAATCAGTGTGGTTATTGAAGAGGATAAGACTGAAAATGATTAACGAAAGCTTGCCCCCGCACGATGTTGAAGCCGAAAAAGCGGTGATTGGGTCACTGCTTATTGATGGTGAAAGCATATTCAAGGTTGCCACCTTTCTCAGGCCGGAAGACTTTTTTACACCGGAAAATCAATGGGTTTATGATGTTTGTTTCAGTCTTTATCAGCGTACTGAGAGCATAGACCAGATAACTGTGGCGCGTGAATTAGTTCAGCGAGGCAGGCTGGATGAGGTAGGTGGGGCTGCCTATTTAAGTCATTTGGTGTCTACGGTACCTACCTCTCTTCATGTTGAACATTATGCGCAGATTGTATCGAGATTATCTGTAATGCGACGACTGATCAGTGCTGGTAGTCAGATTTCTGCCATAGGCTATGAAGCTGACGCTGATGTTAATATTGCTTTGAGCAAGGCAGAGGATATCCTTTTTAAGGTAAGTCAACGGCAGAGCCGGCGGGATTTCGTTCCTATTCGCCAGGTTCTCGGACAGTATTTTGAAGAAACTGGGCCAACCTTACCCGGGGAAGCTGAAGAAATCCCACATATTCTTACCAGCTTCACTGTATTGGATGAATTCTTGGGTGGGCTGCAACGTTCTGATTTGGTCGTTCTGGCTGCCCGGCCGAGTCAGGGAAAAACCAGCTTGGCACTTAATATTGCCAGAAACACGGCTGTAAACCAAAAAGCTTGCGTAGCTCTGTTTAGCTTAGAGATGTCCAGGCAAGCGGTTGTCCAACGTCTCCTAGCCAATGAAGCCAACGTGGATTCCAAAAGTGTTCGTTTGGGGCGCTATACGGAAAAAGAAGAGAGAAGAATTATGGAGGCTAGCGGCATCCTTTCAGAGGCACCTATCTATATTGATGATTCACCTCGATTAAGAGTGGTAGAAATGCGTAGCAAAGCACGGCGTCTGGATTTTGAGCGAAATATTGACCTGGTAATCGTTGATTATCTACAATTGCTACAAGGCGAGAGTAGGGGCGATAGCCGGGTGCAGGAAGTCAGCGAAATTACCCGCTGGTTGAAGGCACTGGCTCGTGAGATAGATGCGCCGGTGCTGGCTATTTCGCAACTTAGTCGAGCCGTAGAATGGCGAGCATCACATAAGCCCCAGCTCTCCGACCTTAGGGAGAGCGGTAGTATTGAGCAGGATGCTGATGTGGTTATTTTTATTTATCGGGATGAGCTGTATTTTACCGAAGATGAATGGAAAAAGAATCATGACATTGAGGTTGAGCCATATCCCAGGGGTATTGCTGACATAATAATAGCCAAACATCGTAATGGGCCTACAGGTGAAAGAAAGTTACGATTTGTGTCTAGAACAGCTAAATTTGAAGATTTAGAGGCTGAGGTAGGCGCAGCTTAAGGATTATCGGGGATGAAAAAGCATGACTAAGAAACCGTTTTCTGGCTTCCCGACGGGAGCGGAGATTACCCCAGTACCTAACTTGTTTTTCACCACAGTGATGCCACAGGTTGATGACATTGCCGAACTCAAGACGATGTTGTATATTTTCTGGGTGCTGAGCCGTCGTCGAGGTTACCCACAGTTTGTAACCTATAACGAATTGGTATCTGACCCTATCCTCATGAGTGGCATAGAGGGAGGAACCAAGTCCAGAGACGAAGTACTTCGTCAGGCGCTAGACCAGGCAGTTCAGCATGGTACTATTCTTCATCTGGGGCTTGAGAGAAATGGTGAGCCTGAAGATGCCTATTTTATCAACAGTGAAATTGGGAGAAAGACAGTTGACAGAATTCAGCAGGGTAAGCTTCCGCAATTGGTTTTGGCACCTAATAAAGGTGAGATAACGGAAGCTGTGCCGGCATCGAACATTTTCAGTCTTTACGAGCAGAACATAGGCATGCTTACACCCATGATTGCTGAGGAACTCCAGGAGGCTGAGAGACTTTATCCGTTGGAATGGGTCGAGAGCGCTTTTAAGGAGGCCGTAGCTCTGAATAAGCGCAGTTGGAAATACATTTCGCGTATATTAGAGAGATGGGCTATAGAAGGTAAAGATGATGGAAAGCCTGGGAGAGATTTTAAAAAAGAAAGCGAGCGCGACAAATACGTCAAGGGCCGATACGGACACATGGTTAAGCGGTGAGTCAGGGAAAGAAAGTTCGCCTGACTTACCTTGCTCCATATGTAACGGGGCTCGTTTCATACATCCTTTGTCAGCTTCGGGACGTCCTGATTATAGTCGAGTTGTGCCATGTCAGTGCACCCGCCACGAGTTGAAAAAGGAGAAGTTGACTCAGCTTCAGCAATACAGTAATCTCGGTGCCTTGTCCCGTCTCACCTTCGACAATCTTCTATCCACCGGTAGGTACGATGCCCCCGAATCTCAACAGTATTTTGCACAGGCCTATGAAGCTGCCAAAGCCTTTGGCATTGAGCCCAGAGGGTGGTTAATCTTGGTTGGACCGAGTGGCTGTGGCAAAACACACCTGGCTTGTGCTGTCGCCAATTATCGACTGAGCATAGGTCAGCCTGCTTTTTACATAGGCACCGCCGATTTGCTGGATCACCTTCGGAGTGCCTTTAGTCCCAGCAGTGACATTGCTCATGATGAGCTTTTTGAGCGCGTGAAAAACACGCCGCTTTTGGTTTTGGATGACTTGACTACGACGACTACCACACCCTGGGCTAAGGGAAAACTGGAGCAGTTGCTCGGGTACCGTTTCAATGCCTGCTTGCCTACTGTAATCACCACCGATGTGCCAGTTGAAGAATTTGATGAGAGTTTGCGGGGTCACCTGACTGACTCTGAGCTATGCCGTGTATATGTAGTTCGAGGAAAAGCACCGATGGGTTTGGAGCATCTTGGTGGCATGGAGTTAGAGTCATTACGCAAAAAGACGTTTGACAATTTTGATTATAAGCCGCTGAATCTCTCGTCGGATGAGCGCCAAAGCCTGGAGCAGGCGTATCGTAATGCTCTCAATTTTGCCAGATCTCCCGATGGCTGGTTAGTCTTGATGGGTGTCAATGGCTGTGGCAAAACACATCTGGCGGCTGCCATTGTTAATCATCTGCGTCAGGAGGGCAAATCGGTTTTGTTTATAGTGGTTCCAGACCTGCTTGACCATTTACGCTCTACTTTTAGCCCGGAAAGCAGAGTTTCCTATGACGAGGTCTTTGAAAAAATCAAAAGAGCTCCGATACTAATTCTTGATGATTTCGGTGAGCAGTCAGCCACCCCTTGGGCTCAAGAGAAGCTCTATCAGCTAATTAATTATCGCTATAATGCCAGGTTAGCCACCGTGATTACTACCTGTCTTTCCCTTGACGAGATTGAAAGCCGTGTCAGTTCTCGGATGGTGGACCCTGGTCTCAGTCTAGTCCTGAATATCAATGCACCAGATTACCGTGGTGATATAAAAAGCCCCCGGGTTCGTGAAACTAAATCGCAGCAAAGGTATCCACGGCGAGGTCGGTTATCTTAGGCTGTTGTAGCTTGGAAATTTTCCTGCTAAAATAACCCAGATTGGCTAGGGAAAAACCGTGGTAAACTCACCCGTTCTGGTACTTAATCAGAATTATGAGCCGCTCAATATCTGCAAAGTGCGAAGGGCCATAATTCTGCTGTTTCGTGGCAAAGCTGAGGTTTTGGAGAATGGGCGGGGTAATCTTCATTCCGTTGCTGGGGTTTTCGACGTTCCCTCGGTGATCCGCCTTGTTTATTTTATCAGACGGCCTCGGCAACAAAGGAAGTTAACCAAACTCGAAGTTTTCAATCGTGACCGGCATAGCTGTCAATACTGCGGTCGGGAAAGTAAGGAGCTCACACTAGACCATGTTGTACCGCGGCGGCGTGGAGGGGAACATAGCTGGGGCAATGTAGTAAGTGCTTGCATACCTTGTAATCGCCGGAAGGCGGGACGAACGCCGGTCGAGGCTGGAATGCCACTTCTTCGTCAACCTAATCCACCGGGCAACGATGGTTTGTATGTGCCCTTCCAATACCTTCGTGCGCACACCGAGTGGCAAAAATACCTTCCTCAGTAACTAAGTCTCTTTTCGTTGCTTATCACCTGATGGTTTTTCGCGCCAGGTTACCTGGATAAGAGGCAATTCTACGTTAACCCCACTATCCAATTCTACCATTACTGTTTCTTTAAGTGGATTGCAGCTGACTATCTTAGCCTTGCCTAGATTTGTAGATACTTCCTGGCCTACCGCAGGCAGCTTCTCTTTCATAGCTCGGTATTGCTCATATTCATATCCCAAGCAGCAGAGGAGACGACCGCAGACGCCGGAGGTTTTCATTGGATTGAGTGCGAGGTCTTGCTCCTTTGCCATCTTGATGGAAACCGGCGCAAACTCGCTGAGAAAAGTAGAACAGCATAGAGGAAAACCGCATTTGCCTAAGCCACCGATTAGCTTCGCCTCATCTCTGGCTCCAACTTGCCTTAGTTCAACACGGGTCTTCAGGCTGCGACTGAGCTCACGAACAAGCTCACGGAAATCGACTCTTTTTTCGGCGCTGAAAAAGATGGTAAGATGGCTTCCATCCAAGTTGTATTGAGCCGAGATCGGTTTCATCGGCAGGTTGAGCTTTTCGACTAATTCTCGGCATTTAGCTATGGCTTCGTGTGCCTTTTCTTGTCGCTGTTGAGCCTTTTCAATGTCTTCAGCCTGTGCCTTACGAACCACCGGTTTTAGTGGCTCGCCGATTTCGCTGAAAATAACCTGCCCTGGGGAGATGGCCACCTTGCCAAGTTCGTGGCCATGGGTGGTCTCAACTATCACGTAGTCATTTATTTCCATGGGGATACCGGCAGCATCAAAATAATAGACCTTACCAGCCTGGTGAAAGCGGACTCCAACTATCTCTGACATTACAAGTTAACGGGTGCAGGCATTGCGTGCCCCCGTGTTCCCTCCTTCTTCGGCATTTCAAGCATCAAAATCTCAAGCACTAAACGCAGATTAGCATTTAGGGCTATTTGACTTAACGATTTCTGTAAACTGTCAATGAAATTCCTGACCTGTGGTAAACTTAGTATCTGTGCCCATTTCTCAAGGACGGAGATTTGGTCAACATTAGTGATGGTTTGCTTGCAATCGCACTTAATCAACATCATATCGCGCCACCAGGTCAGCCAAAGATTTATTACCTCTTCAGCCGCCTTTCGGTTATTTCCAAGTTTAGCGGCGTAGGTGAAGCGCTCATCCCAGCCAATATCCAGCAAGGAAAACATTTCGGCCAATCTTTGAGCCCGCTGTGCAAGATAGCTATCGTTAGTTAAAGCTCTTATTGCCCAACCGAGGCAACCCTGAGACAATCGAGCCAGAAGTCTCGCTTTATCATTCTCGACCCCGTGGGACTCGACGAGCACTTTCTCAATTTCCTCAGCGGACATTGGCTTTAATTCTACCCGCTGGCAGCGAGAGACCACTGTAGGTAGAAGCTGCAGCTCATCAGCGGTCAAAAGCAGTATGACTACTCCAGGTGGTGGCTCTTCTAGTGTTTTGAGCAAGCAGTTTGACGCTTCGCTGGATAAATATTCAGCGCCATCGATAATGAATATTTTGCACTTGCCTTCGTAAGGTGAGAAGCTGGTATTGTGTTGGAGTTCTCTAATATCATCGATGCCAATCTCAACCCGTTGTTTTACCTCTGCCGAACTATTGGTTGAATTCAAGCCTATGATGGTGATATCGGCGTGCTTGCCGTTGCTGATTCTGCGGCAAGGCTGGCACTCAGAGCAAGGCGGCTTATCCCCTTGGCAGTTCAATGCCCGAGCTAAATCGAGTGCCATGGTCATCTTGCCTATATGTTGAGCTCCTACGAAAAGGTAGGCGTGAGCCAAATCGCCAGTTGCAAGGCTGTGTTTAAGCAGAGCCAAAGCTTTTGATTGACCAATCGTTTGCCACATATTTTCTAAATTAAGTCCAACCTTAATAAGTCTTGATAACTTTCGCGCCTTCGGATGAGGCGAGCTTTGCCCTCTTTAACCATTACAATCGCTGGCCTGGGAACCAGGTTGTAGTTGCTTGCCATGGGGATGGCATAAGCGCCGCCAATTGGCATGGCAATAATATCTCCTGCTGAAACAGGGGCCAGGCTCACGTCTCTAGCTAGGATGTCGGCTGACTCGCAGTACCTACCGGCAATAGTAACAGTATTTGAGCCATCGCTGGCCTTATTTGCCACTATAGCTTCATATTTAGCCTCGTAAAGCGCTGGACGGATATTGTCCCCTATGCCGCCATCAACGCAGACATATTTCCTCACTCCAGGGATTTCTTTTATCGAGCCGACGGTATACAAAGCCACTCCTGCCTGTGCCACGATGGCTCTCCCAGGTTCAATGATTAGCTTTGGATGCGGCAACTCAAGCTCATTGGCCAGGCTTGTTACCTTGGCAGTTATAGCTTTAGCATAGTCAGCTATACTCGGCGTCTGAGAGTCTACCGTATATTTAACAGCGAAGCCACCGCCAGGACTAAATTCGTCCAGGTGAAAATCATGCTTAGTTTTCATTTCCCGGGCGAAGTTGAGGACAAGGCTTATGGCTAGCTCGAAGGGCGAGGTATCAAAAATTGGTGAGCCGAGATGGAAATGAAAGCCCTTAAGGTCGAGGTTGGAAGCAGCCAGAGCTTGAGCTACTGTCGTGCCAGCCTGCCCTGCAGCCAATGGAAAGCCGAATTTGCTATCCAGTATGCCGGTGGTAGTATGGCGATGTGTATGAGGGTCAACTCCCGGGGTAAGGCGAAGGAGAATGCTTTGCTTAGCTCTCTTCTTGCGGGCCAATGTGTTTAGTACTTCTAATTCATAAAAGTTATCAACTACAATCCGCCCGATTCTCCAGTCCAAAGCTAGCTTTAGCTCATCCGCAGTCTTATTATTGCCATGAAAATACACCCTTTCTTTGGGGAAGTCCACCGATTGGGCTACGCTCAGTTCTCCGCCTGAGACGACGTCCAGTCCCAATCCCTCTTCTTTGAAAATAACGGCTAAAGCCCGATTCAGGAAAGCCTTAGATGCGTATATGACCAGTGTGTTTGGATAGCGTTTGGTGAACTCAGTCTGGAACTCCTGGCACTTGGAGCGGAGAGTGGCCTCATCGAAAACGTAAAGGGGGGTGCCATATTCCCTGGCCAGATTGACACAATCACAGCCACCGATATGGAGGTGACCGTGACTGTCAACCTCCTTTGTTAACGGAAACAGGGAGAGCTTAGGTGAATTGCTTTGTCTCATCGGGATAATACACAGATATCAGCAGATATAGCTATTATACTATCCTCCTAGCTAACCTGTCATCTTAGCAGAAGATGACACTGTTTACTAATTCCCGGCTGTCATTGCGAGCCCTTCGCTCCTGTCATTCTGACCCCTTCGTTCCTGTCATTGTGGGGGAGCACTTCGCTTTTTCTGTCATTCTGAGCCCTTCACTTGTCATTCTGAGGGAGCCCTTCGCCTTTGTCATCCTGAAGGAGCCCTTCGCCACTGTCATTCAATGCCCCTCTTGTCATTCTGAGTCCTTCGTTAATGTCATTCTGAAGGAGCGAAGTGACTGAAGAATCTCCACTCAGGATAAACTCTGCGAAGAATCTCATATAGCTCAAGGTAAACTCCGCGAAACAATCTCGGTATTGCTTCATCGCTACACTCCTCGCAATGACGAACGAAGGGATTGCCAACACTTTCCAGAAGATGATTACGATTCAGATTGAGCTTGATAGGTGCCTTGAAAGAGGCTATACTGACTTTGGGAGGTGAATAAAATGGTAGAGCAAGTTGGTTATCGAGTGCTGGGCACAATAAAGGCTGTGAAAGGGACTTGCAGTGCCGGGCATAAAGTGGGTGACCAGATAGAACTCAGTGGCTATCGCTCAGGTGGTCTCTGCGGATTCTTTTATCACGACATCTTTCCCTATGTGGTTATGCTCCAATTCGGTGGCAGTTTTCCTGCGGACTGGGGAGACCCGGATGTAATAGAGATAGATTGCATGGATAAATGGAACACGGCTACTATAGAGCTCCGCCGCATTAAGGGATAGTCTTACTGGTCTTTCTCATATCAGATACTGGGCAATCGCCGACTGCAGCGCTGAACAGAATGACGGTCTGTGTCCTGATGGCAAACCTCTCTGTTTAATCTTCCTTGTGGTTTACGTTTTATGCTATAATAGTTAGGAATGAGGTAATAATCATGACAAAAAGAGTAAGAACTCTTGGTGAGATAGGAAGCAATTTGCTAACAGAGATGGCTCGCCAGGGTAAGCGAATTTTTACATTTGAGGACGCTGTCAAAGCCTATGGCAACAGTAATGGTGGACTGCGTGAATTGCTGTCGACTCTAGTAAAGCAGCGGTGGCTTCAGCGTGTGGAGAAGGGCAAATATCTTATATTACCGTTTGAAGCCGGGCGTGAAGGCGAGTGGACTGAACATGAATTCATGATCGCCTCCTGCCTGATTGAGCCATACTACATCGGATTCCGCAGTGCCCTAAGTTACTATGGCTATACGGAACAGGTTAGCCGGGCTGTTTTTGTAGTGTCAACCCGGCGCAAACTAAAACCTTCTCTGGAGGTTTCTGGAGTTACTTACCGCTTTGTCTATATGTCCGAGCGTAAGTTCTTTGGAGCTACCGAAGTAGCTATAGATGGGCATAGGGTGAATATCTCAGACCCTGAAAAGACAATAGTCGACTGCCTTGACCGACTGCGATATTGTGGCGGTGTAGCTGAGGTAGCCAAGGCACTCTGGTATGGCCAGGACGAACTTGATTTTGTCAAAATGGCTGAGTATGCTCACAAGAACGGAAACAGGGCGGTAAACCAGCGCTTAGGTTATCTCATTGAGACGCTTGGTTATGACACAGGCGAGGCCGTTGCCCTCCTTCGTAAGAATCTCAGCAAAAGATATGCCCCACTCGATACTCTAGCGGTCTCCAGGGGACGGTGCATCGAGCGATGGAAGGTCATAGTGAATGTTCCGCAGAGTGAACTCGTTCAATGGAGAGCGCAGTAATGCTTCCCAAGGCTGAATTGCAGAGGCTGGCTAAGCGCGAGAAAGTAGCTTTAGGCATATTAGAAAAGGATTACGTGCTTACTGAGGTGCTGAAGGCCTTGTCCCAAATTCCGTCGTTGAGCCAGATAGTGATATTCAAAGGCGGCACTGCACTTCGTAAGGCCTATTTTTCAGATTGGCGTTACTCGGAGGACTTGGACTTTACTGTCAAGCGGGACT
>JBBISW010000060.1:0-11160 GCA_037441105.1 Chloroflexota bacterium
TCTTCTTCTAGCTTTTCCATAAGGCGAGCGGCTCGGGGGTAACCGATGCGGAGGCGGCGTTGCAAAAAAGAAGTGGAGATGTATTTGTGTTCCTGGGCTAGCTGTCTGGCAGCTTCTAGCAGGGAGTCTTCACCGCCTTTTTCTGCCGAAACGAGTTGACTCATCTCCTCAAATTTAATCGGTGCTACCTCCGGTCGGCGCTGGTTGCCCCAGAAGTACACTACCCTCTCGGTCTCAGCGTCGGAGACAAAAGTGCCCTGGAGGCGCTTTGGTTTGCTGGCGTCGGTGGGCATGTAAAGCATGTCTCCCCTGCCCAGCAACTTCTCAGCTCCAGCGGAATCGAGTATGGTGCGCGAGTCCACCTGTGAGGTGAGCGCAAAGCTGATGCGCGTAGGGAAATTGGCTTTGATGAGGCCGGTGACTACGTCAACCGAGGGACGTTGGGTAGCTACGATTAGGTGGATGCCGGTGGCTCGTGCCAGTTGGGCTAAACGGCATAGCGTGTGTTCCACCTCGTCAAAGGCTGCCATCATCAAGTCGGCCAGCTCATCAATGACCAGCACCATGTAGGGCATTGTGTCACCGGGATGCCGGCTCTTGTTGTAGCTGTCAATGTTGCGTGCCCCGGCCTGAGCGAACTTCTGGTAGCGGTTATCCATCTCCCGATTCAGCCAGCGCAGTGCCAGTACCGCTTTGTCGGTGTCAACGACAACGGGAGCTGCCAGGTGGGGAAGGCTATTAAAGTTGACTAGCTCCACTCGCTTGGGGTCAATCATGATGAACTGAACATCATCCGGGGTATTGTGGATAAGGAGGCAGCAGATAGTGGAATTGAGACAGGCGGTCTTGCCGCTGCCGGTGGCGCCAGCGATAAGTAGGTGGGGCATCCTGGCCAGGTCGGCGGCTACTGTCTCGCCGCCAGCACCTTTGCCCAAAGCCAGAGCCAGCTTTGATTTAGCATAGGCTTTCTGAAAGGCAGTGCTCTCGATTACACTTCTGAGGTTGACCAGGCCGAAAGTAGTGTTGGGGACTTCTATACCTACCATTGACTTTCCCGGTACCGGAGCTTCAATTCTGATGCTCGATGCTGCCAGTGCCAGAGCGAGGTCGCTAGCCAGAGCGCTGATGCGATCCACTTTAACTCTGGTTTTTGATACCTCCTCCAGGCGGACTTTGACATTACCGTCTTTATCTCGCTCTCTGATTTCCTTGTATTTGCGGTCCCAGCCCGGTTCGACTCCGAACTGAGTTACGGTGGGACCAACGTTAATCTGGACTACCTTGGTCTCAACGCCGTAGCTGGCTAGGGCTTCTTCGATGAGTTGGGCTCGTTTCTCGATATCGCTCTGACTTAGCTCCACTTCTGTGGGTTTATCCAGGATGGTGATGGGTGGTAATTGCCAGCCTCCAGCGGTAAGCACCGGCTGGTATTTTCCTGGCTGCCACGCTTCAGGAGCTGGTGCCTCGGCGGCTTTGGGAGGTGCGAAACTGGGTGCTTGTGGAGTTGGCTCTTTTTCTTCGGCCTTGGCAAATTCGAATTCCCTTTTTACTGGTTTGGGTTTAACTTTAGGGCGAGGTTGGCTGGCTTTGCGAATGCCTTGCCAGATAAGCTGGAAGAGCTTGCCTATGCCTTTGAATACGTTTGCTATTAAGCGCCAGATCCAGCGGGGAGCTAGTATCAAAACGCCCAGGAAGATTAGCCCAGCCAGCCGCCATGCTCCCACGGCATAAGAATCGCCGATGATACTCTTGCCAAATTTACCCCCCAGAGTTGCTTCGCTGACAATGCCGCTTCCCGGGGTGAAGAAAGCTGATAGTCCCCAGATAGCGAAGGCAAGTGGAATTCCGCCAAGCCACCACTGCCAGTATCGGGTAAATAAGGAAAACCGCCCCTGTGCGAATATCCAGATTATTATTCCCAGGGCTATAGCTATTAAAGCCAATCCGATTCCCAGAAGCTCGAGCAGGCTTTCCCAGATGCTAGTAATCCAGTTAGCTATGTTCTCCCAGGTGATGGTGGTCCAATTGGTTATTTGGGGCCAGAACCAGAAGATTAACCCGGCGAGGACAATTAGCAGTAACAGTCTTAGTATGACTGGTGCAACAGAAGATTTGCGCTTTCTGGTTTTGCCGCTGTCTGCTTTTTTAGCTGTTTTTCTCTTTTTAGGCATAGTCTGACTATGGAGATTGTTTATTTGTTACTGTGAGGGGTGCCTTTTGTCCTGTCATTGCGAGTCCCGATGCAATCGGGACGTGGCAATCTCGGTAGAGAGGACATTGCGATTGCTTAGCGGAGTTTATACTGAGCGTATGAGATTCTTCGCTGCGCTCAGAATGACAGTGGGGAAAGGCTCGCAATGACAGTGAGGAATTGCAGAACATTACCTATACCTCTACGGTTGTAGTGAGAATCATCGGTCGGCGTCGGGTTTGCTCGTAGAAGAACTTAATCAGGGTATCTTTGACTTTGGCATTGATGAAGCTCCATTCAAGTGGGTGCCCACCGCTGCGGTCCAAGGTGGCTTTTACTAGGTCTCGTCCTTGTTCCAGTATGGTCTCGCCTTCTTTCATATCCACAAAGCCTCGTGATACGATGTCAGGGCGGCCTACGATTTTACCTTTCTCTTTGTCGATGGCGATAATCACCACTACAATACCGTCTCTGGACAATAGCTTGCGGTCGCGAAGGATAACGCTGGCGAGGTCGCCCATAACCAGACCATCCACGTAGACATTGCCTGTGGGGAGCCTGCCAGCTATCTTGCCCTTGTCCTGGTCGAGCTCAAGTATGGCTCCGTTCTCCATAACGAAGATGTTCGTTGCCGGTATGCCTAATGTTTTGGCTAATCTGGCATGCAGGCTTAAGTGACGATATTCGCCGTGAATTGGTACAAAAAACTTTGGCTTAACTAGGCTGAGCAGGAGTTTCAGCTCCTCTTGACTGCCGTGCCCGTGAACATGCACCTGGGCCAATTTCTCGTAAATTACCTGGGCTCCCTGGCGGAAAAGAGCATCAACTGTCCGGTTAACCAGCGCTTCGTTGCCCGGAACAGGTGTGGCTGACATCACCACAGTGTCGCCGGGAATGATGCGGACCTGGCTATTGTCTCGATTGGCAATGCGTACCAGGGCTGAAGTGGGCTCTCCCTGGCTCCCGGTAGTCAGGAGGACAACTTTATTGTGAGGGAAACGTTGTATTTCGTCAAAGCGGCGCAGGACACCTGGCGGAGAGTTTAGATAACCTAGCTCTGATGCCATCCGCACCGTGTCTCTCATGCTACGACCGATAATAAAAACATGCCGTTGATGTCTGGCAGCGGCATCAATCACCTGTTGAATGCGGGAGATTAGAGAAGAAAAGGTGGTGATAATCACTCTTCCTGGGGCTTCAGCTATGGTGCGGTCCAGCGTGGCACCAACTACTCTTTCCGATGGTGTATATCCGGGAAGCTCAGCATAGGTCGAGTCAGCAAGAAGTAGCAGAACTCCTTGAGTCCCTAGTTGGGCCAGCTTGGCTAATTCGGTGGGTTTACCGTCAACTGGTGTATAGTCTATTTTGAAATCGCCGCTATGAACCATTGCACCTATAGGCGTGTAGATAATAAAGCCTAGGGCATCAGGGATACTGTGGCAAACAGAGAAGGGTTCTATCTTGAAGTTGCCGAGCGAGAACTTAGTCCCGGGATGAACTGTCCTGAGCGTGGCTTTCTTTGAGTAGCGGTGTTCTTTTAGCTTTACAGAAATCAACCCATTAGTAAGTTTGGTGCCGTATACAGGCAAATCGAGTTGTGGCAGTATATAGGGCAATGCACCGATATGGTCTTCGTGACCGTGGGTTATAATTATGCCTCGTAGCTTCTGCCGCCTTTCCAGTAAGTAGTTTATATTCGGAATGACCAGGTCAACTCCCAGCATGTCTTCTTCGGGGAACATGAGGCCGGCGTCGATTATGATGATGTCATTGGCGAATTCAATGGCCATCATATTTTTGCCGATTTCACCTAGCCCACCTAGGGGGATTATCCTGAGTTTCTGTCTCGCCACGTCAGTTACCTAAAATAAGCTTAATTGCTGAGGTTCGGCTTCGGTTTCTGTTAACCTCTCGGCTTGAGCTAAAATCTGCGGAATTTTGAGCATATCGGCTTCGATAGTCTTGCGTAAGCTTCCCTGATGGAGCGCTGCTGCTGGGTGATACATTGCGTAGTAGATAATATTATCTTGCTTTCTGGCTTTGCCGTGAACCTGGCTGATGCTTTGGTTGGGAAAGTATTTTACCATGGAGTAGCGACCCAGGGTAACAATCATCTTGGGGTGGAGCAACTCTATCTGGCGGTTGAGCCATTTGCTGCAAGCTTGAATTTCGTCGGGCAGCGGGTCTCGATTGCCCGGGGGGCGACATTTAATGACATTGGCGATGTAGACTTGTTCGCGTTTTAGTCCGATGGCAGCCAGTAGTTCCTCCAGGTATTTTCCTGCCGGACCGACGAAGGGACGTCCTTGTTGGTCTTCGTGCCATCCAGGTGCTTCACCGATAAAGAGTATATTTGTCTTTTCTGGCCCTTCGCCGGGCACTACTCTGGTGCGGTGTTTGCCTAACTCGCAATCTTGGCAGCGTTCGATTTCCGTGTAAAGCTCGGTCAGCGCTGACATCTAAGGCAATCATAACATAGCCTCTTTTGCTGGTCAATTTAGATTTGTGCCAGAACAAGGGTGAGAATGAGGAAGCAGAGGACTGTTATGGAGATGCTCAGGTAAAGCTTATTTCTGTCTCTCAAGAAGGTCACTATAGCTAGGAGAATCGGGAGAATGGGCGTAAGCAGGAGGATTAGGATTCCAACGCTGATGACAATAGCCGCTGGTATCTGGTCTAACCTGACTAGTGGCTGGATGTCTTTGGCGCCGGAGAGGATAATCAAGATAATAAGGCCAATAACAACTAATGCCAGAGAGGCCGCGATGCCCAGCTTGAAAATAAGACTAACCCAATTGTTTAAGCGGCTTTCCTTAAAGTTCCTATGTTCCATAATCTTCATTTATCTGCAAGTTCTATATTACATTAGCTGTTCTAAGGAACATCAGCAGCGCTGCAAGGAATAGAAATGCACCGAATATGCGTCTAAGCAGTAGTCCCTTGGCTCTTTGTGTTAATTCAACACCCAGCCTAGCTCCTATAACTGCACCGATAATCAACGGAGCAACTATAAAGGGGTATATGTGGCCATAATAGTGGTAAATAAGGGCGCCAACTGTGGCTGTGATGGCTATGATAAAGCTACTGGTAGCAATTGCTGCTTTCATGGGCACTCCCATAGCGAGATTCATCACAGGTACGTTGATGATGCCGCCACCCACTCCGAGAAGGCTTGAAATAAAACCGGCGAAGAAACTGGCTCCTAGACCTTGAGGTAAATGGTTCACTTTGTAGGTCACAACCTTGCCCAGATTTTGGTCATGATACGAGCTTGTTAACGAGGTGGATAAATTGTCTGCAGTATTATCAGACTTAGCCGGATTATCTTCAGGTAGTACGTTTTCGTACAAAATGTATCGGCGTGCAACCATGGTGTAGGCGGTATAGACGAGGATAAGTCCGAAAAGGACATTTAATACTGCAGGGGCGATGACAGCTACAACCAAACCACCGATGATAGCCCCGGGGGTTGTTGCGGTTTCCAGAAGCAGGCCTAATCTTATATTCGTCAATCGGTTTCTGGTGTAGATGCCAGCTGCGGTGCATGAGGTGGCGACAATGGCTACTAAGCTGCTGCCGATGGCTATTTTAATTGGTAGATGTATCGCTAGAGTGAGTATAGGAACGATGAAGAAACCACCGCCGACTCCTAGCATTGAACCTAGAAGGCCGGCGACCAGTCCTGTGCCACCTAACGCCCAGAGGTTTATTTCAGGCAAATCCATTATCGGAATAGTATCATCGGTTGTAAGGCTGGGTCAATCTAAAGTCATTGGGGTGTTTATTTGTCACTGTGAGCTCTTCATCTCATGTCATTCTGGGGGAGTCCTTTGTCTTCTGTCATTCTGAACGCAGTGAAGAATCTCATGTTCTCGCTACCACCGAGATTGCCACGTCCTTCAGTGGAAGGACTCGCAATGACGGAGGGATTACCAGTTCGGGCATTGTTCTACTAGGGAAGTCAGTGTTATACTGTGCCGATAACGGAGCAAGGCGAGGGCGTTAATGAAAAGGGTAGATGGCCGTACCAATGATGGGCTTCGCCCGGTGCATATCACATTAGGCTATCAGGCGTTTGCTGAAGGCTCAGCGTTAATAGAGCTAGGACGAACCAGGGTGCTCTGTGCGGTAAGCGTGGAGGACAGAGTGCCTGGCTTTCTTAAGGGTGAAGGCACCGGTTGGGTTACTGCCGAGTATGCCATGCTCCCTCGTTCGACGCTCACTCGCACACCCCGCAACATCTCTCCCGAGAGGGCAGCCGGTAGAAATCAAGAAATACAGCGTCTCATCGGTCGTAGCTTGAGAGCTGTGACTGACCTTGCTGCTTTGGGTGAAAGGACGTTCACTGTGGACTGCGATGTATTGCAAGCTGATGGCGGTACTCGTACTGCAGCTATAACCGGTGGATATGTTGCTCTGGTTCAAGCATTTCATAATCTGAAAAAGCAGAGGATACTACCACTGATTCCGGTGAAAGGCGCTGTAGCTGCTACCAGCGTTGGCATTGTAGATAGAGAGGTACTTCTTGACCTCTGCTATGAGGAAGACTTTCGAGCTGCAGTGGACTTCAATGTGGTTATGACCGACAGGGGCGAATTTGTAGAAATCCAGGGCACAGCCGAAGGTAAGCCTTTCTCCAAAGAAATCGTTGACAGTCTGCTTGCCCTTGCTGAGAAAGGCATCAAACAGTTGTTTGAGATTCAGAAGGCGACCTTGGCTGAGCTAATCTAGCGAGGAGATTCTTCCCTTCGCTCAGAATGACAGGGAGGGGTGGTTACTAATGTAGTGCGAGGCTTTAGCCTCGCTATAGAAAGGCGACCCTAAAGGGTCGCACTACACTGGTTGGCATAGATAACTCTAAGGCCGGATATGCCCGTCGCCGATAATAAGCCACTTGTAGCTGGTAAGCTCCCTTAGCGCCATAGGGCCACGAGCGTGGAATTTTTGCGTGCTTATGCCGATCTCAGCTCCCAAGCCAAATTGACCGCCATCGGTGAAACGGGTGCTGGCATTAGCGTAGACGCAGGCAGCATCTACTTCGTTGAGAAAGCGCATAGCCGCTGACTTATCTTCAGCAACTATAGCCTCAGAATGTCCTGAGCCGTAGCGCTCAATGTGCTGCAATGCCTCATCCAGCGAATCAACCACCTTGATTGCCGCAATCAGCGCCAGGAATTCTTTACCCCAGTCATCAGCCTTTGCTGGAGTAAGTTTAAGGGAAGTGATGGGCTTGAGGATTGCTAAAGCGCGCTCATCGCAGTGCATTTCCACTCCAGCTTTTGCCCATTCCTGAGCGACTAAAGGCAGATACCGTGGGGCGATTTCAGCGTGGACCAGAAGGGTATCCAAAGCATTGCAGACGGTGGGCCGCTGCACCTTGGCGTTATAGGCGATGGCTACAGCTTTGTCCAGGTTGGCGCTCCTGTCCACATAGGTATGACAGACACCGACTCCACCGGTAACAACTGGCATAGCAGCGTTTTCGGCAACAGACTTTATTAGGCCAGCACCGCCTCGAGGGATTATGAGGTCTATAGTGTCTTTCATCTTGAGCATACGGTCGACCAGCGCTCTATCTGTGGACTCTATAATTTGTACAACTCCTTGGGGCACGCCAGCTTGGTAAGCAGCTTCCTGGACGACCTTGGCTAGAGCCAGGTTGGAACGGAGTGCCTCTTTGCCACCACGAAGGATGACGGCATTGCCTGATTTGAGGCATAACACAGAGATGTCCACCGTAACATTGGGACGGCTCTCATAGATGGCGCCGATAACGCCAAGCGGTACCCGCCTCTTGCTAAGCTGCAGTCCGTTAAGTAGCGTGCGCTCCTCGATGACTTCACCCACGGGGTCAGGCAGCGCAGCTACAGTTCTTACATCCTGAGCTATACCCTCAAGGCGACTTGACGACAGCATAAGCCGGTCAAGCATGGCTGTGCTCATCCCCGAAGCTTCAGATTCTTTGTAGTCGAGCTTGTTCGCTGATAGGATTTCGTCTTGCCTGGCCATGAGGGCATCGGCGATAGCGAGCAAAGCTTTATTCTTGACCTCAGTAGGCAGAAAGGCCAGCTTTTTTGAGGCTGTCTTAGCTGCCTTCCCTTTTTCTTCAAGTTCACTGACCGTAGATTTCATGTTTCCTCCTCGATTGTCATCGAACTTAGCCATTCTCCATGGACAACTGCTTATCTTAACTAGTAACTGTTTTTTTGTTGTGTAGGGATAGACCTTTAGGTCTGTCTACTCCTTTATTGCTTTCGGAAGCTGTCTGAAAACTCTAACTGACAATCTGCCTCTCCTGCTTTGTGAGAAGAGTTATAGCTCATTGGTGATACACATTGAAAACATGTAGCCCCGTCCCGCTTTGCGGGATAGCCTCGGGAGCCCGATCCTAAAGGGTCGGGACTACATTTTCGGACAGCCTACCTTTTTTCTTCAACATGCCTTTATATCAGTACCATATTATTCCGGTGGATTACTTCAGTGCCGTATTCGTAGCCGAGAAGGCTTGAAATCGCCTCGGAGTGAGCTCCTTTGATAACAGCGATGTCCTTAGCGTTATAATTAGGTATGCCACAGCCGATGTGGTTGCCATTCGAATCGAAAATATCTACCACATCACCGCGCTGGAACTCGCCCTCCACACCCACAACGCCGGCAGGAAGCAAACTTCGGTTCTGTTTTTTTAGAGCCAGGACAGCCCCGTCATCGATTGTCAATTTGCCCTTGGAGGCAAGCCCGCTGAGCATCCAGCGCTTCTTGCTTTCCAGTTTGCTGGTCCGTGGAGGGAATATGGTGCCGATGTTCTTTCCATGGGCAATTTGTGTTAGGGCATCTGGTTTACGTCCGTTGGCGATGACCACGGTTACCCCGGAAGCTGTCGCCAGTTTGGCAGCCTCTAGCTTTGTTGTCATGCCGCCGACGCCATAAGAACTGGAAGTGTCGCCAGCCAGGCGTTCGATCTCAGCATCTATCTTCTCAACCTTGGGTATAAGCTTGGCCTGAGGATTACGCTGCGGGTCGGCGGTGTACAAGCCATCTATATCGGTAAGCAGTGCCAGAAGGTCGGCGTCCACCAGATTAGCCACCATGGCTGATAGGTTGTCATTATCTCCAAAGGTAAGCTCACCGAGTTCGTCGGTGGCGACGACATCATTTTCGTTCACAATGCAAATCACACCTAATTCAATTAGAGCGAGCAGAGTGTTGCGGGCGTTCAAATAGCCGGCGCGGTCAAGCAGGTCAGACTTGGTTAGAAGTGCCTGAGCTATAATTACGTTATGCTTGCTGAAAAGCTGCTCATAGGCATTCATGAGCTGGCTTTGTCCCACAGAGGCAAGGACTTGCTTGAACGGGATATCTTTCTGTTCCTTGGTTATGCCTAATTTCTGCCTTCCGGCGGCAACTGCACCAGATGACACGATAATCACTTCGTGTCCCTGGCTGTGAAGCTGGGCTACTTGCTCTACCAGATTTGACATCATATTATGGTCAAGACGGCCAGTGCCACCAGTGAGCAGATTGGTGCCGAACTTGGCAATTACACGTTTATAAAGCATTGCGATTAATTATAGCGTGGTAGGTGAAAGCCAACAAGTAATGAGGTTGTTTACTAATGTAGCTGCGAGGCTTCAGCCTCGCCCAATTCAGCCACGGGCGACCCTTTAGGGTCGCAACTACATGTAGTACCAAATCCTAAATTCCAAACAATATCAAAATCCAAATCACCTAGTTCGCCCCCTATTGTCATTCTGAGGGAGTCCTTCGTTAATGTCATTCTGAAGGAGCCCCTCGCTACGCTCGAGGGCGGGCTCAGCGACTGAAGAATCTCCACTCAGGATAAAACTCCGCGACCGAAGAATCTGTGCTTTAATGGGCCAAGAATCCAGCTCTTAGCTTGGGAGATTCTTCCCCTTCACTCATTCAGGGTCAGAATGACATTCAGTTTGATGCATTTTGGCCATTGGTATTTAGGGAGGAAAGACATGTAGCGGCGAGGCTTTAGCCTCGCCCAAAGCAGGAATGAGATATAGACCTTACATAGGCTATTAGCCTCTAGGCCGTCTCATCCACACCGTTATCCATATAGCAAATACTAGAACTATACCTGCAGCAATGCCGCCGATAAGCCACCAGTTGATTCTAGATGGCTTGGTCGCCCCGACAATCTCAAATTCACCGGTCAGGCTGGCAATTTCTACACGGTGTTTACCAACAGCATCTCCAGTTACGGTGAAGCTCACTGTCTGGCTTGTTTTCGGTGCCAGAGTGACTTGTCTCGTCCCCTTAGTTATGCCGTTGACCATCAACTTTAGACTGTAATCTCCGGTCTTGCCGCCGCTATTCGCGATGTTGACCGTTATGGTGATTTCCTGGTTCAGTTGAGCTTGGGTTGGGCTGATGGTCAGGTTGCTTACCTCGAATTTGGCTGGGGTTGGCTCTTTTAGCTTAGCCAGGACAGCAAAATAGGTCAGGTGAGTTATACGGGTAGCCAGTGTGTTGCGTATTTCCACTCCTCCAGCCACATGACCAGCGGTTTCCATTTCTACCCACTTGCCTGCATTTTCATCATAATAGGCAATGGTCAGTGCCAATGTGTTTTGAGGCTGCTTATTGGGGTCGTAAGCCAGAGCTAAAGTGGCTGCTGGCGAGATGGTGAGTGGAGATGGATTATATCTAGAAGTATAAGCAGTGAGCTCATAGATTGGTCCAACTATTGCCGCATTGCTAGGTGGTGGTGGTGAGCCAGCCAGAGTCAGTTCTATGAGTTCCGGCACCCTGTTGTCGGCACAAAGTAGTTGGGTTCCCTCCTTGGCTTCCCAGCTATTTTGCCTGGCAGGGTCGAATGCCAGACAGTCTTCGCAGAGAACCCCCTTAAAGGTCATTCTGGCTGTGGTCACTTCGCCCAGCATGTTCACAGTTACTGATAGTGGACACTCGGCGGTTGCACGGCTAATAGTTCCCCAACCGCC
>JBBISW010000061.1:0-11011 GCA_037441105.1 Chloroflexota bacterium
AGAAATAGTATTGCAGGACGCAGAAATGCAGGAGCCTGTCGAGTTTGTATTCCAACAGCAATTACTAGAGAAGGATTTGCAGCCAGAGACTTGGAACTTGCTCGCCAGCATCGTGCGCAAAACTCTTCAACGGGAATCGATTGAAGCGTTTGCTTCGACAGACCCACGGTCTCGTTTGCGGGAAAAAGTAGATAAATTGAAGGAGTTTTCCTCCATACGAGGGGCAGCAGCGGAACTCCTAGAGCATTGGGAACAAGCCTACAGGAATAACGATTTTCGTCAAGCAATAGGATGGATAACATGGCATATAATTTTAAATAATTACGAGAATATTCGCATACCCGAGTTGAGTGTAGAAGTACCCAAGACAATGGATGAACCCAAGTCGCTATTTCAAGCGATAGCTGCTATCACTGTTAAAGCTGCTCATTTAAAAGACTGGGACACGCTACTTCTTTCTATTGGTATCTGTGAGTGGGCAAAGATGCATGGATCGAGGGACGAATTGCTGCAAATTTTATATGATAAAGTCTCCAAAGAGGAGATTTATAGACGACTTTCGAATTTACAGTCCAATCCACACATGGTGATAGAAAAATTAATAATCGTGTACTTACGACATGCTCTGATGTACTCGGAATGAATTGAATCTCCGAAGCTGAGAACTATAATTTTTGACTCTTTATTATGGGATTATTCAAAAAGAAACCTCCCGATGCCTTGGTGACTAAGGTTATAGCAATAGCACGGTTGAAAGAAATACTCCCCCTTGAACATCGTGGCTATTTGAGCATATATGGATCGTTTGTTCAATCGGGACTTCACCCTGATGGAAAGCGAATCCGTTTCATGGCTGGGGACATGTTTATCCCCCGCTTGGTGCTGGCAATCCGAGAAACATCCTCCGGCCTTATGATAGAAGTGGAAAAGTACGACCCAGGTGACTGGGAACATGCTCTTGACCGGGCATACCAAAAGGCGGAAGATATAATGGGCTGTATCGCACTATACGGGCCATATTTTAAAGATAGTGAGCCCTATATGAAAGCATTATTAAAAGATAGCCCTGAGGGGGACTCAATCGAGAGACAAATATACGATATGCCCGCAGCCATCAACCTAGATTTAGTTCGGAAAGTCAGTGAGGTCAATCTTGAGCACTATGCAGAAATCAATGCGAACTGGCAGGTCCATGGTCGACCTCGACTACAAGAATTCGGCACGACATTTCTCACCACTCTTCAACGAGGATGCCTCGTTGAGTACAACGAACTGGTCAAAGCGTTTGAGCAAGGTCTTGAACCAGTACGTAGTGTGCTGACGCAAAATGTAGCCAAGGCTTACTCAGTCGGCTACATGTGTGGAAAAGGATGGATATCTCTAGAGGAGCAGACACACTCGATATCTTACTTCGGCGAGTGCATAGCGCATGGTCTATGCGAGGTTCTCCCAAATAGTAAAGCAAAAGGGTCTGCTTTCTTTGCAGCACTGGGAATAATCGCTGCAGTAGGCGCAGCTGACGCACGATTCAAGTGAAGCGTGCATCGACCTGAGCAAAGGTTGTTCAAGAGTTACACCCCGCACCACCAACTTGACATACTCACTAAACATTTATCTTTAGGGAAGTGTCGATTTTTCGATACAAGAGTTTAATTTTATTAACGTTGCTGAACAATCGCCTGTTTTATTTAGAGTCACGGACGGCAGCCATCTGGGATTTCCATGAGGGATGTTCCTCCTGATTTACAAGGTTCCCTCCAGGCGGTTGATGACCAGACCAGTGGGCAGTTTGGGATAAAAGTAAGTTGATTTTCCCGGCATTCTGTCGCTGGCATCAGCCAGTATCTTGATGGTTGACACTGGGATGGGATTCAGCAGAAAAGCCAGTTGATATTCACCGCTTTCTACCGTCTTGCGGGCTTGTACTGCATTCGGAGTGTAAGCCACGGTAGCCTTTTTGTCGTGCGCCAGTAACCAGTCTATAAGGAGATGCTGAACAATACTGACCTCCAGCCTTTTGTAAGCCTGAGAGTGATGTTCGGGCGCTTCTCTGAGTGACGCTGACTGGTGGAGTCTCAAAGCTGCGATACTGCCTGGCTCCAGGCCTAGAACCCTTGTAGTTGCTCCACTTATCTCAGGGAGGCTGGTTTCTCCCAGTGGAGCGGATTGCACTTCGAAAAGCGTTTCCAGGTAGTTTTTGAATTCCGCCAAAGTCTTTGGAGATATACCATGCAACAGGCGGTGAACTGGTAGCACTATTAGCCCGGGGTCAGAGATGGACACCAGCGTCATCATGACGAAATTGAAAGCTTCTTCACCGGTGACCGATGAGGTATTTTGCCGCTTTTCATCCCGGTAAGCTAACGCCGTCTCATAACGATGGTGTCCATCGGCGATGTAGATGGGCTTGGAGGCTAAAAAGTGGCTCACCCGCTGGACGAACTCAGGTTCATTGGCTACCCAGAGCTTATGTGCCTCACCAGAGTTGGCAAAGTCAATCACCGGTTTGCGGCTAGTCTGCGAAGTGAGCAACTTGGTAACTCTCTGCCCCGGGTCTTCGTAGAGGCCGAGGAGCGGGCTAAAGTTGGCGTCACAGGCTCGCATCAAGTCCAGGCGGTCGCTTTTAATCCCCGATACTGTGCTTTCATGGGGAAATATAATCTTCTTCTCCCAGGGCTCTAATCTGACGCAAGCCATTAGCCCGAGCCGCCTTTTTCTGGTGCTCTGGTAAGTGAAGGTGTGTTCATGAAGATAGAAAGAAGGCACATGGTTTACCACCAGCACACGGTCTTTTAGCCACTGATTGAAGGTGGCATCGGCTCTGGTGTGTTTGTTATCAGTTTTTGTATCTTTGGGAAGTTCCATCCCGTGCTCAAGGCGCACAGCATTGCACTCGCTTTTCTCATAGTAAGCTTTCTGCTCTTCAGGAGAGATGACATCGTAGGGTGGGCAGATAACTGATGCCAAATCTCCTACAATTTCTTGATTGTAGCGTACGCCTGAAAAAGGACAGATTTCAGCCAAGTCAGTTCCTCCTATTACAGTAACTTCTCGAGACCACCCCACCATGCCTCCCCCACTTGTTTGAGAGATAAATCTATGTAACCTTTCAATATCAGCCGTTTGCCACCTATTGCGCCGAGCTCTGTTGCCCCTATCTGCCAGCGAGCAGCGAGTTTTTCTAGTTTCCAGGCAGCTCTGGGGGTTACTGAAACTATAATCCTTGATTGAGCCTCACCGAAAAGGGCTGTGTCCAGCCTTCCTTCCAGCCTCCAGTCATTGCTGACAAAACCCAAGCCAGTGGATAAACAACTTTCTGCCAGGGCAACTGCCACCCCACCTTCAGAACAATCATGAGCCGAGTTTATAATCCCTCGCCTGATTGCCTCTAGACAGCACCGCTGCAGCCGCTTCTCCATTCCCAAGTCAATATGGGGATTCCCCTTTATTATACCGTGCACCTCAAGATATTCGCTGCTGCCGATACTGGCATCAATTGTCTGGTTATCTCCTAATAGGAATACCAGGTCGCCTTCGTTTTTGAATCCAGAAGTGCAGTGTTTGGTTACATCTTCGATAAGTCCCACCATTCCCACTACCGGCGTTGGATATACAGCTTCGCCTCTGGTCTCATTATACAGGCTGACGTTGCCGCTGATAACCGGGATTTTCAGCTCCCGGCAGGCTCGAGCCATGCCAGAAATGCACTCTTTCAATTGGTAATAGACGTCATCCTTCTCTGGATTACCGAAATTGAGGCAGTTGGTGATAGCCAGAGGCTGAGCGCCGCTGCAGGCCAGGTTTCTGGCTGCTTCAGCCACAGCGATGACGCCGCCGAGGTAGGGATTTACATAGCAATACCGGGCGTTGCCATCAGTGGTCAGTGCGATAGCTTTCTTTGTTCCTTTGATGCGTAATACTCCAGCGTCGTTGCCGGGCAGGACTACCGTATTGTTACCTACCTGGTGGTCATACTGGCGATATACGCAGCGCTTACTGGCGATGTTGGGCGATGCCAGCAAGCGGAGAAGAGTTGAGCCTGCTTTCTTCGGTGGTAAATCAGGAATTGAAGCCACATTAAAGGTTTGTAGTCTTTCCAGCCAGTCCGGCTTCTTAACCCGCCGCTTGTAGATGGGTGGTGAAGTCAGCAGATTTACCGGCACCTCGGATACTACCTTTTCCCCTTCTTTGATTCTGGCTAATCCATCGCCGGTCACCTGCCCGATTATGTCTGAGCGCAGCTCCCAGCGGTCGAAAAGAGCCTTCACTTTATTCTCGTACCCCTTTTTCACCACCACCAGCATCCTCTCCTGGGATTCGGACAGCATGACCTCGTAAGGGGTCATGCCTTTCTCACGGCGTGGCACTTTGAGGACGTCTATTTCGATACCGCCACCACCTCTGGCTGCCGATTCCACTGCTGAGCTGGTCAGTCCGGCGGCGCCTAAATCCTGCATGCCAGCAATCCAATCGGTTTCAGCTAGCTCTAGGCAGGCTTCGATAAGCAGTTTCTCCAGAAAGGGATTACCTACCTGGACTGTTGACCTCAGCTCCCGCTCCTCTTCAAATGTCCTCGATGCCAACCCGGAGGCACCGTGAAGTCCATCACGGCCGGTATCGGCTCCCACCAGCATCAGCAGATTTCCTTCTCCGTAGGCTCGTGCTTTCACCAGATGCTTGGCTTCGGCAATACCCAGGCACAGGGCATTGACCAGTGGATTAGCCGAATAGCAATCAGCGAAGAAAACCTCACCACCGATGTCAGGTATCCCGAGGCAATTGCCATAGCCAGCGATGCCACCAACCACACCCCCGAAAAGATAACGGTTGCGGGGGTCGCTTAAGGGTCCGAAGCGAAGGGAGTTAAGCAGAGCAATTGGCCGAGCTCCCATGGTGAAAATATCCCGAACAATGCCTCCAACACCGGTAGCCGCTCCTTGATACGGCTCGATTGCCGAGGGATGGTTGTGGGATTCTATCTTCATTACTACCACCAGTCCATCGCCGATGTCCACCACTCCAGCATTTTCCTCGCCTGGCTTAACCAGCACACGTTTGCTTCTTGATGGGAAGCTTTTGAGCAAGGCTTTGGAGTGCTTGTAACCGCAATGCTCGCTCCACAGCGCGCCAAACATCCCCAGCTCCACTTCAGTCGGCTCTCTGCCCAGCCGTTCCACTATGAGCTGGTATTCCTTCTCGCTCAGAGCGATTTCGTCCAGTATTTCTTTAGATATTGGCAATTATCGACTCCCAGATTAGGTTGCCGTCGCTGCTGCCTAAGAGAGGCTCACAGGCACGCTCGGGGTGAGGCATCATTCCCAGGACATTGCCCTTTTTGTTGATAATACCAGCGATGTTGCGTAAGGAACCATTAGGATTAGCTGTGTCGGTTATGTCACCTGTTGACGTCGAGTAGCGAAAAACAACGCGTTTATTGGCTTCCAGTTCAGCCAGAGTGGCATCGTCGGCATAGTATCTGCCTTCGTAGTGGGAGATAGGAATCTTGAGCACCTGCCCGCCTCGGCATCGATAGGTGAAGGGCGACGAACTATTCTCTACCTTGAGATGTACCCATTGGCAGCGGTATTCCAGGTGGTCGTTGCGCAACAGCGCCCCGGGGAGAAGTCCAGATTCGCACAGAATCTGAAAGCCGTTGCAGATACCGATAACAAGTTTTCCTTGAGAGGCGAAATGCTCGAGTGATGGCATGATGGGAGAAAAGCGTGCGATAGCCCCAGGTCTCAGGTAATCGCCATAAGAAAAGCCGCCGGGCAGGATGATGCAGTCACAATCGGAGAGGTTGGTCTCCTTATGCCAGATATAATCAACTTTCTGTCTCAGGATATCTTTGAGGGAGTAATAACAGTCCCTATCGCTCCAGGTGCCGGGGAAAACAATTATGCCAAACTTCATGATTATATATCCTGAATAATAACAAAGATGGCGGCAATTTCTGCCGCCAACTATTATCTATGAGATAAGGGCAACAATTCAATACCTAGGTGCTGCTCAGAAGCTCTGAGACGATATTACTCACTTCCTGCCCTTGAGCCCTTCCTTTAAGCTGGGGCATAAGGTGGGACATAACTTTACCCTTGTCCTTCGGTCCTGTTGCCCCCAGTTCGCCTATTACCTTACGAGCTGCAGCCAGGATCTCTTCGTGGCTCATCTGCTCGGGCAGATACTCCATAAGGACTGACAACTCTGCTTTCTCATTAGCCACCAAGTCGGGACGGTTACCTTTCTCAAAAGCCTCAATGCTTTCGCGCCGCATCTTGGCTTCCTTCTCAATGACACCTATTATGCCGGTGTCGTCTAATGGCTTCTGCTGAGCGATTTCGGCGTTCCTCATACTGGACAGAACCAGACGGAGCACCAAACGCCGTAGTTTATCCTCTTTTCTCATTGACTGTTCGAGGTCGCTTCTAATTTTTTCAGTCAGAGTCATCTTCTAGCTGCTCCTGGCACTTTTGCGCCGTTTTGCCGCTTCCTTCCGCTTTCGTTTTATGCTGGGCTTTTCATAGAATCCGCGACGGCGAGTTTCGCTGATTATACCTTCTTGCTGCACCTTCTTGGTGAACCGCCGCAGCAGGCTCTCAAAGCTCTCTCCCTGCGAAAGTCTTACTTCGGGCACACGTCATCACACTCCTTCCTTAACAAATATAGGTTATTAACATGGGCAACTAATGAAAACAAATTTTAATCTTTCTACGTCGTAGTGTCAAGCCGTCTAGCTATCAGGTTGCGCATTTTGTTGTTCTCAGTTTTTCAAAACTTGAACAAGTTCAAACCAGTTGCCTCTTGGTGGACTACTGTCCCCCTAGTACCGATTAGCTCCTCATCAGTCATCAGCTTGAGAGTATCTTGGTCTTGTTCTGAGTGGGCGATAAACCGCCGACCGTCTTCCTGCCGTCCGATTATTATACCTTGCGTGGGAAATCCCTGACGGTCATAAATTACAGTGTAAGTCTCGACATAAGCCTTTCCCTTAGCTTCAGCCACAATTTCTGGTCCTACGATTAGATCCAGCTCTCTCTGATAAGACTCCGAATCCACAGGTATCCAAGGTCTGTCGCCTCTCGTACCACTGTATATTCCCACTGAATGTTTGCTGATATACCAACTCAGAGCTTGCACCATGCCTAGAGAGCTGGGCTCCTGTCGCAAGAGTTCCACCATTCGGCAAGTGGCATGTAAGGAATACTTATTGCCAGGGCCACCAAAATAAGGCATTCCCCCAGTCACGGTGGTAAGGCGAGGGTCGTCTTGACGTATATTCAGTGTTCTTTGAGTTATTCTTGGTGCACATGGGAAACAGCTATAAAAATCAAAGTAGGCAATTTCGTCCAAGGAAGCTCCAGCCTGCTTAAGTGCTTCCTCCACGGCAACGAGGACTGATGGCGACTCATAAAACCGGGGTCGTTGTGACACAAACCATACATCAGAGGCATCGGCACACCCCAGCAAATATACGAACTTATCTTTAGGAATTCCCAAGCTTTTGGCTTTTTGAGCGCTGGTGATGAGCACAGCTGCCCCCTGATCAACATTCATAATTGAGCACATGAATTTTGAATAGGGAAAGGCTATCATCCTGTTTTCATCGGAAACGGCATATATCTCGTCTGCAGTCCGAGGTTTTTGAAACCATGAGTAAGGGTTTTTGGCAGCGATTTCTGACATCCCAGCACAAAAATCTGCTATTTCACGACGGTGCTTTGAGATAGAGATGCCTTTGGCTGCACGTAGGGCGTTTTCGAAAAGCGGGTAAATGTTAGCAGGAAGGTTTAAGCCATAGCTTAACTCCATTTTATTTGAAGGCTCCCTAAGGTCTCCAACCATCTTAGCAATTCGCGAGATTGAAGCCTCTGCCAGATCCCGTCTCAAGTCTAAAACGCTAGAGCGCGCATGGAATGCCTCAGCAATAGCTCTGCCAACATAGAAGGCGGGTCAGCGTATTGATGAGAAAGAATATTGACCACATACAATGTGTCAACTTCAGATAAGGTAAGAAGGCCAGCATCTTCTCTAGCGCGCTCTGCTACTAGAGACATTATTTTCAACGGGTGCAAATCCTTATCCGATGAGTTAAAGCGGTGGGTATATTGGCCTATCCCTACTATCACTGGGGCAGGAACGTCTTTCAGGCCGCTCATCGTTTCATAATACTTCAGCGTCAACACAAGGGCTATGCTAACATTTTAGCATTATTAAAATAGAGAATTCAAAGCTGGCATTCCACTCAATAAATGAAATATTAGCCAAAATGTGGGCGCAACCTCAAAGGAACGAAAGGAAATGCTCACAGGGGCAGGTCTTACTCAGCCCGCTACCAATCCCAACCTAGTAGTAATGCAATAGATATCCCCAACCCAGCTCCAGCAGCGATCTCAAACTTGGTGTGACCTATAAGCTCTCGCAAGCGTTGCTGAAACGCCGGATGCCCTTTAAAAAGCTCCTCTAACATCCGGTTGAGAATTGTAGATTGAGTACTCACTGTATGCCGTACGCCAGCAGCATCATAAATCACTATTAGCGCAAAAAGGCGGCAATGGCGAAAACTGTCGAACTTACATCATGAACTATGGCTATAGTGGTAGCTAGAGCACAGCCGTCATGATCTGGATTCAACCTGGGCCTTGAGCTTGATAATCCTGTGGCAATCACTGTAGCAATAGATACCTTGAAAGATTAGGCCACCCAAAAACCCATAGAAAAGCTCTGGAGTTATGATGTAGATGCCCTTTAGCGCACAGATTACGCTGGTGAGGGAAGCCAGGACCCAGTGGTGCAGATGCAACTGATACTTGCCCCACGAGATAACTATTGACTTGATCCGGCCCGGCTTGCCTTCTTGTTTTCCGCCGCCATGCTTTGCTGTGACAAATCCTGCGAGCCAACTGACATAGAACAGGTAATAAGAGAGGTAGCCAAGAACGATGGCAATCAGGACCATCAGGCCCAAAATCGCTTTTCTTCGCTTCACGCTTTAACTCTCTTCCCCTATGGGAGTTACACTTTCAGGTAAACGTGCATTGTTATCACAGTTTTGCCAGCGTCTTCCTACTTCACTCCAGAGACTTCACCATATATCCGGTCTTTCCAGATAACACCTTGTTGGGCTACTTTTCGCCAAGCACCGTAAAGGCCAGCGGCAAAAAAGAAAGAACAGCCTATTGGGTGCAAGAAAGTAGAGATAAGCGATTGTTTCAAGCGACTGCCTACCAGCCAGCGCATAAATAGTATTGTAGCTACTTGGAAAGCGACAATGAATCGATAGTCGGTAGGAGCTGACGCGGAAAAATAAGCATTCCACAGCCAATAAAATGGAGCCAAATAGAAAACACCACAGGCCACTATCAACCCAACTATTGCTATACGAGCCTGTGCTGCCACAGAATATATCCACTTAACAAATCCCTCCCACATCCCTTTTATGTCATGGTACATGCGTGTCGAAAACACCGGCGACAAATCAACTACTATGTGCCGACCAGCATGCCGAACTACCTCAACACCTAGCCAGACATCTTCTAGTATTCTAGAACTTACTACCTTGTGCCCACCGATCCGCCAGTATTCTTCTCTGGGAAAGAGAAGGAATTGCCCAACAGCAAATGATGGCCGTGGCTTCTTAGATCGCTGCAGCCACCATAATGGAAGCCAGCTCGTAATAATAAAATACAATACCGGCATAACAATTTTCTCGGGTAGAGAATAAGCTAGCTGGCGAGGAAAGCCAGAAAGCAGCGAAGGCTTAAGCTCAAGAGCCAGAGCCATCACGCTGCGTAGCATACTCGCATCATGTGTGGTATCAGCATCAATAAACAGTAACCAGGAACCTCTTGCCTTTTCAGCAAGCTGATAGCAGGCAAAAGGTTTACCCGCCCAGCCCTCAGGTAGCGGTTCACCTTTTATCAGACGGATTCGACCATCCTTAGCCGCTATCTGACTCACAAACTCGGCTGTTCTGTCAGTTGAATTGTCGTCTAATACCAAAACCTCGAACTCAGGATAGTCCTGTCTCTGTAAAGATTCTAAGCAGGCTACTATATTTTCCTCCTCGTTCCTAGTTGGGACAAGCACAGAGACAAAAGGTGCCACTTCGGGCAGCTTGCTATCACTAGATGGCTTCCTTAGTGCTCTCAGCTCTCTCAAATTAAGAACGAGGTTTATAGCAAAGCCGACTAAGCAAACAGCTACTATTATCTGATATAGCATTCTCTAAATCCTAATTATTGTCGGCCTAAGTTCGCGTTTTCTTAGCTTGCAGCCAAGTGATGAGCTTCTCCTTAAACTTAGGCATGGTTTTTAGGTCATCAAAATGTTTTACCGCCAGTATTGCTATGACACATAACATAAATAGTGGCTCTAATGAGATTCCTTTAGTGACCGCCAGATAGATAAATGAGGCTGTTAAGCCGGATATCACCTTCCAGGCATCGACATCCAGCAAGAGAAAACCCACGAACATAAAGATAGCGACCGAAATCAATATCTCATGCTGCGGCAACGCTAGTAGGACACCATAGGTAACCCCTATCGCCTTGCCTCCTTTGAACCGAAGTAGGGGGGAGAAAGCATGTCCCAATATGGCGCTCAACCCCACTGCCATCACCATAGCCATAGGCAGTTCAAAATAATAATGCGCCAAGGCTACAAAAGGGACGCCTTTGGCTATATCGAGAAACATGGCGAGAACAAACGACTTTCGACCGCCAGCCCGCAAGATATTATAGGCACCAGGATTGCCATCTCCATAGTTTCTTATGTCCTTGCCCAACAGCAACTTGCCGACCCACAACGAAAACATACAGGCGCCGAGCCAAAAAGCGCCCAAAACCAATAGCACACAGTAAAGTATATCCACTGCTCGGATGCCCCCTAACTATATGTGCGATATGCCTTGTATTACAAGGTATAGCGTATAGCCCATAACCTCCTGTTGTCAATAGATTATGGTGCCCTAATTGTGACTAGCAGCATCTCTTGAACAACCGTCAGATATTGT
>JBBISW010000062.1:0-11009 GCA_037441105.1 Chloroflexota bacterium
TGCCGAGGGAGGGACTCGAACCCACACCTCCTTGCGGAGAGCGGATTTTAAGTCCGCCGCGTCTGCCATTCCGCCACCTCGGCAAAAGTGGAGGCGGCGAGCGGATTTGAACCGCTGAATAGGGGTTTTGCAGACCCCCGCCTTAACCACTTGGCTACGCCGCCTTAAACTGCTTATGGAGCGGAAGACGAGATTCGAACTCGCGACCTTCTCCTTGGCAAGGAGACGTTCTGCCGACTGAACTACTTCCGCACGCTTTTCTATTATATCAAAAATGGTGCCGAGGAGGAGATTTGAACTCCTACGGGCTTACGCCCACCACCCCCTCAAGATGGCGTGTCTACCTATTCCACCACCTCGGCACTTAACTCCCATAAAATCTCCGATTATGTGGGCACATAATTCTGGCAGGGGCGGCAGGACTCGAACCCGCGACCTGCGGTTTTGGAGACCGCTGCTCTACCAACTGAGCTACACCCCTATATTGCTAAATTCCAAGTACCAAGTACTCCTGGGGTGATTCGAACGCCCGACACGCGGTTTAGGAATACGTGGCTCGCAACCCCCCCCGATTTGAAGCTAAAATCACCCTGACTCAACCAGAGCGACCTGTAGTTTTCACATCATCGAGGAGCCAAATCGGAAAAATTATAGAAGAAAATTGAGGAAAATTCAATAGAAGTTGGAACCAGAATGTGGCTAAGTTCGCTTTGGGCAATCTATCCGGCAAACCAGTCATTCACTTCACTTCGACTAGGCGCCGAGTCGTGAGGAGGTCATGCGGGTCTATCTTCCTGATGTCCTGCTCGCTCAAAGTCAGAAGTGCCTGAGTGGCCCCAGACCCTCTGACAAATTCGATTTCCACGCCACCCTCAGGGTAGATCTCCACCACCGTGCCAAGGTCTCCTGCCTGAAGGCCATGTTCCGGGATATCGTGGGCGAGCACTACGCACTCTAGTTTTTCAAATCTCACCGTTACTCTCCTGGGTACACCGTAACAAATCTTGGAATATTTTCACCTTTGAGTATAACCCATACAGTGACAATTTGCACTTTTTCGCCGGAAGAACACTCCAGCAGCCCCTCAACGATCAACTTCTGCCCGTAGCGAGTCTCCTCAACTTTTGACACGTCTTTGGAGAGGATCAAGTCCCTCAGGCGCTGCTCCAAATGCTTCCCAGTTTCTGACAGAATACCCCAGCTTTTGAAAGAAGGCGGCCTTGAAACGCCCTACTGGATGTGCTGAAGAAAGGATATAATCCTGCAATTTTCCAGGTTCAATAATAGCCTTCTCAGCATTAGGGAGTCTTGCCAAGCAGCCTCCTTAAAAAAGACATCTGAGGTGAAAAAGTCCTTTTTTGGTGAATTCAGCTTCGAAGTACCCCTGGGGCGATTCGAACGCCCGACACGCGGTTTAGGAAACCGCTGCTCTATCCATCTGAGCTACAGGGGCAGAAAGCCTGACTTAATGCCGTGACTTTTTGATTAAGTATCCCTCTGGAGTAGTGTAGGATTCTGGACTTACTCTCGGCCGAGGTACTATGCTCTCCTCTTCTGATTCTTCTATTACTTCTTTCTCAACCTTCTCTCCCGCCTCAGCCTTCTTAGGGGCCCCTACAACCTCAAGGCTTGTGACTGGAGCTTTCTTAGACCTCTGCCTCAGCTCACCTAAAGCATTATCTAAATCCTTGAGGATTTCGCTAATTCTGCTCTCAACGAGAGCGCTGGCTTCCTCTGTAGCTAGATTCTCAATCTGAGAGACATAGTCCTGGAGCTTAAAGCTATGCTCCTCCAGTTTTTTAATCTGGTCAGCCAGTTTCTTAGCCATAGCCTGTATCTCTGGAATCTCTGAATCGAGGAGATTCTTGATGATATTTTGGACTACAGCTCTGCGCTGCTTTTTCACCATTTTTTCTAACCTTCCTCAATATTTTAGCGGAACTAGGTTCACCTACGGATACAACTTCTGGTGCGTCTTTCAGTTTTTCTTGCCGCTTTTCGCCCCGCCTGTGAACAATTATAACAACGGCGTATTTACAATGCAACAACCACCGTTTGGTCTTTGTCTGTCATTGCGAGGAACGAAGTGACGTGGCAATCTCGGTGGGGTGGAGGAAGTGGTGAGAGTCTTCGCTGCGCTCAGAATGACAGGTGGTGAAGGGCTCAGAATGGCATTGGGCGAAGGGCTCGTAATGGCAGAGAAAGGGCTGGCAATGACTGAGAGGGGTTTGCTCAACAGTCTTGAGTTTTTGAATTTGACTTTTGCTTTGGCTTTTCTTATACTATCACCCCGTAGTTAATCAGGATAGGTGTTCAGAGGGTTTATCAAATTGCCCGAGTAGCGCAATGGCAGCGCAACCGACTTGTAATCGGTAGGTTAGTGGGTTCGACTCCCCTCTCGGGCTTTTAGTCTAAGCTGGGAGGGGTGCCGGAGTGGACAATCGGAGCAGACTGTAAATCTGCCGCCTGAAGGCTACGTAGGTTCGAATCCTACCCCCTCCACCATCTCGGAGAGTTTGCGACGTTAATAAAATAGTGTATAATTTAAGGCTATATTGTATAATATTGGAAAGTTTGCCCACATAGCTCAGCAGGTAGAGCACGTTCTTGGTAAGAACGGGGTCACCAGTTCGAATCTGGTTGTGGGCTGGGTAAAGAAGGAGGTTTTCTAAAATGGCAAAGAAAGTTTTTGAGCGCACCAAGCCCCATCTTAATGTGGGGACAATAGGCCACGTGGATCATGGTAAGACCACTTTAACTTCGGCAATCACCTTATGCTTATCGAAACAGACGGGCACGCAATTTCGGTCTTTCGATTCGATAGACAATGCTCCTGAAGAGAAGGCACGTGGCTTGACGATTGCCATCGCTCATATTGAATATGAGACTGCAAAACGCCATTATGCGCACGTAGATTGCCCGGGACATGCTGACTATATTAAGAATATGATAACTGGAGCGGCTCAGATGGATGGGGCGGTATTGGTGGTTAGCGCCCCCGATGGTCCCATGCCTCAAACTCGAGAGCATATTCTTTTGGCTCGACAGGTAGAAGTGCCTAGCATACTGGTGGCATTGAATAAAGTAGACATGATGGAGGATGAAGAGCTGTTGGAGCTCGTTGAACTCGAGGTTAGAGAGCTGCTCACTAAATATCAGTTTCCTGGAGACAAGACTCCTGTTGTCCGGGTAAGTGCTCTAAAGGCCCTGGAGTGTGGCTGTGGTAAGCGAGAATGCCAGTGGTGTGGCAAAATCCTGCAATTAACGGATGCTGTAGATGAGTGGGTTCCGCTTCCAGTGAGGGCCAAGGATAAGCCGTTCTTGATGCCGGTGGAGGATGTTTTCGGCATCAAAGGACGAGGCACTGTGGCCACCGGCAGGGTGGAGCGGGGTGTGGTTAAGACGGGCGATGAGATTGAAATCGTGGGCATAAAGGAGACGCGAAAGACCGTGGTGACTGGGGTGGAGATGTTCCACAAGACTCTGGATATAGGTGAATCTGGAGATGCTGTAGGCTGCTTGCTCAGGGGCATTGAGCGTGAGGAAGTGGAGAGAGGGCAGGTTCTGGCAGCGCCAGGTTCGGTTACACCACATACTCACTTTGAGGGTGAGGTGTACGTGTTAACCAAGGAAGAGGGTGGCCGGCATACTCCATTCTTTAACGGCTATAAACCCCAGTTCTACATTAGAACTCTGGATATTACCGGGAGTGTAGAGTTGCCCAAAGGTGTGGAGATGGTCATGCCCGGTGATAACATAAAAATGACTATAAAGCTTATCTACCCTGTAGCCTTGGAAACTGGACTGCGTTTTGCTATCAGAGAGGGAGGCAGAACTGTCGGGGCCGGAGTTATCGGCAAAATACTCGAATAATCATGGCTAAGAAAGGTGAACTGCGTGGTATTATCCATCTGGCGTGCACTCAGTGCCAGGAGAGAACATATACCACTGACAAGAATAAGAAGAACGACTCTCAGCGATTGGAGTTGATGAAATATTGCCCGCGCTGCCACAGTCATGTGCTCCATCGGGAGACTAAGTAATCTTTGACCAAGAAGAGCCAGCCCCAAATTATTAAGCCCAAGAAAAGGTCTCGTTTTGCTTTCTTTGGTGACGTTATAGGTGAATTGAGGAAGGTGGTCTGGCCATCGAGGCAGGAGACCTTGCGCCTGACAGCCATGGTGCTCGGTGTATGTATTGCTGTGGGGCTCCTTTTGGGAGCTCTTGATTACGGCTTTGCTGAATTGGTTGCCAGGGTGTTTTTAGGCGGGGGATGACTTATGAAGAATGGCGATAAACAGTGGTATATAGTACATACTTACTCCGGTTATGAGGAGCGTGTTAAGAGAGCTCTGGAACAACGAGTTAAGTTTATGGATGCTGAGAGCAAGATATTCCAGATAGTGATACCCACTGAAGAGGAAATCGAGATCAGGAGTGGACAGCGACGTACTGTGACCAAAAAGGTCTTTCCCGGGTATGTCCTGGTTCAAATGAGGATGGATGATGATAGCTGGAATGTTGTGCGCAATACTCCTGGCATAACTGGCTTTGTCGGTAGCGGCAACAAACCGACAGCTTTAGCTGAGCAAGAGGTGAACGCTATCTTGAAGCAGATGACGGAAGGTGCACCTCAGGTTAAAGTAGGTTTTAGAAAGGGTGAGAGCGTTCGCGTGGTTGACGGTCCTTTCACCGATTTTGTCGGTGTGGTTGATGAAATCAATGTAGCAAAAGGCAAGGTAAAAGTAATGCTAACCCTTTTTGGACGGGAAACGTCTGTGGAGCTCGATTTTTTGCAGGTACAGAGGTTATAGATGGCGAAAAAGGTTAAAGCGATTATAAAACTACAGATTGAAGCAGGAAAAGCCACCCCAGCCCCGCCAGTAGGACCGGCTTTGGGGCAACATGGGGTCAATATTATGGCTTTCTGCAAGGATTACAATGAGCAAACCAAATCCCAGGAAGGTTCCATTGTCCCGGTGGAGATAACTGTATATGAAGACAGGTCATTCACTTTTGTCACCAAGACACCTCCAGCATCTGACTTGCTGAAGCGAGCCTTGAGTATTGAGAAAGGTAGCAGTACAACTGGCCAGCAGAAAGCAGGCACAGTACCCCGTGAAAAGCTTTATGAGATTGCCAAACTTAAGATGAAAGATTTGAATGCTGTTGACCTTGAAGGCGCAGCACGGATCATTGCGGGCACGGCTCGTAGTATGGGAATTGACGTGGAGTAAACTATGGCAGTTCATGGGAAGAAATATAAAGAATCAATCAAGCTTGCTAGTAGAGAAAACGCTTATCTGCCTCGCGAAGCCATCGAGCTGGCTAAAAAAGCCGCCTTTGCTGGTTTTGACGAGACAGTTGAGCTGCACTTGAGGATGGGCGTCGACCCCAGAAGTGCCGACCAGCAGGTTCGAGGTATAGCTCTTCTGCCCAACGGATTGGGCAAGAAGATTCGGATTCTTGTCTTTGCTCAAGGTGAAGCGGCTAGGGCTGCCGAAGCAGCCGGTGCTGAGCATGTAGGCGGTGATGACCTTGTTAATAAGATCGAGGGAGGCTGGCTTGACTTTGATGTTAGTATAGCTACCCCGGATATGATGGGTAAGGTGGGGAAGTTGGGAAAGATATTGGGAAGAAGAGGACTGATGCCTAATCCTAAGTCGGGCACGGTGGTGGCGCCCGAAGACTTGCCTAGAGCTATTGCCGATGCTCGAAAGGGTCGGGTGGAATTCCGGCTGGACAGGACAGCGATTATTCATGTGCCCATCGGCAAAATCAGCTTTGATGAGGCTAAGCTGTTAGAAAATCTGACTGCTCTGGTGGAAGCTGTGATAAAAGCTAAACCTAGCGGTGCTAAAGGGCAATATATCAGGAGTGCTTTTTTGACAACTACGATGGGGCCTGGAATCAGGCTCGATCTGAAGCCATTACTAGCCTGATTTTGTTGCTGAGTTCTTTTAAAAATTGAATAGCGGACTTTTATGTTGTGCCCATGACAGCAGGTGCCGGAAGGCTTAAAAATATGCCTGCCGAGGTACGTTCAGTTTGGCTGCGTTTCTTTGTAGCTGAATTTAGGTCCTTGTGTCATGGCACAAGGACTTTTTAATTTTAAGGAGTGTGAGAGATTGTCTACTAGTGTAGTGCGTCCCGCTTTGCGGGATAGCCTCGCTATGGAGAAGCGACCCTAAAGGGTCGCACTACATTGAAAATAAATTATTTCTAGTTTCTAGGGGTGTGACATGTTGAAAAAAGAAAAAAAAGAACAAATTATAGATGAGGTAGCAGCTAACTTGTCTCGGTGCACCATCGCTATAGCTACGGATTATCGTGGGCTTTCGGCCAAAGAAATGGTGCAGTTGCGCCGACGTTTGACTGAGCTTGGTATAGAGTACAAGGTGGTAAAAAATACGCTGACTCGGTTTGCTGCTGAGAGAGCAGGCAAAAAGCAGTTAGAGGCACTCTTGGCTGGTCCTGTGGCTATAGCTTTTGGCTATGATGATGCGGTTAAGCCAGCTCAGGTTTTGCGAGAGCATATTCGCTCCTCAGGCTCGGTGTTGCAAGTCAAGGGTGGAGTCCTGGGTGATAAGCTGCTTACTGCCGAGGATATTTCTGCTCTGGCTACTATGCCGCCAAGGGAGATCTTGGTTGCTAGATTAGTCGGGCAGGTGCAGGCCCCATTGCAGATTTTACATAATGTGATGAGCGCACCTTTACGTGGGCTTTTGAATGTAATGCAAGCTAGAATTCAACAAGTTGAAGGAGGATAAAATGTCACAGAGTGAAATCGAATCCGGGCAACCGGAAGCAGAAGTGAAAGTCGAGGAGAAACCAAAAGCGAAGAAAGCGTCTAAGGCTAAAGAAGTTTCAACGGAAGGAGCTAAAGCAATGTCAAAAGAAGAAATCATAGCTGCAGTTAAGAGCATGACGGTGTTGGAGCTAGCTGAGTTAGTGAAAGCTCTGGAAGAAGAGTTTGGAGTAACCGCAGCGGCACCAGTGGCAGTCGCTGCAGTGCCAGCGGTTGGAGGTGCCGCAGCGGCAGTCGAAGAGGAGAAGACGGAGTTTACTGTAATCCTCAAGGAGATCGGCGAGAATAAAATCGCTGTGATTAAAGCGGTACGTGAGATGACCACTTTGGGCCTGAAAGAGGCTAAAGACCTGGTAGAAGGCGCTCCTAAACCTGTTAAAGAGGGTGTCAATAAAGAAGAAGCAGCGAATATCAAGAAGAAGCTGGAGGAAGCTGGCGCTAAGGTAGAAGTCAAGTAGTGGTGTGCGATTAGTTCTAGTGTTTCCTGTGGTGCTTCTGTAGGGCCTTAAATTATTCAAAATCAACGATAGAAGAGCTCGCCAAAGGTTGTTTGGCAACTTGTGGCGGGCTTTTCCTTGGCGAACCCTTCCTTTGGCAGGTCTAAAGACCTGTCTCTACTTGTGATTTAGAGGTCGTTTACGGGTGTAGCGTAGGCTGTCCGAAAAGTCCAAACTGGAAATTTCATCTCCCACTTTGGGTCAAAACATAGGCTAAATTGAAAATAATTACTCACTCTAAGCTGACAATATGTCTATTTATGAGTTCAATTTCCCACACTGCTCACTTTGCAAACCATTTTCGGACAACCTGCGCGAAAAGCGACCCTAAAGTGTCGCAACTACATAAGAACGGATTGTCGATAAACACTCTCTGGTTTAGTCACTAGCTAGTTTAGCCTAAATGGTGTAAGATTGATTGCTAACAAGAGTAAAGAGGAGGGACTAGCATGGCTGAAGCGGAATTTTATGAATTGATTGCCAAGGTAATATCTCAAAAGGGTCATTGTGCTCTTAGCCACAAGGTTGGTGACGAATATCGCATTAGTGACAAGACTCCAGCCGGCATGTGCCCTTGGGCATTTTATGCGCTCTTTCCCTTCATTTCAGTTCTACAGTTCGGCGGTTCTTTTCCCTGGGAAGAAGACCGGGATAAGACAACCGTCGCCTGTCCTGACCCGGCAAACCCCGTCGTCTTTGAATTGAAGCGCTTGCGGAAATAACCTGTTACTTAGCAGGAATGGGGTATGAAGATGGCGAAATCAGACGTTTTTGCTTTTCTTGATGCTACCGCTCAGGCTGAGCTGGTGAGAAAGAGGGAAGTTAAACCATTAGAGCTGGTAGATGCGGCCATTAAGCGGATTGAGCGTCTGAATCCTGCCCTTAATGCTGTGGTTACGCCTATGTATGAGCAGGCGCGTACCACAGCCGCAGGTAAATTGCCTAAGGGTCCCTTTACCGGCGTACCGTTTCTGATTAAAGATATTGTGGCTTCGTATGCTGGCGTCCGAATGACACTCGGGTCTAATTTTCTGCGAGATATGGTATCTACCAGGGATAGTGAGCTGGTAGCGAGGTTGAAACGTGCTGGGTTGATTATCTTAGGAAAGACAAATACACCGGAGCTGGGGCTTTTGCCGACGACCGAGCCTCGCCTGTTCGGGCCTAGTCATAACCCCTGGGATACAAGCCGAACTACTGGTGGCTCCAGCGGAGGCTCGGCGGCGGCTGTAGCTGCAGGAATGGTTGCGATGGCTCACGCTAGCGATGGTGGTGGCTCGATTCGGATCCCGGCTTCGTGCTGTGGGGTCTTTGGACTTAAGCCAACGAGGGCACGAAACCCGCTTGGCCCAAATTTCGGTGATATGATGGGTGGTCTTGTAGTGGAGCATGCTGTGACTCGTACAGTTCGAGACAGTGCTGCATTGCTTGATGCCACTTCAGGTCCGGATTTAGGTGACCCGTACTGGGCTCCGCCGCCAAAGCGCCCATTTCTAAAGGAGGTAGTTGCTGAACCTGGGCGACTCCGTATCGCTTTTACTAGCAAAGCAGCTACCGGTGTTCCAGTGCATGCTGACTGTGTTGATGCAGTTCGAAATGCCGCAGCGCTGTGTGCTGACCTGGGGCATGAGGTGGTTGAAACAGCTCCGAAAGTCGATGGTGAAGTGATAGGCCGTGTTTTTATGATTATCTGGTCTGCAGGCTGTGCCTGGACTATAGACGGTGCAGCTTTAGCACTGGGTCGAAAGGCAACCCCGGACGAGTTTGAACCGGCGACATGGGTTATGTATGAAATTGGACAGCAACAGAGCGCATCGGCTTACCTGGGAGCTGTGACAATGCTCCAAGGGATAACCCGTGGTGTTGCCCGCTTCTTTGTCGATTATGATATCTTGCTCACTCCCACCCTTGCTGAGCCGCCGTTACCTCTTGGCTCGTTTGATTCTCCACCGGGGGACCCTCTCCAGGCACAACGCCGTGCTGCAGCCTTCTGTCCCTTCACGCCGATTTGCAATATCACCGGGCAGCCAGCTATGTCGGTGCCGCTCTTTTGGAATACTGATGGTTTGCCGATAGGCACGCATTTTATTGGCCGCTTTGGTGATGAAGCTATTCTTTTCCGCCTCGCAGCACAACTTGAAGCAGCACAGCCATGGGCAAATCGTCGACCAGCGGTATCAGCCTGAGAGACTGTGCGTGTAGTTGCGACTCTTCAGGATTGCCTAGCGGGGCTAAAGCCTCGCAACTACACTGCCCTTACGCTTGACAAACTGCCACGGTTCTGTATACGCTTAAAGGCTACATAACTGGTCTTATTGACAGTTGGACAAAAGGCTATGGTTAATTTTTGGTAATAGTCGGGTCAGATGGAAGAAGATCAGCGCTATAAAGTGCTTTATGAGATAGCCCAGGAGCTCAATTCCAATTTAGCACCTCAAGAGGTGCTGCGAACCATTGTTGAAACTATCTGCGATACGGCTGGCGCAAAAGGTTGCTCACTTATGCTGTTGACTCCAGACCGACAGCAGTTAATACATACAGTAGCTCATGGGTTGAGTGACTGGTATGTTCGAAAAGGGCCGGTGAGGGTAGATGCTGCTATTGCGCAAGCACTTGACGGCAAACCAGTGGCGATTCTTGATGCTACTACTGACACCCGTGTTCAGTACAGGGAGCAGGCGAAAAAGGAAGGTATAGTGTCCATGCTCTCTTTTCCACTTATGCGGCGTGGTCAAGTTATCGGTATTTTGCGCATTTATACCTCACAGCCGCGGGAGTTTACTGAACAGGAGGCAGATTTTTTTGGCGCTCTGGCTAACCTGGGCGCTGTTGCTCTGGAGAGGGCAGAGTTGCTAGAAGAGGAAAAGAAGCAGTTTCTTCGCTTTGTCAGCATTGCCGCCCATGACTTGAAAGCGCCTCTTTCTGCCATACAAAGTTTCTTGGGGGTGATACTTGGGGGCTATGCCGGAGAACTGAATGAGAAGCAAAGACACATGATGGAAAGAGCTAGCCAAAGGATTACTGAGCTGCTTAACCTTATCAGCGATCTGCTGGATATCCCTCGTATCGAGATGGGACAGTTGGTTCAGGAGATGACAGAGGTATCGTTGTCCCAGGTAATAGATAGTTTTGCCGAAGAAGGCTCTAGCCTGGCACAACAGAAGGGAATAAAATTCTCAGTTCATGTGCCTCGAGGGCTATCTTGTGTATATGGCTCTCCGACCAGGTTACAGCAAGTGATAACCAATCTTGTGAACAATGCCATCAACTATACCAGCGAAGGCGAGGTGCTGGTACGAGCCATAGAAACGGATAGCGAGATTTTGGTTGAAGTGGCTGATACTGGGTGTGGGATCCCCACCGATGACTTGCCGAGGCTATTTGAAGACTTTTTCCGAGGTAGCAACGTAGGTCCTAAAGGAACAGGCTTGGGGTTATCCATCTCTAGAAGAATTGTACAGGCTCACGGTGGCAAAATCTGGGTCGAGAGCCCATGTCCTGAAACTGGCAAAGGGAGTAAATTTTGCTTCACGCTCCCGAAAAAGGTAAAGGTAGCTACGTAGTTTTTGAGGCGTGCATAATTTGGGAGGTTCTGCGCCCTCTTATATAGGAATATGGATTGTTGTGTTGCTGTTTGATATAATTTGCTGGGACACAGAAGCTGATGACAGGTAAGAAGATTTTGGTAGTTGATGATGACCCTG
>JBBISW010000063.1:0-10909 GCA_037441105.1 Chloroflexota bacterium
TTTTGGCTGAGATTGTTGCAGAGTAACAACTGTGGCTATGTTAGCCTCCATACTCGCTTGTGTCAAGGGCTCCAATAAGCCAACAAAGACCAATGTTGCAACGCAGTGTCAACGGGAGTATTCTATGAACCGGTCACGAGGGGTTAATGGAGATGGAGTGCCGAGGGAGGGACTCGAACCCACACCTTCTTGATAGTAGCTCGATGTTTGCGGCAGACTGCCGCAAGCTAGATGGCTCAGCCGCCGAAGCCTACCTTGACCTCCTCTCCGCTGACCATCACGGGCACTATGCCCTTGCCGTTAGACAGGCGCATGACCTCTTCGACGGCCTTGGGATTGTTTTCAGTGCTGATTTCCTCATAGGGCACGCTGCGCTCCTCGAGGTCCTGCTTGGCTGCAGCGCAGTAGGGGCAACCCGGCTTGGTGTAGATAACAACTTTCTGTGGCACTGTGACAACCTTCTGCCTCTCGTCTGTAATCTGAAGAGGCTGGTGAAGCTTGCGTTCTCATTGGACGGAAAGCAGCCGAACGTTCCTCATCCGTTTCCTATAGGGATACCTGTGCCTGTTTCAGGGTCGTGAGGAGAAAAACAGAGGAAGGAAGCAGGGAAATAAGGAGAGAGGGAGAAAACAAACACCGATAGCCGGGCGATTCCTTGGACAGCGGTGACAAAATTCAACCGCCACAGTGAAATGGTTAATTACAATGGTGGTTTTTCAGCAGACTCTATTAACAACGCTTTGCCGAATTTAGCCCAGCCTGATGTTGCCCTAACTTTTTGCGTTGATTGCTGGGTATGTTGCTGTGCTGGCCAATTTAGACTTATACCACAATTACCACAGAATCTAGTCCCGAAAGCAACCGGGTCACCACAGTTAGGGCACTGATACTACTGCTGCAACTCACTGTCTCCTGCCTACTTCAGTCGCAACTATGTGTCTAGCTCGATTATACACTCACCAAGACGAAAGAGAATACATTTGTCTTAGATAGTCTCCTTGCGTAAAATATCGAGGTCGCTTTCTTTTAGCCCTATGTAGATTGGAGACGTTTTGAAAGCATTAGTGCAGCGAGTCACCAAGGCATCGGTAAGTGTCGGTGGTGAGGTGGTCGGAGAAATAGGTCGCGGTTTGGTTGTCCTCCTCGGCATAGCTCGTGGAGATACCGAGAGAGATGCTATTTACCTGGCTGACAAGATAGTCAATCTTCGCATCTTTGCTGATGAGGCCAGCAAGTTTAATCTCTCGGCGCTGGAAACTAGCGGCGAAATTTTGGTCGTCAGCCAGTTTACTCTTCTTGCTGATACGCGGAAGGGGCGACGACCCAGTTTTGAGGAGGCAGCACCGCCGGAGCAAGCTGAGGCTTTGGTCAACTTTTTTGTCGACCGAGTCCGTGGTACTGGGCTGAAGGTAGCGACGGGACGCTTTCAGCAACATATGTTGGTGGAAATACATAATGACGGCCCGGTTACCATAGCGTTGGATAGTAAGCAGAAGATGTCGTAGAATTCAATTAGTTGCTAGTGCAACTAGTTGCAATAACTTCCGAGCTGTGTTATAATTTTATAGTTATGAGTTGTGGCCATACGCTTAAGGGGAAGGGCTATCGGTTGACTCCGCAGCGGATGATGGTTGTTGAAGCTCTACATGGTGCCGATGAGCATGTCAGCGCTGAGGAGATTTATGCCCAGGTTAAAGTCAGTTATCCTTATGCTAACATATCTACTGTTTACCGGACGTTGGAACTATTGAAGGTGCTTGGGCTGGTTACCGAGATTGCCTTAGGTGATGGGTGTGTCCGCTTTCATCCTGCAGAAAGAGGGCATCACCACCATCTTGTGTGCCAGAAATGTGGCAGGACAATTGATTTACCCGAATCAGCGTTGACTCCATTGGAAGGAACTTTGTTCGACATGTATCAGTTTAAGGCCGATTTGAAGCATATGGCTGTTTTCGGTCTGTGTTCCGGGTGTCAGAGGGAGTAGGAGGTTTTTATTTTTAGTGCTTGGTGCAATTAGTTGCAGTTGCATCTTATTGAATAAATTTTGTTGGAAGGAGGATTTCGATGCATATTCCAGATGGTTTCATCAGTACACCGGTGGTAGTGGCTGGAATTGTTGTCGCTGCTGGCAGCATTGCCTACGCGGTTAAGGCGACGAACAAGAAGATGGGGGAGAAGCAAATACCGCTGATGGGGGTATTGGCGGCTTTTATTTTTGCTGCTCAGATGTTGAATTTCCCCGTGATTGGGGGTACTTCGGGGCATCTTATCGGGGCTGCTTTAGCTGCTATCCTGCTGGGGCCGTGGGCAGGGGTGCTGATAATGACCTGTGTGCTTATTGTGCAAAGCCTGATTTTTCAGGATGGGGGACTGCTGGCCTTGGGTGCTAACGTCGTCAATATGGGCGTTATTGCTTGCTTTGTGGGCTATTATGTCTATCGAGGTGTGGCTTCGCTTTTCAGCAAGCGGAAGTTAGGCATAATGGTTGGCAGCGGTACAGCTGCCTGGCTCACGGTGGTGATAGCATCAGTTGCCTGTGCAGTTGAGTTGGCAATATCAGGCACTGTGCCCTTGGGTGTCGCCTTGCCAGCGATGGCCGGCGTTCATGCTCTCATCGGTATCGGTGAAGGTTTGATAACTGCAGCGGTGCTCAGTCTGGTGCTAGCTACTAGGGCTGACCTGTTGGAACTGCAAAAGGCTTGAAGGAGGGTGTTTATTAATGATTTGTTTTCCAATGTAGTGCGACCCTTTAGGGTCGCCTTTCTCCAGCGAGGCTGAAGCCTCGCACTACATTAGTAAAAACTCTTTTTAAGGAGGTCGCGATAGAGATGAAATTTAAATGGTGGCATGGAGCTTTGATTTTAGCCTTACTTCTGGCGATATTGTCTCCTTTGGCTTCTTCATCCCCAGATGGTTTAGAGAGAGTGGCTGAGGATAAGGGTTTTATTGGCGCAGCTCTTGAGCCTTTCTTTGAAATTATGCCTGACTATGTGATACCTGGGGTGACGAATGAAGCCATTGCTACAATTCTGGCTGGAATAGTGGGCACTCTTATCCTTTTTGGCATCGGTTATGGACTGGCTAAGTTATTGAGGACAAAAGGTGAAGCATAGCTTTATTGATGAATATAGTGACCTAGACAGCTTTATCCACAGGCTTGACCCCAGAACCAAGCTCATCGCCAGCCTGGCTTTAATACTGGCTGTGGTGTTGACACCGGCAAGTAATTGGCGAGTTTTTGCCTGTTATTTCTGTATAGTTGCCGTGTTGATAATTCTTTCCAAGTTGCCGCCGCTTTATGTTCTGAAGAGGTCTTTAGTGATTTTCCCCTTCGTTTTGCTGATTGCTGTATTTATACCCTTTTTCAAAGAGGGTGAAGTAGCTGGCAGCTATAACATCTGGCTGTGGCAAATATCGGTAACTTACAGTGGCCTGCTTATTCTGGCAAACGTGGTGGTGAAAGCCTGGCTCTGCATTTTAGGTCTGATTTTGTTGTCCTCAACGACGAAGCTTGTTGACTTACTGAAAGGCTTGAAGCAATTAGGTGTACCACAGGTGATGATATTGATTCTCTCTTTTATGTACCGCTATATTTTTGTTCTGGTGGATGAAGTGATGCGGATGCAGCAAGCGCGTGACAGCCGCAACTTCGGTGGCAACCGGCTGCATCAGTTAAAGACTATCGGCAACATGGTCGGCACCCTGTTTATCAGGAGCTATGAGCGAGGTGAAAGAATTTATGCCGCCATGTTGTCCAGGGGTTTTGATGGTCAAGTTCGCACGTTGCACAAGTTGAGTTTCAGACCAGCCGATGCTTACTTTAGTGTCACTTTTTGCCTAATGCTCATTTCCCCGTATATTATTTGGGTGGTAAATTACCCCTGAAAAACGGAGTTTTTCATGAGGCCCCAGATTTATTTTCTTGCCAGCGAAGGCCTTCTGAAAAATGGGCGAGGTGAATTTTAGAAAAATAACTGGATTTAGAAGTCATGGATAAAGTCATAGATATCAAAAATCTTTCCTATATCTATCCTGACGGGAATCAGGGGCTGAAAAGCGTTGACCTGGCTATTTACCCTGGCGAGAATGTAGCCATGATAGGCCCGAATGGTGCCGGGAAATCAACGCTGTTGCTTCATTTGAATGGTGTCCTCCGCGGCAATAGTACGGTTGAGATTTGCGGATTAAGGGTTGAGGAGAAGAATCTGAAGGAAATAAGGAAAAGGGTTGGCCTGGTATTTCAGGACCCGGAAGACCAGCTTTTCTCGCTGAGCGTTTTCGATGATGTTGCCTTTGGCCCGATAAACATGGGCTATTCTGAGTCTGAGGTAGAGCAGCGGGTGGCTCAAGCCCTGGAGTGGGTGAGGATGAGTGGTTATGAGCAGCGTTCGCCCCATCATCTCAGCGTCGGCGAGAAAAAGCGAGTTGCCATTGCTACTGTCCTGTCTCTAAACCCGGAGATTCTGGTCATTGACGAGCCTACCAGCAACCTCGACCCGAGGAGTAAGTGGTCTTTAATTGAACTGCTCAAGCAGCTTCCGATGACTAAAATCATCGCTACTCATGATTTGGAATTAGTCAGGGCTTTGTGTCAGCGGACTGTGATGATGGATGAGGGAAAGATAGTGGCTGACGGACATACCGAGGCCATTTTGAATGACCTTCCCTTGCTCAAGGCACATGGCCTGGCGCCGACAAATCTTTAGTCTAATTCCAGGCTGATATCAAGGGCTTTTGGAGAGTGGGTTAGAGCACCTATTGAGATAAGGTCAACACCGGTTTCAGCCACGGCTCGAACTTTGTCCAGAGTAATACCACCGGAGGCTTCGATTAAAGCACGGCCTTTGATTAGCTGGACAGCCTGACGCATATCCTTAAGGTTCATATTGTCAAGCATGATAATCTCAGCTCCGGCTTCAGCAGCTTCGGCAGCTTCCTGTGGAGTTTTGACTTCTATCTCGATTTTCAGTTCAGGGGGAGCTTTCTGGCGAGCTTTGGCTATAATCTGTTTTATGTTTAGGCCCTGGCGCTGAGCTGCCGCCAGGTGATTGTCCTTAATCAGGATACCATCTCCGAGGTGCATGCGGTGGTTTTTGCCGCCGCCAGCTCGCACAGCGTACTTTTCTAGCGCTCTTAAGCTTGGTGTAGTTTTCCGGGTGTCAGTGATTTGAACTGGCAAGCCTTTAACAGCTTGGACATAGCGAGCTGTCTCTGAAGCGATGCCGCTGAGGCGTTGCAAGAAATTTAAGGCTACCCGTTCGGCTTTTAGTATGCTGGCAATCTTGCCTTCTATTTTAGCTACTATGTCCCCGGGCTTAACCTCAGCCCCATCCTCGATGAGAATATCTATCTTCAATTCCGGGTCGACTTTGAGGAAAACCCGTCTGCCTATCTCAGCTCCAGCTATGGTCCCCTTTGCTTTGGCCGTGACTGATGCCTTTCCCTGTTGTGTCTCAGGCACTAGCGCCTCAGTAGTCGCATCTCCCGAGCCGAGGTCTTCTGACAGAGCCTGGTCAATAAGCTGTTCAACTTGTGAGATATTGGGCAATCTCATTTTCCTGCCACGATTTTACCAGACTTGCCAGTGTATGTCGTCTAGTAACGAGTTTCAACGACGAGTGAGCTACGTATTTTGGTTTCTATTTAGCTCCTGTAGAACCATTTCAACGCAAACGGGAATTGCCTGTCTGACCTCTGGTGTGCATTCTTCGCTGAAGGTGCTTATATCTGATGCCTCGATGGCGAAGATGACGATTTGCTGTGGCAAGGCAAGACCTAATCTTTTACCAAATTCGAGGGCGGTAGTGAAGTTAACATCATGAGGTGAGGCTGTGCGACGAGTAGTATCAAAGGCTTCTGGGTCAAGCCGATAAATTTGCCCTGGTTTTCCATCCAACGTCTGAATGGCGTCAATGATGATAGCTTTGTCATAGCCGACTAGAAGGTCTAGCAGGCTTAAACCGGCCATGCCGGTCTCCATAACTGTTATCTCTGGTTGATTAAGTCTGCTTTTTAGTTCAGCAGCGACATAGAGCCCCACTCCATCATCGCTGAGGAGTGAGTTGCCCATCCCCAATATCAGCGTCTTCGTCTTCCCATCCACTTATGATACTGCAACTATTACTGACCGGGAGCGCGGGTTAGCGGCTTAGCCTTTCTATTATCTCTCCCTTGCTATTGTAGATGATTACCTCCATGGGTGCCTGGCCGGGGAGAGTATGCGTAGCACAACCAAAGCACGGGTCGTAAGGACGCCAGGCCATTTCGATGCGGTTAAGTAGCCCTTCGGTTATCTTTTTGCCAGGTTTTATGAGAGCCTGAGCTGCTTTCTTAACGGACATACTGATGGCAGCAACGTTATTGACTGTAGCAACGATTAAGTTAGCTTTCTTGATAATTCCTTTCTCATCAGTAATATAGTGATGGGTTAGCGTACCTCGAGGAGCCTCAACTATGCCGACGCCTTCGTCAGGGGTAGCTGTAGGGATAGTGCGTATGTTGGGGCTGGTGATTTCAGGGTCTTGGCTGAGCTTCAGTAACCTTTCCGCAGCGTAGAGAAGCTCAACTAGGCGTGCCCAGTGAGTGGCCAGTGTCTGGTGTACGGGTTTACCACCCAGTGTGGAATAAAATCTCTCGTATTCTGCCTGTGCCAGCGGTGTTGCCATGCCATCGGCAGCGTTAAGCCGGGAAAGAGGAGTTGACCGGAAAACGCCGCTATCTTTGCCATCGACAAACCCTTTCCAACCGACCTTCTTGAGATAAGGAATCTTGACATAGGTCCATGGCTCTACATGTTCGGCAACATGTTCCAGGTATTCCCGAGGCGCATATTTAACAAACTCTTTGCCGTCAGGGTCAACTACTCTAACTTTACCATCATAGAAGTTGACCTTGTTCTTTTCGTCAACCAGACCCATGTAGTAAGTACGGTGAGTATAAGCATCGCTGAGAACCATATCCAGGTACTCTTTGTTCTTGAGGACGATATCATCAAAGACTTTCAGGGAGAGCTTAGCAAACTCCACGGATTCCTTGGCTATTTGTTCAACTTCTTTTCTTTCCTCTTCATTAAGGCCCTTGCTGACACCGCCGGGCAGAGCAAAGACAGGATGCACGGCTCTGCCGCCGAGCATGTGGATGATGCGGTGATTTTTCATTCGTGTATTAATCACAGCTCCACCTAGTTCCAAGCCGACTTTGGCGATGACACCCAGGATGTTGCGTTCGGCAACGGGAGCCTCTGGCCCCATGACGAAGTCGGGGCCGGCGAGTATATAGAAATGGGTGGTATGGTCGGTGACATAGAAGGAGCTGTAGAAAAGTTCGCGAAGTTTTTTGGCTGGGCTTGGGGGGTCAACGTGGAACAGGTCATCGAGTGTTTTGGCTGATGCCATGTGGTGAGCTTCGGGGCAAACGCCGCAGATTCTCTGTGTTATCTGGGGCATATCCTCAGCCAATCGCCCTTCAGAGAATTTCTCAAATCCCCTAAGTTCTGGGACTTGGAAATAGCTGTTCTCCACCTCGCCAGCGTCATTGAGGAAAATTTCAATTTTGCCGTGACCTTCAAGCCTGGTGATAGGGTCTATGGTTATCTTTTTCATTTTATTCTTGCCCTCCTTAGTAGCGAATCAGGTAAGCTGTAGCGATAGAAGGTGCCTACGGGGTCGTGGATGCCAGCGATGATTTTATCTATTTCGGCTGGGTCGTTGGAGTCAATCACTGAAGCTACTCCGCTCAGGAAGTGAGCTCCCTGGTCAATTACTCCGTCTACCGGCCCGTAGCAGCCAGTGCAAGGCATGTTAGCCTGTGGGCAAGGAGCTTCGCAGCCACCTCGGGTAGCGATGCCGGCGCACACTAAGCCTTGCTCCAGTAGGCATATTTCTGGTTCAGGTATGATTTCAAAGGTGCGGTAGAATTTCTTAACCTTTTTCACATCTCTCTTCCGAGGGCAATCATCGCACACTGCTTTGGCATTGTGGGTGATAACAGCACCCTTTGGCGGCAATTTACCTTCAATCAAGGCTTCCAAAGCCAGCCATGTCGTTCTGGCTTCTGGGGGACAACCGGGGATGGTGTAGTCCACATCCACTGTCTGTGCGAGAGTCCTGACGATGTCATAGAACTCAGGGATGTTAAGTTCACCTTCGGGCACCTTGTATTTTGTCTGAGGGAATACCTTGTCTTTATTGTCTGTTGATTGTGTTTCCAGGTAAACTCTTTGAAAAATCATTTCCTTACTAAACAAGTTAGCCAAACCGGGAATGCCGCCTTCGTAGGCGCAGGCACCGTAGGCAATCATTACCTTGGATTTTTCACGGAGCATCTTTGCCAGGTGTTCCTGCTCCGAATTTCTAATGCCCCCGTTGAACAGACAAACATCTATGCTCTTTTCGGGCATGGCTTCGACGTCTTTGTACTTGGCGTCAATGGCTACTGGCCAGAAAACGATGTCAGCAACCTCAGCTAGTTTCAGGATTTTGTCGCCAATCTGGAGCTGAGCAATTTCGCAGCCGCCGCAACTTGCCGCCCAGTAGAGAGCTATTTTAAGCTTAGCCATGTTTTGCCTCCTTGGAGTTCTTTTTGAATGGTCCCAAGGCTCTAACCTTGGCGGTCATATCGTCAACTACTGAGACGAAGCGGTCACCTTCGGATGCTGATACCCAATCAAGTCGCACCCGCTCATTCTCAATGCCAAGCTGACTCAGCGTTTTCTTGAGCAATGGCATGCGCCGCATTGTCTTATAATTCCCTTCGGAATAGTGGCAATCACCGGGATGGCAACCTAATACCAGAACGCCATCAGCTCCAAGTTCGAAAGCTTTGACAACAAAGGTTGGTTCCACCCGGCCGCTGCACATTACTCTGATGATACGGACGTTAGGTGAGCATTTCATTCTGGCAGTGCCAGCCAGGTCAGCACCCCGGTAGGAGCACCAGTTACAACAGAAGCCAACGATTTTCGGTTCGAAGTTCATACTAATACCCCCTCGATTTCTGCAAAGATTTCTTCGGTGGTGAAGTGTTTGTGTGTAATTGCTGCACTAGGGCAGGCGGCGACACAGGTGCCGCAACCCTTACACAGAGCCTCGTTGATTCGGGATACCTCGTCTTCCTCGATGAAGTCGATGGCGTTGTAGGGACAGAGCAGGTTGCAAATTCGGCAACCAGAGCATTTCTCTTCATCTATAACTGCGACAGCAGCCTCCAGCTCGACCTTCCCTTTGCTGATTAAAGCCAAAATGCGAGTGGCTGCTGCTGAGGCCTGGGCTACAGTATCGGGTATGTCTTTGGGTCCCTGGCAACAGCCAGCGATGAAGACACCGTCGGTCATGGTGGCTACCGGGTCGAGTTTGGGATGCCTCTCGATGAAGAAGCCATCAGCACCTTGGCTGATACTGAACTTTTGAGCCACATCCTTAGCATCCACGCGAGCCTCCAGGGCTATGCACAGGATGACCATGTCAACCGGGACTCGGACAACGGTTCCAAGCAAGGTGTCCTCACCACAGACGATGAGTTTCCCCTTCTCCTCGTCAGTCATCGCCCTATCGGTAACCTCAGCTACTTTTCCTCGTATGAATGTAACGCCCTCTTTAGATAACCTCTCATAGAATTCCTCGTATCCCTTACCGAAGCAGCGCATATCTATGTACATTTGATAGACATCGGCATTGGTTTTTTCTTTTATAAGGTGAGAGTATTTGAGGGCGTACATACAGCAGACTCGAGAGCAATATCTATGGTAATGTTCGTCTCGGCTGCCGACGCAGTGGATGATAGCTATGCTCTTTGGTTCGGAGCCGTCTTTGAGAACGATTTTGCCAGCGGTAGGTCCTACGGAGTTGCAGATTCTCTCGAATTCAAGCCCAGTAACAACATTGGGGAATTTACCATAACCGTACTTGATGATGGGGGTGGGGTCGAAGGGGTCAAAGCCAGTAGCAATAATTATGTTACCTATGTCTATCTCGACGACTTTGTCCTGCTGTTCGAAGTCTATAGCCTCTCGTTCGCAGAACTTCTCGCAGGCACGGCATTTACCTTTAAGGAAGTAGGCGCAGTGCTCTTTGTCTATAACCGGAATGTTTGGCACCGCCTGAGGGAATGGGGTGTAGATGGCTTTTCGTTGGCCGAGTCCAAGGTCAAATTCGCTGGGTGCTTTCCAGGGACACTTTTCTATGCAGATACCGCAGCCGTTACATTTGGACTCGTCCACAAATTTGGCCTTCTTGCGAATCCTGGCTTTGAAGTTACCGATAAAACCGGAGATTTCTTCTACTTCGCTGTAAGTCATCAACTCGATATTGGGGTGTGAGCCGGCAGAGGTCATTTTGGGTGTGAGGATGCAGGCGGAGCAGTCGAGGGTGGGGAAGGTCTTGTCGAACTGAATCATGTGTCCGCCAATGCTGGGGTCTCTCTCTACTAAGTAGACCTTGTGACCGGCCTCAGCGATTTCCAGAGCAGCCTGGATGCCGGCAATACCGCCACCGACAATCAAAGTATTTGGATTGACCGGAACCTCTTTTACTTCTAAAGGCTGATGATAATAAACGCGTTTTATAGCGGCACTCACCAGAGCTTTAGCCTTCTCCGTGGCTTCTCCGTGGTCCTCAGTGGTCCAGGAACAGTGCTCGCGGATGTTAGCCATCTCGAGGAGATAGGGATTGATTCCAGCTTCTGTGATAGCGCGGCGGAAAGTTGGCTCATGTAACAGTGGTGAACAGGAGGCAACCACAACCCGGTTAAGCCCCAAATTTTTGATGTCTTCCTTTATCATGCTCTGCCCTGGGTCAGAGCACATGAATTTGTACTCGCGGGCAACTGTTACCGCATTTAATCCCTTGGCAAATTCAACCACTTGTGGCACATCAACGGTTCCAGCGATATTGGAACCGCAATGGCAAACATA
>JBBISW010000064.1:0-10753 GCA_037441105.1 Chloroflexota bacterium
TAAAGTCGGCAGTCCCTTTCTAGCTCCGACTTCATTTATGACAAAGCGTGCCATTATATCTCCAAGTAAGCCACATTCTTCAACAGCCTTGCCTCTGAGAAAACCGAAGAGAAAGCCGGCGGCGAAGGCATCTCCAGCACCAGTCGTCTCCAATCGGGGGGGCAAGTCTCCTGCTTCAGACTCGATTTCATACTTTTTGCCTGCTTCACAAATATAGGCTGTGATAGTCTTAGACTTGCCCTTAAATAGACCTCTGCCCAGAGTCACAACAACAATCCGGCAACCCAGCTTTAGACACTCTTGAGCCCCAGCCCTGAAATCTCTACCTGTTAATTGCTCGATTTCATCACAGTTCATAAAAACGACGTAGGTTTTCTCAAGTAAGGGAGCTAAAGCTTTCAGCCCTCTGGAAGCATAGAGCATTCCCGGAGCCAGGCTAATCTTAACTGAATTCCTTAGCTTCTTTACCAGATTGACCTGGAGTTTGAACTGCTTGGCATCGGCGAAGGAAGACAGGTGAACCATCTTAGCCTGGTTCAGGTAGTCCAAATCTATATGTTCAGTACTAAGTAGGCTATTAGCGCCGGGTGATACATAGATTGCTCGTTTGCCCAGCTTGTCGCTAATGCAAATCGTCGCCCCCGTTTTTATTGCTTGCTTAAGCCGGATTTGACTGGTATCAACAGCTACAGCCTTGAAATCACCAATCAACTCTTTTCCGTCCTCATCCGTGCCCACAGCACCGACAAATCCTGCTTTAACACCGAGTTTAGCTAGACCGTAAATGGTATTAGCTGCAGACCCACCAGGAAGAGACACAAAATCTGTCACCAACTGTTCACCATCAACAACAAGCTCGTCGACCTGATACAGACGGTCGATGTTCATTGCCCCCAAGCCAACTATCTCAATCTTAGCCATGTAACAAACTCAGCCTAGCTTAGCTGCCTCTTCTCGGACAGCGCGACGAATTCTCTTGTGAGTTTTGAGAGGTATAGCAATATCCTTAATTCCAACCAGCCAGTGAAAATGTCCCCTGTCCCCGCCTCCGCCAGTCTTTTCCTTTTCTTTAACCAGTTTTTCTACCAAGGGACGTTTACCTTTCTTCCAAGCCTCTAAAATTGGCCACAGGTCATCAAGATGTGTGGATGCCAGGCCCATGGTAGCATAGGGGAGTGCATATTCATTAGCATTGAAGGCAATTGCTAGACCACGAGCCTGGTCAACAGCTTGAAGCATCTTGAAGTCAGTGATGCTATCACCGACCACTACCCAGTCGGACAGAGGTTTATCTTGAGCCTTGGCAAATCGCCCCAAGGCTTCTACCTTGCGTTGTCCACCAATGGGCCTGACCTGCTCCAGAAGCTGACCTAAATTGGTTTTTGGCAACTCCCGCCAGTAGAAGCGGTCAAGGCGTTTCTTTATCCAGTCGTCATCCATTGAGCCTTTAGTCAAAATCTCCTTCTCCATTGTCTCCAGGTATCTAAAATCTTCTTTACATAACATTTGAGAGGATTTATCTAGTGGAAAAGAAGTACAGGCAATGTTCTGGGAGAAAATGTTGAGCCTGCGGGCTATATGCCTGGCATATTGTTCATAGCTGGTGCTGATGCAGAACACGTTCCAACTGCCGGCACCGAGTCGGGCAACTAGATTAGCAGCCCCGCTAACTAAAGTTGCCTTTGTCGCTAGAGCAGATATGTCATCTTCCTTGATTCCATGATATACCAAGAATGGTGCGATGAGAGCCAAAGTGTCTCCAGGTTCGTAGTCTAGTCTGGCTTCTAATGTGAGCAAATCATCGTAGCGACTAATGGTCTCGAAAATCTTGCCGCCATCAGGAAAAAGCTTCATAAGCTCATAGGCATTATCCTGAGTAGCCAATGGACCTTCAAGGTCAAAACAGATGACACTCATTTTAACTGCGCTATCCTATTTACTTCGCCACTAAGGTCATATCCAGATATCGGCTTCCCGCGGCAGTCAAATATTCTGTCGGCTTCTATCTTTATTTCTCCCTGGCTGAAAGCTCTCAGCGTTGACACAATAAGAGGAAATTCCCTGGCTAGCCCGTGCTTGCGGATGAGCTGGAATAGCGTATTTTTTTCGCCCTGCTCTTTTTTTATTTCAACTACAGAGCGACTACTTATTTCGCGCCAATATTTGTCGAAAGGTTTACCTCTAATAGGAAAGGTGCAATAGGTTATTACTGGTCCTCTATCTAGCTCTGGTGTTACCAGATGCATCATCACCCCGGATTCTGCGGCGTTATCTTCTATTAGTTTCCAGATTACCTCTTGCCAGCTACCCTTAGGTCCGCCTGGAGATGCTGGATGTAAGTTAATCATATTATATCTGTGGCACATCTCTTCGCCAACGATGAGCATGTAGCCAGCAAGCACACACAACTCGGGATTGAAATCCCGAAGTCTTTTCATAACCTCCCTATCATATTCAAGTCGCCATTTTGGCAACGATTCGCCTGTTGTCTTGTCTGTTACACCTTGGACAGTTTCAAATTTCTTGTAGGAAAAGCAGATAAGCGGGATATGATAGCTGTGAACTAATGTGAAGAATAAGTCGCTTTGCTTCGATTCACCTGGTTCCCGATTGCTGAAGACGAAATCAATTTTGCCTTTTATTTCGTCGCTTTGAATTTTTTGTTGAACAACTTGCAGAAGTTGTCTTGCTGCCTCGTCTCTGCCGGTGGAAAACCAACCGATGGTTAACAAGATAACCTCTTTTAAGGCAGGTTCTTCTTTAGTCTAGCCCAAGTACTGGCAAAATGAACAACTGGATTTGACTTGTTGCCGGAGATTTTTCCTTGTGCTAAGGATACCAGGAATTCATCCTTCCCGGTGAATTCGGGCATTTCAACATAAGCATTCCCGATCTCGGACGGTGTATGAGCATCACTGCCGGCACTGGCAAGCTTGCCATATTTGCGAACTAAATGCCGTGCTCTGGCTGAACTGTTTGGCGAAAGGCTACGTGCATTGAAGACCTCAATAATGTCAACTTCTGGCATTATAGACTCAAACACCTGGTTCCTGAACATTGACAGGCGTAATCTATCGTACGGATGTGGAATGCATACCAGCCCATCTTGAGCTTTAATTTGAGATATAGTTTCCTCAATAGACAATTTGCTGGGAATCTCCTGGCTTAGAAACAGCCCGATGACTTCACCACATGAGGTTAAGATTTCCTCACCCATGATAATGGGAAAAGGTGCCATTTCTTTTATCTTTAAAGCTCCAGCAATGGTATTATGGTCAGTTATTGCCAGGCAGTTGATACCGATTTCCAGGCAGCGCGTAATTATCTGCTCCAAAGGCATAGCGCAATCCATAGAATAGGCGGTATGGATGTGAAGGTCAGCCTTTATCAAAGATTCAGCTCACCCTCTCTAGGTATTCACCTGTGCGGGTGTCCACCTTGATAGTGTCACCGGTATTAATAAAAAAAGGAACCTTAATAGTAATGCCTGTTTCCAGCTTAGCAGGTTTACTGCCAGCAGAGGCTGTATCGCCCTTGAAGCCTGGGCCGGCTTCTGTAACCTTAAGCTCTACTGACACAGGTAATTCTGTTCCCACAGCCTTGCCTTTATGAGTAAGCATTTCTAAGTTCATCCCGTCTTTCAAATATTTCAGCGCCTCGCCAAGCATTGATTTGTCCAGAGGTATCTGCTCGAAAGTCTTAGTATCCATAAAATAGTAAAGACCGCCATCGTTATAAAGATATTGAGCAGGGCGGCGTTCAAGGAAAGCTCGAGTAAACCGCTCGCTGGCCTGGAAAGACCGTTCGGTTGTATGACCAGCACGAACATCACGAAGTTTCAGTCGAACCTGTGCTGAGCCTCGCCCCATCTTAATATGCTGATAATCGAGAACTTGGCATAGTTGCCCATCTAGTTCAATCGTTATCCCTCTTTTTAATTCTCCCGCGTCAATCATAAGATGGTTACCCCCTAGCCGATGTTCGCTGTTCTTTCTGCCTTGGTAAGGGCTTTAACCTTGCCATTTTCTATTATCACAGTATCTTCGATTCTAACCCCGCCCCAACCAGCGATATAAATTCCAGGCTCAATAGTGAAGACCATGCCGTCAAACAAGATATCTGACGAATTAGGACCAAGCCGTGGTGACTCGTGAGCCTCTAATCCAACGCCATGCCCTAGGCCATGACCAAAAGCATCTCCATATTCTGATTGCTCTACAATCGTTCGAGCCAATCGGTCAGCCTGGTCACCGCTCATACCAGCTCCAATCGTAGCCACAGCGGTTAGTTGTGCCCCCAAAACAATATCATAAATTTTGGAAAAAGTCTTGTCTTTATCACCAAAGCAGAGAGTGCGGCTTAAATCGCTACAATAACCGTTCACTCGGGCTCCTATGTCAATCACCACAGGCTCACCTTTACAGATAACTCGGTCAGAAGGCTTAGCATGGGGTAAGGCTGCATTAGGTCCAGAAGCTACGATGATGTCAAAAGGCACAGCCTCACTGCCTTTTTCATGGAGAAATTTCTCCAGTTCCCAGGCTATCTCCTTCTCAGTCACTCTAGCACATATTATTGATTTAGTATATTCAAGAGCGGCATCAGCTAGTTTAGCCGCCTCAGTGATAAACTTGAATTCTTCAGGTTCTTTTACGGCGCGAAGGGATTCTACCAGACCAGTAGTGGGAATAAATTGTAGTTGATAGTGACCATCACTTATCATTTTACATATTTGCTGGTAAGCAGCAAAAGGAACCTGGTCTGCTTCAAAACCAGTCTTTTTAAATCCCAAATCTGAGGTTAATTTAGGCAGCCAATTCGCCACGTCACCTTTAACATGAACAATCTCAAAATCAGGTGACTCCTTTTTAGCTTGCTCCACATAGCGGAAGTCAACGGCTAAGCAGGCGTTACTATTTGAAATAAACAGCCAACCTGTTGAGCCGGTGAACCCAGAAAGGTAACGTCGGTTTTGTGGCTGAGAAACTACTAGGACGTCTAATTCCTGCTTTGTTAAGTTTTGCCGCAACTTTTGCAGACGGCTCACTCCCAGGCCTCACCTTTTAGTTCGCTGACTAGCGTATGCAGCGCAGCAATATACCCCCGCCAACCTAGCCCACTAATTTGCCCTCTGGCAATAGGGGCGATTACCGATTTCGCCCGCCATTCTTCTCGAGCATAGATGTTCGACAGATGAACCTCGACAATTGGTAATCCACTGTCAGCTAAAGCGTCCCGTAAGGAAAGGCTATAATGAGTAAGCGCCCCAGGATTTATAATTATGCCGCTAGCCTCAGAAGAGTGCTTCTGAATAGAGTCAATAAGTGCCCCTTCACTATTGGACTGAAAGCTGACTATGTCCACCCCCAGGCTTTCCCCCCGTTTTTTCAAGAGCGTATCAAGTTCTGCCAATGATTTATCCCCGTAAATGGCTTTATTCCGCTTGCCAAGCAGATTGAGGTTGGGGCCATTGATAACTAAGATTTTCATGCTGTCGCTCCTACTTTTTCTAGTTCGGCTAGCTTATCTTTATGGCTACAGGCGGTGCATTTCGCCCAGCCATCTCGATATATAACTAGAAGCTTGCCACACTGAGGGCAAGGCTGGGGAAGTGGTTTACGGTTTAGGGCGAACTGGCACTGCGGGAAGTTACTGCAGCCATAAAAGACACGCTTTTTCTTGTTTACCCGTTCTATTAGCTCTTTTCCACATTGAGGGCAGGGGACACCGGTTTTGACCAAATATGGCATTGTCTTTTTGCACTCAGGATAGCCGCTACAGGACAAAAATTTTCCGTAACGCCCCATTTTTATCACCATAATCCGACCGCAATCAGGGCAAATCTCCTCCGTCGGCTTAGAGATATTGATTCTCTCAATCTTCTTAGAGGCTTGGTTCAGTGTTTCTTCGAAAGGCGTATAGAAATCTCTCAGGACTGACACCCACTTTCTTTCACCGCGAGCAATTTCATCCAGTTCTTCCTCCAGCCGAGCTGTGAAATCCAGGTCAACGACGTTAGGGAAATGCTGGGTTAGCAGGTCATTTACAATAATACCTATCTCGTCAGGACGCAGCTTACCGTTCTCTTTATATACATAGCCTCTATCTTGGATAGTGGATAAAATCGGTGCATATGTGCTGGGTCGTCCGATTCCCCTCTGCTCCAATGCTTTTATCAAAGTGGCCTCTGTATAACGAGGTGGCGGTTGAGTAAACCGTTGCTCTGGGAATAACCCTAACAGCACTAATTCATCACCAACCTTCAATTTGGGCAGAGAGATTGTCTTTTCCTCTTCTACATCCTCGTCTTTTCCTTCGCTGTATAGGGATATAAAGCCTGGGAACTTGACTATAGAGCTAATTGTTCTAAGTAAATATTCATTTTGGAGCTCAAGACATTTTGCTTTTACATCCACGGTAGTGACATTCAGGGATGCCGCTGCCATCTGGCTTGCTACCATCCGCTTCCAGATGAGTTCGTAGAGTTTAAACTGCTCCGGTTTGAGGTAGGGGCGGACTTGGTCTGGTTCTCGGTGAATCTTTGTCGGTCGGATAGCTTCATGTGCCTCCTGAGCCCATTTACCCTTCTTGCCAAAGGAGCGTGGCTGTGGAGGTAAATAGCGAGCACCATATCTGCTGTTAATGAAATCCCTGGTCTCAGATATAGCGCTGGCAGCTACCTGAGTAGAATCGGTACGCATATAGGTGATTAGGCCCACCGAGCCCTCTTCGCCGAGGGTTATTCCCTCATAGAGATGTTGGGCGATTGACATGGTGCGTTGAGCGGTGAACCGAAGCTTACGCCAGGCTTCCTGTTGTAGAGTACTGGTGATAAACGGTGGTGCCGGTTGCCTAGCCACCTCTTTTACATTTACACCCGTAACAAAATAATCAGCTTTGCCCAGTTCGTTTTCAATCCTCTGGGCCTCTTGCTGGTTGGGTATCTCCAACTTTGTGCCATCAGCTAAACCTATGAGCAGCGCTCGAAAGCTGTTTTTCTCAGCTTTAGGTAGCTTTTTGGCTAGTTCAGTCTCGATAGTCCAGTATTCTCTTGGGACAAAGTTTCCAATCTCACGCTCTCGGTCAACAATTATCCTTACGGCTGCTGATTGCACCCTGCCTGCGGAAAGGCCTCTTTGCACTTTCCGCCACAGTAGCGGACTCAGCTTGTAGCCAACTAATCTATCCAAGAGACGCCGCGCCTGTTGAGCATCAACTAAGTTCATATCAATGGAGCGAGGATGGTGAAAGGCTTGCTCTACCGCCTCTTTGGTTATTTCATGAAAGACAACACGCCAGACAGGTATTTTGGTTTTATTGAGCTTGGTTGCTTCAATCAGATGCCAGGAAATCGCCTCTCCTTCGCGGTCAGGGTCAGTAGCCAGGTAGACTGCTGAAACATCATCAGCCCACTTCTTTAGTTCACTGACTACCTGTCTCCGTTGCTGGATAATGATATATCTAGGGGCGAAGCTATTGGCTATATCTACGCCTAATTCTTTCCGGGGCAGGTCACGCACGTGTCCCAAAGACGCCTTGATAGTATAACCTGAGCCCAAAATTCTGCCTATCGTCCTCGCCTTAGCTGGTGATTCAACTACAACAAGTTTCATTGCCATGGCTACCTTAACTGGGTCTGATATTCTTCTCTCATTTCTCTGGCCAGCACATAGTTCAAGCCACCAACTTGTCTTACCATTCCCTTAAGCTCCATCATGGTTAGAGTGCTGCCAACCAAAGCTGCTGTGAGCCTGCTACTGCGGCAAATATCATCAATGTGAGTCGGCTCACGGCTTAGATGTTTCAGTAGCAGTGATTCAGTCTCATCGGCGGGCAGAAGCTCTTTCATCTCCAGTTGCTGTGCCATAATGGCCAAATTCAGTTCTTCCAAAATATCAACGTAGTTTCGAACCAGTTTTGCCCCTTCTTGAATGAGGTGATTTGTTCCTCTGCTGGTTGGAGACAGTATACTGCCCGGAACAGCAAAGACTTCACGGTTTTGCTCCAGCGCCTGATTAGCCGTAATTAGAGCTCCACTGCTTTCTCCGGCCTCAACCACCAGCACTCCAAGACCTAGGCCGCTCATAATCCGATTGCGCCTGGGGAAATTATCAGCTTTAGGCTTAGTGCCCAGTGGATATTCACTTATCAAGGCGCCATGCTCCATAACCTCGCGAGCTAATTTGGCGTTTTCGGCGGGATAAACGATGTCCAGTCCGCAAGCAAAAACTGCAATAGTCCTGCCATTAGCTTCCAGCGCAGCACGATGAGCTATAGAGTCAATTCCTTTGGCCAGGCCACTAACAATAGTGATTTTGTTCCGAGCCAGGTCGCTGACGATCTCCTCGGTTACTTGTCGCCCATAAACAGTAGCCCGACGAGTACCAACAACAGCGAGACAACATTCGTCTTCAGGCAGTAGATTGCCTCTGACATAAAGCACCGGTGGGTAATCATAGATTTCCTTCAGTCTTTGGGGATAGGCAGGCGAATCACAGGTGAGCACCTTTACTTTGTATTGCTTTAAGCTCTCCATTTCATCTTCCGGAGATATCCTGGGCCTCAGATTCACAATAGTATCTACAGTTCGTGAATCGAGTCCAGCTTTTTTCAGCTCACCAGCCGAAGCTTTCCAAGCATGTTCCAATGAGGTGAAGTACTCCAGCAACTGTGAGACCTTCACCCGACCGATGCCAGGGATTCTGGAAAAGCCAACCCAATATTTAAGCTCATTTGTACTCACCATTTGAGTTGAAACATTGTAGCACAGGAGAAATAAGGCAACAACGATTGAGCAACAAAGCTTCGTTTAAGTACTCAAGAGATGGCCATGTTCCCCAGCAGCTTGGTGTTTTCGACCAAGGCGTCTCTAGTTGGTTCGCAGCTTAAAATGAAGTAAGGGCAAATTTTTGAGCTGGCGGAGAGGGTGGGATTCGAACCCACGGTCGCCAAAGGCGACACGCGCTCTCCAGGCGCGCCTGATAGTCCACTCCAGCACCTCTCCATAAGCGTGGCGGAGAGGGTGGGATTCGAACCCACGAGGCTTATCGCCCACCGCTTTTCGAGAGCGGCACCATAAACCACTCGGACACCTCTCCACACCCGCTGACATTATACAATGCCTGCATTTGAAGGCAAAGTCTAATCATGAGTTCCGTTATGACGGCCAGATGCACGTTTACAAGAAAAAGCATGCTATGGTATCATTTCAAGTTACAACTCGCCAACTGCGCATTATTTACAGAGCAATCAAGGTATCAAGTTTTGAGGTATTGACATGTTAGACGCTTTATGGATAGTTCTTTTAGGGATGGCAATGATCTTTGCCGTCCTCGGCATATTGCTTGGCATGATGATTCTGCTCAATAAGCTGATTAAGCCTGGGGAAGAAGATTAGCTAATGGACATATCCGCAAGCGATTTCCTTGGGTTCCTCAACCTTAACTGGCAAATAGTCATAATGCTGGCTGTCAGCTGGTTTCTTATCTATTTAGGCACCGCCAAGAACGTAGAGCCGGTTATACTAATACCCATCGGCACCGGAATTATGCTAGCGAACATACCACTTGGTGGCATGGTCGATGAAGGCGGACTTTTTGCTGTTCTGAGGGAGGCGGGGATTCAAACTGAGCTCTTCCCTCTGCTTATTTTCATCGGTATAGGAGCCATGATTGATTTTGGGCCTTTTCTAGAAAGGCCATACACCATTCTTCTCGGTGCTGCAGCCCAATTTGGCATCTTCGGCACTTTCTTCTTGGCCTATCTCCTTGGTGACGGCTGGCTTCAAATTATGGACTTTAGTCTTAAAGATGCGGCTTCAATCGGTATAATAGGCTCTGCTGATGGTCCCACATCAATTTATGTGTCTTCTATGTTCCAATCTAAATACGCTGCGGCTATTGTAGTGGCGGCTTATTCATATATGGCACTGGTGCCCATTATCCAGCCGCCGATAATGAAATGGCTTACCACTAAAGAAGAAAGACGTTTGGAAATGCCTATCAAAACAGGTGTGGTATCACGAAGGACAAAGACAAAGATTATCTTCCCCATAGTCACTGTGCTCGCTGTATGTTTGATTGCACCGAAGGCGACGCCACTTATCGGCTGTCTTATGTTCGGCAATGTACTTCGTGAGTGTGGGGTGGTTGAGAAGCTTTCTGCGACAGCGCAGAACGAACTGACCAACATTGTGACTATCTTACTGGGCCTCACTGTAGGCGGGATGATGATAGCTTCTCAGTTCCTCAAACTCGAGACAATTATAATTTTTGTTATGGGTATAATTGCATTTGCACTGGATACGGCTGCCGGTGTCATCTTAGGCAAGATAATGTATCTATTATCTGGTCGCAAAGTTAATCCCCTAATCGGCGCCGCTGGTATCTCAGCTTTCCCCATGTCAGCCAGGGTAGTCCAGAAGATGGGGCTGCAAGAAAATCCCCACAACCATCTGTTAATGCATGCAGTTGGGACTAATACTGCTGGTCAAATAGCATCAGTAGTTGCTGGTGGAGCCATGCTTATGCTGGTGCCTCTATTTAGTTGAGTCAGAAGCGGAAAGTGACCATGCAACTCAATAAGAACTGGCATAATTTAGAAACCCATGAAGTTCTGACTGCCTTAAACTCAAAACGTGAAGGCTTAAGTCAAGAAGAGGCTCAACGCCGCCTGGCTCAGTTTGGCCCAAACGAGCTGGCTAAGAAGAGGGGGATTTCTCCCTGGATGCTTTTCCTCCAGCAGTTCAAGAGTG
>JBBISW010000065.1:0-10732 GCA_037441105.1 Chloroflexota bacterium
AAAGTGGCCGTTGAGCTGGGCCCCTGGAGTGGATACCATGTCTTGGCACAGCACCCTATGGCCCCTCAAAACTGACATTTGCATCTGCTGCTTCGTTTGCATTATCATACTAGCATAGCCGGATTGAAATGGATGCTAATTCTCTCTTAGGAAAAGCAAAAGAATATCTGCCTCCAGAGAAAGTGGCTTTAGTCAAAGCTGCATATGAGTTTGCCTTAAATGCTCATCAAGGACAGGTGCGGAAGTCCGGCGATCCCTATCTAGACCACCCATTGCAGACAGCCACTATGCTGGCTAACCTACAGCTTGATGCTACTACTTTAGCTGCAGCTTTGCTCCACGATGTACCTGAAGACTGTGGAGTGCCTTTAACCGAGATCGAGGCTAAATTCGGCCCAGAAGTAAGCAAACTCGTTGACGGCACCACCAAATTGAGCAAATTGTCCTGGCGGAGAGATAAAGCCAGCAAACGGGAATCACAGGCTCAGAACCTGCGAAAGATGCTCATCGCCATAGCCGAGGATCTAAGGGTGGTATTCATAAAGCTAGCTGACAGGCTACACAATATGCACACTTTGGCAGCTCTGTCACCGGAGAAACGGCGCAGCATCGCCCAAGAGACGTTAGAAATATATGCCCCCCTAGCCCACCGCTTGGGTATCTGGCAACTAAAGTGGGAACTGGAGGACTTGGCTTTCCGTTACCTGGAGCCACGACAATACCATAAGGTAGCTCGCCTTATAGCCACCCGCCGGGCACAGCGAGAAACTTTTATAGCTGAGGTTACCCAAATACTAAAGCGAGAGTTAGATAAAGCTGAGATAAAGGCTGAAATCGCCGGCAGGCCAAAGCACATCTACAGCATTTACAACAAAATGAATCGATATACAGCTCAAGGCAAGGACTTTGACGACATCCATGACCTGTTCGCTATTCGAGTACTTGTGGGCACTATCCCAGATTGCTATAAAACGCTGGGTGTCATCCATAATCTGTGGCATCCTTTTCCCGAAGAGTTCAGCGACTTTATCGCTAACCCTAAAGATAACGGGTACCAATCATTGCACACCACCGTGCTATGCCAGGGCACAACCCCACTAGAAATACAAATTCGAACGTACGATATGCACCGAACCGCCGATTTCGGAGTAGCTTCCCACTGGCGCTACAAGGAGGGTACCAGCCAGGATACGCACTTTGAGGACAAGATAGCCTGGTTACGCCAGCTCATTGAATGGCAAAGCGAGCTCGGCAGTGAGGAATTTCTCGAGTCACTGAAAACAGAGGTCTTCATTGACCAGGTCTTTGTCTATACGCCCACAGGTGAAATAAAAGCTCTGCCTAAAGGCGCCACACCCTTGGATTTCGCTTATCGCATCCATACCGAGTTAGGACATCGTTGCATAGGCTCTAAGGTAAATGGCAGACTAGTACCATTAAACTACCAACTCAAGAACAGCGATATCGTGGAGATTATGACGGCGAAAGCCGGTAAGGGGCCAAGCCTTGACTGGCTTAATCCTGACTTAGAGTTTGTTAAGACTTCTCATGCTCGAGAAAAAATCCGGCAGTGGTTCAAGAAACAGGAGCGAACGCAGAATATCGAACGTGGTAGACAGATTCTAGACAGAGAACTCAAGCGTCTGGGCATAACTCTAGGCAATATCGAGGAAACGGCACGCCTGTTCAACTGCGAAAGCCCCGACGATTTCGTGGCAGCGATAGGCTACGGGGGCATTACTCCTCATCAATTGGCTCTCAAGTTAGCCGTCGAGCCAGAAGAAACCCCAACCGTAGCCAAAACGTTACGAACCAAAAAAACAACTGCGGCAGGAATTCAGGTTCTAGGTGTCGGTGATTTACTTACGCACCTGGCCAGTTGCTGCCATCCCCTGCCCGGTGACCATATTATCGGTTACATTACTCGCAGCCACGGGATTACCGTACATCGCAAGAACTGTATTAACTCTATCAACATAGAAGATAAGAGGCGACTTATCGAGGTAAGCTGGGGAGAGATACAGGATGTTTACCCTGTCGATATTGAGGTCTATGCCTGGGACAGGGTGGGCTTGCTTCGGGACATCACCACTATTATCGCTGAGGCCAAAGTAAACATAGCCAGCATGAGCACCACATACCAGAATGAAGTTACCTCGGTATTTGCTACTGTTGAAATCACAACCATGGCCCAATTGACGCAATTGCTATCCAAAATCCAGGGCGTGCGTGGTGTCATAAGCGCCACAAGAAGCAGCCAAGCCAAAGTCAGTCTTAGTTCTTGAGAAAGGAGGCAGGATTGCCCAAAAGTACATCAGCAGAAAAAGCAGCACGAGCAGCAGAAAGAAAACGGCTACGAAATAAGTCGGTCAAAAGTGCCACCAAGACTTATGTGACACGGGCAGAAAATCTTATTTCCAGCAAAGATCTTGAATCAGCACAAGAGGCAGTGCTAGCTGCCATAAGTGCCCTCGACAAAGCTGCCAAAAAAGGAGTCATTCACCCCAATACAGCCGCCAGGGGCAAGTCACGCTTAATGAAAAAGTTTAATCAAGCCAAGCTTTCCAGCACTGCTGAAAAGGAGACAACCGATACTGACGCAGCCTAAGGGTATCAAATGTTCCAACATTTGCCATGACTTACAACGTGTTATCACCAAAACAAAAACGCATCCTCAAGTTTATTCAGAGGTTTCTTGACTTCAGAGGTTACCCACCCACGATCAGAGACATCGTCGGCGGCTGCAAAATAAGCTCCACCTCAGTGGTCGCTTACAACCTAGCTAAGCTAGAAGCGGCAGGCTATATTCATCGGCATGCTGATATATCACGTGGCATCGAACTTCTGATGAACCAGCGCAACCACCACCATATTGTCTCCGTGCCGATAATAGGCGAAATAGCTGCAGGCGAACCAATCCCTGTTCCCTACTCGGAGACCTGGGACACAGTTGCTTCCGAAGAATTAGAGGTTACCGAGGAGTTGACACGAGGTAAACATGGAGTTTATGGCCTTAGAGTAAAAGGGGATTCAATGATTGATGCCCTGATAAAGGACGGCGATATTGTTTTGATGGAATACGTGAGCAATGCTGAAAACGGAGATATGGTAGCTGCTTGGCTCAAAGCAGAAAAGGAAGTCACCCTCAAGAGGTTGTTCCGGGAAAATGACCGCATTCGCCTGGAACCGGCAAATACTCAGATGCAACCTATCTATACCAGTCCGGAAAATGTTGAAATTCAAGGTAAAGTCATCACCATAATCCGTCAGCTAGCCTGATGGAGTCTTTTCGATTTGACTTCCAACATAGAATTAGTGTATTAGTGTAAGTAGACAGATGCTGGTTTCTCAGTTTCAAGCTGTCGGACGTGACCTCTGTGCCCGGGGGCTGGTATCCTCACACAGCGGCAATCTCAGCATTAGACTGAGAGAACGCTTATGCATCACACATCGGGGCAGCATGCTCAGCTGCCTCGAAGAGCAAGACCTGGTAGAAACCGGCATCAATAAAAACGACCGGTCTACACCCCTGGCTTCAACAGAACTGGCAGTTCATCGCGCCATTTATAAACGGACATCGGCTTCCGCTATAGTGCATGCCCACCCCGCTTATGCAGTTGCCCTGTCTTTTACCGAGCAAGAAATCGTCCCTTGTGATGTCGAAGGCAAGCTGCTATTGTCAAAAGTGCCTGTTCTGGGCTGGGGAATGAACGTCAAACCTGGGGAACTTGCCGAAGAAATAGCCGAGGCACTTACAGCCCACAAAATTGTATTAGTACGCTGTCACGGGAGTTTTGCTGCAGGCCAATTGCTCGAAGAGGCTTACCACTATACCACAACCCTGGAAGAAAGCTGCCGCTTACTCTATTTGCTCAAAACCCTGCAAATAGACCTCAATAAGCCTCACCGAAATATCCGTCAACCCAAGAAACGCTAAAACGAGACGTTCAGCAGGGATATTCCAAGATTAACCGTGGCCAGTTTTTGCCACTTTAGTCCAAACCGGGGTGCACCAATCCATATATTTGGGGTTCCTGCCCTTTATCGCATCAAAATAGAGTTCCTGCAACTCTTTGGTTACCTTGCCTACTCTACCATCGCCTATCTTGCGCTCATCGACCTCTAGAATAGGGCTGACATGGGCTGCAGTGCCCGTAAAAAAAGCCTCATCCGCAGTGAAAAGCTCACTGCGGTCGATGGACTGTTCCACAATCTCTATGCCCATTTCATTCCGAGCCAGCGTTATCACCGTATCTCGAGTAACGCCCATAAGGATATTGTCAGAGCTAGGCGGCGTCACCAGCTTGCCATCGATTACTATAAAAATATTCTCACCGCTGCCTTCAGAGACATGGCCATCGTGAGTCAGCAAGATAGCTTCATCGAAACCACGTTCATTGGCTTCGGTTTTAGCCAGAGCGCTGTTCACATAAATACCAGTAATCTTACCCCTGGCTGGAATCATAGTATCATCAACGCGCCGCCAGGAAGAGGTACAACAACGAACACCCTTATCAGCATCAAGATAAGCGGGTAAAGTGGCAACAATGATAAAGAAATCGTCTTCCAAATTGTGCAGGCGAACTCCAATAGCCTCAGAACTTTTGTAGGCCATGGGGCGGATATAGACATCTTCACAGTAACCGCTTTTCTCCACCACCTTCACAGTCAATTGACACAGTTCATCAACTGAGTAAGGGAGGTTTATTTTCAAAATGCGACAGCCCTTATGTATGCGCTCATAATGTTCCCTGACACGGAACAAAAACAGTTGCTCCTGCTCGTCATTCCAATTTCCGCGAATGCCTTCAAAACAAGCGGTGCCATAATGCAGAGCATGGGTTAGAATCCCAATTTTGGCTTCGGCAAGGGGCATAAATTGCTTACGGAAAAAAGCGTACGGAGGCATCTTCTTACTCTCCTCTTCTATAAATTACAGTATGAAAAAGGTTGGGGTTAATTATAACCTTGCACCTTAACAAATTACAAGCTTACCGTGAGAGCGATGGTGTTTCCAGTATGTAATCACCTTCACGACTAGCAAACATATCTTTAAGGGCAAAGGTGCGTCCAGTCTGAATCGAGGTGAAACCGTATTTTCTACGTATTCGGTCAATAGCTTTATCTAGATACCCCAGTCGCTGCGGCATAGAATCAAACAGATGGAGCTGCCTGCCGTAACCAACCAGGTTTGACACTCCAACACCAAGGAGACGTACCGGTTTCCGTTTCCCTGCCAGAGCCCGAGCCAGCAGCTTAACGACCCCGGCAAATATGACTTCATCGGCATCTGTAGCTTCTTTCGAACTGAGGCGGCGGGTAATAGTTTCAAAATCGGCATATCTCAATTTCAGGGTTATGCTTCTGGCTTGCTTGTTCTGGTCACGCAGCTCAGCGCCTACTCGTTCACAGAGATAACGCAGGATAGCTTGAAGAAAGGTGCGGTCCAAAGTATCTCGGTCAAAAGTGGTCTCACGGCTAATAGATTTAGCCTTGCCAGGCGGCTCTACTTCTCGGTCATCTATACCATTAGCATAGTGATGAATCATCACCCCCATAACACCAAGCCGACTCCTAACCAATTCAAGCGGCAAAACTGCCAGTTGGCCAATGGTAGTAATTCCCATCGCCTTTAATGTCTGTTCCGTTTTTTTACCAACGCCGGGCAAGCTACCTACAGGCAAAGGTGACAAGAAGTCCTTTTCTTGCCCCAAAGCCACTTCAACCAGACCATCTGGCTTGCCCAAATCAGAGGCAATTTTAGCCACCGCCTTACAACCGGCGATGCCCACTGAAACAACCAGGCTGAGTTCCTTTCTAATACATTCTTTTATTTTTAAAGCCAATTGACGGGGTGAGCCATAAAATTCACAGCCGGTAACATCAAGATAAGCTTCATCCAGCCCTGCCGGCTCTAGACAAGGTGAGAAATCAGCCAGAATCGTCATGAATCTGGCTGAAGCGTCCCGATAGCGGGGGAAGCTACCTTCAAGAAAAATCGCCTGGGGACAGAGACGGTAAGCTTGAACCAAAGGCATACCAGCCCGAATGCCAAAAGTACGGGCTTCGTAGGAAGCCGAAGCCACTACGCCACGACGGTCAGGCCTACCGCCAACTATTACCGGCTTACCATATAGCTCCGGAGCAAGCGCCTGCTCTACGGAAACAAAAAAGGCGTCCAGGTCAATATGAAAGATATGACGAATCACGGTACAAATACGATTATAGACTAGGAGATGGAAGCTTACAAGGAGAGTTTTAAAGTTAAAACTTAGTGTGAGGCTTAAGCCTCGCACTGTATTCTTAGACTGGACTAAATATATCGACTTCTACACAAACTTTGGGAATGGCACTTTCTTGGGGTCCATTCCAAGTTCTTTAAGCCCTTTACTCCGTAATGTTTCCAAAAGCGACTTCAGTTTTTGTTGCTCGCCTTCAGATAAGGCAGACATTATCCGCTGAACAGACTTTCTTTTCAGCGCTTGTTTATAAGCCTGCTCCCCTTTAGCCGTTATGGCGACCCTTACTAAATTCTTTCTCTGTAAGTCTTTGGTCTTTTTCACTAACCCAGCCTTTTCCATCCTGCTCAGAATCCCGGAAACTGAGTGAGGCCGGCGGAATATCAACCGTGATATCTGGGCTGGTGTTACATCCTTACCAATAGCCTTTATAACAAATAAAACCTCAGCCTGCATACCCGGAATGCCATGTTGCAGGAGTTCTGTCTCTCTGGCACTGAATATTATGTCGCTGACCTGATGCAGCAACGCCCATAGATTGTAATCCCGGTTTACCTCTGATATCTCTGGCATAACATCTCCTCCCTAAAATCTAAAAAATCGCTGACAGACTAACAGGTCTAAATTCAACCTAAGTTCAATATCATTATATCAACAATAATTACCAAAAACAAACAATGCCACCGACCGTCATCTAGTGATACCATCCTGGACACTCGGGTAAAACCAAGAACCTTCTCACCTAACGTCTCACCTTCAATGAGTAAATGTCAGGTCGCTGATTCGGTCTTAGAAACCAAGGCTTTCACCCGGCGCTCGAAGGTTCCACGTTCCAGAAGAGCCTGTCTCTGGCATTTAAGGCATTTTATCCGAACATCAGCACCCATCCTCACCACCTGCCATTCATCACCACCACACGGATGTCTCTTTCGCAGGCGGACTATATTGCCGCACTTTATCTCCATCTTCCTAATGACCAATCTGGCTAACTAGGTGATTAATACTGTCTCGCAATTCCTGAGCGCTGCGCCTGGCAGCTTCAGCAAAGTCCTTTCCCCGAGAAGCATAAAGGATTTGCCGCGCAGCCACAATGATTGCTTTCTCGTCACGAGCATCAACCCCATGTTTGACCGCCGAGGCTAAATCACCACCTTGAGCTCCAATGCCCGGGATAAGAAGCGGCATCTCAGGACATAACTGCCGAATCGCTTTTAACTCGTCGGGATACGTAGCTCCGACCACCAGGCCAATATTACCATGCACATCCCACTCCTTGGCCTTCCGAGCTACTGTTTCATATAGCGGTATACCTTGGGTATCAAGCAGGCTCTGGAAATCCACTGCTCCGGGGTTAGAAGTCCGGCACAGGATAAAGACACCTTTATCTTTATACTGGATAAACGGCTCAATTGAGTCGAAGCCAAGGTAAGGGCTGACAGTAGCGGCATCAAAGCCAAATGTAGTAAAAAGGGCTTTAGCATAGGCTTTAGCCGTATTGCCGATGTCACCTCGCTTGCCATCGCAGATTATCGGGATATGGTCAGGTACATGTTCAACCGTCTTCTGCAAAGCTTTAAGCCCGTCTATACCTAAAGATTCATAAAAAGCCGGATTGGGCTTATAGGCGCATACCAGGTCAGCAGTAGCATCAACAATAGCCTTATTAAACTCCAAAAGGCCAACCTCGGGCATCAGCCCTGGGTCAGGGTCAAGCCCAACACACAGCAGACTCTTGTTTCGACGATTAGCCGTCAGAAGCTTGTCAATAAATGTCATGTCCTGCCGAATTATAGCTTAAGAGAGCAAAGCTTCCAAGCCGCCGTCACTTTATCTCACTATTGAAGGCTGATCGCCCCTCAATGGCTCTCCGTTGCCATTTTCGAAAGGCTTGGTACGAATGCCCATCACATGGCGCTTTTAGATGCTCGATAGATCCAGAATAGCTCTAGTGACTTCTTGCGGTGTCTCCTTGTGCCCGCAGCGCCCTGCGAGCTTACTCTAGGTAGTCTTTAAGTTTCCGGCTGCGGCTGGGATGGCGCAACTTGCGCAATGCCTTAGCCTCGATCTGGCGGATTCGCTCTCGGGTCACATTAAACTCCTTCCCCACCTCCTCTAAAGTTCGGGGCCGATCATCCTCTAAACCAAACCTGAGTAATAAAACCCTTCTCTCCCGGTCACTGAGTTCAGAAAGTACCTTACTTAGTTGCGCCTTAAGTAACTCTCGTGAGGCAGCATCGGCTGGCGGTATGGTAGCTCGATCTTCAACAAAATCACCGAGATCGCTGTCCCCCTCTTCGCCAATAGGAGCCTCTAAAGATAGCGGCATTTTGGATAATTTCAAGATTTCCCTTACTTTTTCTGAAGAGATGTCCATCGCTCTGCCAATTTCCTCGCAACTTGGTTCACGCCCATACTCTTGAGCTAGACAACGATTGGTCTTATATAGCTTATTGATAATTTCTATCATGTGCACTGGGATACGAATAGTACGGGCTTGATCAGCTATAGCTCGGGTAGTACTTTGTCTAATCCACCAATGAGCGTAAGTACTGAATTTGTAACCTTTCCTGTATTGGAATTTCTCCACCGCCCGAAGCAGGCCAATGTTGCCTTCCTGAATAAGGTCCAGAAGTGGTATTCCGTGTCCAGTATATTTTTTGGCAACACTCACAACCAGGCGCAAATTTGCTTCAATAAGGCGTTTCTCTGACTCGGTTGCTGTTCTTTTAACCTTACTAAAATGGGTTTTAAGCTGCTGGCTCTTAGCATGAAGCCGGGAAAGGAATTGACGGTTAACAGGTTCGGCCACCAAAGATTCCACCTGACTCCAAGAGGTTTCATCTCCTATAATCTCCAGCAATTCTGAAGGTAAAAGCCGGCTATCTATCGAAAGGTCTATCAAGCTCTGCCCAATTTCTGAGGTGCTTTTGCCATTGCCTTGGGCAATAGCGTCCACTAGTTCTTGGTCGATTACACCGTCGATAGCCGCCCGCAGTTTGGGGTCACGAACCGTCCGGATGAAGCTATCTGTCGTAGCAATCCTAATGTGCTCGACAAGAATATCAACTATGGGCTGAGCTGCAAGTAAATGACGAAGCAAATAGATTATTATATTGACCGCTAGGGGATATCTGCCGTAGTGCTGAAAGTGAAGACTTTCAATCCTTTTTAGATACTTGGCCTCTTCTAATTTACTGGCAAATACCTTCTCATCGTCTGCGGTGAGAAGCGAGACCTTGCCGATCTCGTGGAGATACATGAGAACCGGGTCATCAACTGGCTGTTCCTCAGGCTCTACTTCAAGCCCAAGCACAGACTTAGCTCCTCTTTCTGTCTTGTCTCTCCACTCTCCTTCAAGGTCAGCAGATTCTTCACCTTCCCAAGAAGAGGCCATTTCGGCAATATCTTCTGCTGTCTCCTCCTCGTGAAAAGTGCCCCAAGCCGTCTCGGGAAGTATAAGTGACTCAACATCAGACCTCATGCCGAGGCTGTCTTCAGAGCCTAGATCACCGTTGTCTTTCATGTTCAAAAAAAGAATGAAAGCGCTTCATCTTGGCACAATTATCGTGCCACTACCATTGACAATGTACTATGCCCCGCGTGTTCGGTCAGTTGTATGCTAGGTATCACCGCTATATGTCCGAAGCACGTAGATGAGGACTAGGCTATTTAGTATCTTCTCTGTCTTCCTCTTCCACTAAACCCTCCGCCTCTGCTGTCAGAACGAGGGCGAGCCTCATTAACATCAAGCGTCCGATCCTTCAGTGTTTTCCCTTTGAGGCCAGCAATTGCAGCTTCGCCTTCAGACTTTGATGGCATTTCAACAAACCCAAATCCCCTAGATTGCCCACTATACTTGTCCTTTATGATGCTTACGGACGTGACTCCTCCAAAAGCCTTAAACTCCTCCCGCAATTCCTCTTCAGTTACATCAGGCGATAAGTTACCCACGTAGATATTCATATTGGCACCCCCTTTTCATTAAATTATGCAATTCTTTGCTAACTAATACCTTGATAGGCCATCACGTTCTAGTAGCACACATAGGCCAGGTAGCCCCAGCCTATGTATGTACTTAAAGGTAAGCTAGCGTTACCTACTTACTCTGACCTTATTGTAGCAATTGCTACAATATACTGGTCTATCTCCACGGGGTTCAAACGGTACTTCGGTCTCTTTGCCACACTGGGCACATGTAGCAGGGAACATTTCCCGCCGGGGCTTATAGCCGTAGCCACTATTTCCATAGCGCTCTGCTTTCCTGGCTTGGCGGCATGAGGGACAGCGCTTAGGTTCGTTAGTATAGCCTCTAGAGGCAAACTGTTCTTGTTCCTCAACGCTGAAAGTGAAGGTAGCCCCACAATCGGAGCACTGGATCGACTTGTCCTGAAAACTCATTGGATGCCCTCCTCTCTTTTAAATTTAGTTAGAGTTCCGGTCATCCAACACTCGAGCAAATCTGCAGCAATCTAAGTATGTAATAACCTAAACTG
>JBBISW010000066.1:0-9005 GCA_037441105.1 Chloroflexota bacterium
AAAAATCAAACATAAAAATGCAAAATGACAAGTCAAAATTAAAAAAAGGAATTCAAAGGGCAAGAAATAAACTTTTTACCTGTCCTTTTGACTTTTAAACTTTGATTCGAGTATGATTGAAAGAGGCTGAGTTATGAAAAACAAACAAAACAAAGCAAAAATCATGGTGGTGGATGATGAGGCACGGGTAAGGGAAATCGTGTCGCGTAGGCTAACTGAGGCAGGTTACCAATGCACCACGGCTGCCGATGGCAGCAGCGCACTAAAGACACTGAAGACCAAGCCGATAGACCTGGTTTTGCTGGACATCAACATGCCGGGAAAATCCGGCGTGGAGGTGTTGAAGGAAATCCAGGCCAAGTATTCAGATACCGCCGTTATCATGGTAACCGCCATAGCCGAAGTGGAAACGGCCATCAATACAATGAAAATAGGGGCTTATGACTATATCATCAAACCCGTTGACCACAAGATACTCCTGATTAGCGCCGACAGAGCTTTAGAGAAGAGAAGGCTGATACTGGAGAATAAAGCTTACCAGTTGCACCTCGAGGAAAAGGTCAAGGAACAGACTGAGAAGATACGCCAGTCATTTCTCAACTCCGTCACCTCACTGGCCAATGCCCTGGAAGCCAAAGATATATACACCAAGGGCCATTCTGAAAGGGTGACAAAGATAGCCGTTGCCATTGCCGAGGAACTGAGTATGCCCGAAAACAAGATTGAAAAGATACGCCTTGCCGGCTTGCTCCACGATATCGGGAAGATAGGGGTGATAGAATCGGTACTGAACAAGCCGGGCAATCTTACCGACGAGGAATTTGAGCACATAAAGTCTCACTGCGAAACGGGACAACGCATTTTATTACCCATCATAGAGGACGAGGAGATACTGGATATAGTGGTACATCACCACGAACGCTATGATGGAACCGGCTATCCCCACAGGCTATCGGCTGAGCAGATATCACCAGGGGCTAAAATCATGGCAGTTGCGGAAGCATATGATGCTATATTATCACAGAGTGCAAAGATTTTGGCAGTTGCCGATGCCTATGATGCCATGACCTCCGAACGGCCCTATAGACCAGCGATGTCTCATGAAGCTGCCTGCGCCGAGCTGGAGAAGGGCAAGGGGACACAGTTTGACCCAGCTGTGGTAGATGCCTTCCTCCAGAAAGTCGCCAAACGCGGGAACCTATAGCCTCGGCATCCCACAGCAGCCCACGCCACAACCAAACCCCAAGTTACAATCTCCAAATCTCAAATAAATTCCAATTTCTAATTCTCCAAATGCGGAACACCCGATGTTTTGGTCATTGGTATTTGTGGTTTTGTATTTGCTTGGAGTTTAAGATTTGGAATTTGTGTTTTGGTGGAGGGGAAATCAGGCTGACAAAGAACAAAATAGCCGAAAGGTAAGCTTTGGAAGTATAATAACCACAGCATGATATCGGTTTCAAGGCTGCTGTGCGATGCAGCGGGGCCAGGCGATAACCTCCGCTATGGTGGTCAAATTCATGCCAGTGACAGGCGAGCACCTATCGTCGTCTGGAATTGCACCGCAAGGTGCAACCTCCGCTGCGTCCATTGCTACAGCAACGCTGGGGATAAAGACCCTGCCGATGTTCTGAACACCGAGGAGACAAAGTCATTTATCTGTGGCCTGGCTGATTTCGGTGTACCGGTGCTTTTGTTTTCCGGCGGTGAGCCTTTGCTCAGAGAGGACATCTTTGAGCTTGCCGACTTCGCCAAGGAACAAGGATTACGGACAGTCCTATCCACCAACGGTACTCTCATCACCAAGGAGATAACTGAGAGAATAAGGGATGTCGGTTTTGCCGAGGTGGGCATAAGCCTGGATGGCATCGGTGACAAAAACGATAGATTTCGCGGCAAGAAAGGGGCTTACCAAGCCGCCTTGCAGGGCATCCGAAACTGCATTGCTCTGGGGCTGAAAGTGTCTTTAAGACTGACCATCACTCGCTCCACCTATACTGAAATACCAGCCATCTTCGACCTGGTCGAGCGTGAAAGCATAGAGCGGCTCTGCTTTTACCATCTCGCCTATTCAGGCCGGGGAAGCGAACTCAGAACAGAGGACTTGAGCCATTCCCAGACCAGGGCAGTGGTTGATTTAATCTGCGACCGCACCATAGACCTTTACCAGCGTGGCCTGTCTAAAGAAGTCCTCACCGTGGACAACCATGCTGATGGCGTTTACCTTTACCTTAAGCTGAAAAGGCAAGACTCAGCCCATGCCCAGAAGGCGCTGGCATTGCTCCGAGCCAATGGCGGTAACAATTCGGGCATCCGCATAGGAGCAGTTGACACTTCAGGTAATGTCCACGCCGACCAATTCTGGCAACATTACTCCTTCGGCAGTGTGCGCCAGCGGAAGTTCAGCGATATCTGGCTGGATACCTCAGACCCGTTGATGCACGGCCTTAAAGACAGAAAAAAGTTGCTCAAGGGACGCTGTGCCAGATGTCAGTACCTTGATTTGTGCAATGGCAACCTGCGGGTACGAGCGGAGGCGGTTTTCGGCGATGTCTGGGCTGAAGACCCGGCGTGCTATCTGACCGACAGTGAGATCGGATTGGTTCAATGACGAAAGAGGAAAACATTACCGCTAAGCTACAGATGGTGGCCTGGGAAGTAACCAAAAGCTGCAACTTGTTTTGCGCCCACTGCCGCTCTTCTTCTACCGCTGGTGTTTACGAAGATGAACTATCCACCGAAGAATGTCTAGGCCTAATTGATGGCATACTGGAGGTAGGCAAGCCTATCATAATCCTCACCGGGGGCGAGCCACTGCTGCGTCACGACCTCTTTCAAATAGCCAGATATGCGGTAGAAAAAGGGCTAAGGGTGGTCATGGGCACCAATGGCACACTGATTACAGAGGAGATTGCCCATAAATTGAAAGCAATCCCGGTGTCGAGGGTGGCTGTGAGTATAGACTTCCCCACGCCGGAACTTCAGGACAGGTTTCGTGGTAAGGCAGGCGCCTTCCAGACAGCTATAGCGGGAATTGCCAATTTGCGCCAGGCAGACATAGAAGTCCAGCTCAACAGCACCATCACCAGGCTAAACGTCGAGTATTTGAATGAACTTTTAAATCTTGCCCTTAAGGCAGGGGCGGCGGCTTTCCATCCGTTTATGCTGGTGCCAACGGGCCGGGGCAAAGGATTAGAGGCGGTCGAGATGTCCCCAGAAGAATACGAGCAGACGCTAAACTGGGTCTACGAAAAACAAAAGGAGCTGGGAGACAGGATTTTCTTCAAGCCTACAGATGCCCCTCATTACCAGCGAATAGTCAGGCAAAGGGACAGAAATGGTAATACGCAAGGAACAAAGGGCAGAAATGATGCCATGAACACGACGACACGGGGCTGCATGGCTGGCACCGGTTTTTGCTTCGTCTCACATCGTGGCCAAGTGCAGGGATGTGGCTATCTGGATGTCGAAGCTGGCAATGTAAGAGACCAGAGCTTCAGCCAAATCTGGACAGGTTCCACACTGTTCCGTGAACTAAGAGACCTGTCGAATATCAAGGATAAGTGTGGCATCTGCGAATACAAGAGAGTTTGCGGCGGCTGCCGAGCTAGAGCCTATGAATCCACCGGCGACTACCTCGAGGCTGAGCCATACTGTATTTATGAACCAGCGCTATTGCGAAAGAAAAGGTAAATATAAGCTATGAAAAGGAGGCTGTTGAGCAACCCCTATCCGTCATTGCGAGCCGAAGGCGTGGCAATCTCCTCCTCTGCCCATCACCCCCGAGATTCTTCGGTGCAGAGTTTATGTTGAGCGGTGAGATTCTTCGCTGCGCTCAGAATGACAGAGAGGGAGACAGAGAGCGCCATATCGCTTACTCTATCCGCAATGAAAAATGAACATTGTGATGAAAATGAATCTCGATAATACTGACAAAAACCTGCTAAGCATCATCCAGGCAGAGTTACCTCTGTGCCCGGAGCCGTTTGCCATCCTGGGACATCGGTTAGGCATAAACAGCGACGAGGTAATCCGCCGAATTGAGAGGTTAAAAGAAGAGGAAATCATCCGCCAGGTAGGACCTGTTTTTAATCCCAGAAGGCTCGGCTACCAGACTACTTTGGTGGCGATGAAAGTAACCGCCCAGCGGTTAGATGAGGCAAGCCAGATTATCAGCGCACATCCGCAGGTGAGCCACTGCTACGAACGCGACCACGACTTCAACTTCTGGTTCACGCTAGCAATGTCTCTAAAAGAGGATATGGAGAGCGAGGTGCAAGAATTGGGCAGCAGAATCAAGGCTGAGGCAACATTGAACCTTCCGGCGGTGAAAGTCTTCAAGATAGGAGCTTACTTTAACCTCGGCGAGGGCAATTCCCAACTGTCATTGCGAGCCCTTCACTCCACCGTCATTGCGAGCGAAGCGTGGCAATCTCAATGCCTCCCCCCACCAAGATTGCCACGGCACTTCGTGCCTCGCAATGACAATAAACATTCTTGTCCACCAGAGCCACATACTGGCATCGAGCATGATAGTCCCTTGAACACGGGCTCTAAACTGTTTGCCACCGACCGAGCTGTCATCAATGAATTACAGCAAGACCTTCCACTTATTGAGAGACCTTTTGACTTAATATCAGCAAAACTGTCAATGAACGTGGATGAATTCATAAGCCATTGCCAAGTCCTTTCACAGCGTGGAGTTATGAGGCGCTACAGCGCCTCCATCAACCATAACAAAATCGGATTTACGGCCAACGCTATGGCTTGCTGGAGAGTTCCACCAGATATGGTGAACAAAGTCGGTAAAAAGGTAGCAATATTTCCGGAAGTAAGTCATTGCTATGAAAGACAGGCAAGCCATCTCTGGCCCTATAACCTATTTGCCATGATACACGCCCATACTAAAGACGCCGGCAAAGCCATTGCTGGTAAAATATCCGCAGAGACCGGGCTTGATGAAAATGAATCGGTGCTGCTTTTCAGTACCAAAGAAATCAAAAAGGTGAGGATTAGATATAAGGTATGAAAAAGCCTGAGCCGATAACTCCATATTATCCGATTTTTCTGAATATTCGAGGGAAAAAGTGTCTGGTAGTCGGTGGAGGTAAAGTAGCTTTGCGCAAGGTGCAAACACTTTTAGAACACGCTGCCGATGTAGAAGTCGTTAGCCCGACTCTATGCCCCGAGCTAAATCGGCTAGCAAAGGACGGTGTCATACTAGCACAACAAAGGAGCTACAAGGCGAAAGATTTACACGATGCCTTAATCGCCGTAGCGGCAACCGATGATGCCAAAATCAACGAAAGCGTTGCTGCCGAGGCGAGACAGCGGGGAATCTTGGTAAATGTAGTGGATGACCCACAAGCCTCTAACTTTATCGTCCCCTCCTATTTCAGACGTGGTGATATTATCGTCGCCGTTTCCACCTCAGGCAAAAGCCCGGCACTGGCCCGCAAAATCAGGAGCGAGCTGGAAAAGGATTTTAAATCTGAATATCCTCAACTAGCCCTGATTGCCGATGAGGTCCGCTCGGAGTTGAAGCAACAGGCGGTTATAGTGGACAGCGATGCCTGGCAAGAAGTCCTGAGCCTGAATTCGCTCATTGAGCTGTTGAGACAAGGCAAAAGTCAGGAAGCGAAGGAAATCATGCTTAAAAAACTGAAGGCACGGAAGCAAAGGAGGCCATGACCAAGTCATTTGGCATACAAATCCATGTGGCCGGAGTAAATCACAGCACAACCCCGATTGAAATTCGGGAGAAGCTGGCGATAAGCAGCGAACATATCTCTGATGCCTTATATCTACTTAGCAGGTACGTGTCGCAGGGAGTTATCTTGTCTACATGCAACCGAACTGAGGTCTATTCCGTGACCGAAAGCGGCTGTTCTTCTCGGCCGGGCATCGATTTCCTTAAAGCATGGGCAAACATCCCCGACGCCGACTTACAGCCATATCTTTACTACTACCAGAATGAAGCAGTGGTCAAGCATCTCTTCCGCGTGGCTGCAGGGCTTGATTCGCTGATTATCGGCGAGTTCGAGATTTTAGGACAGGTAAAACAGGGCATAGAAAAAGCGAGGAGGGCCGGACTGGTTGAGCTGCCATTACGGAATCTCTTCCAGCAAGCGATCCGCGTGGGCAGGCGTGTGAGAGAAAAGACGGGAATCAGCAGAAATGCTCTCTCGGTGAGTTCTGTGGCTGTGGAGCTAGCAGCGAAAGCTATCGGCGATTTGACCAACTGTAAGGCATTGGTCATCGGCAGCGGCGAAGCTGGAAGATTGGTAGCCAAGGCACTCAAGGAAAGAGGTATTGCACAGATCACCACCACCAGCCGCTCCTATAAAAAGGCTTCTGCCCTGGCTACAGCGCTGGGCGGAAGTGCAGTCGGCATAGACAACCTCAACTTAGAGCTAGCTGCCTGCGACATAGTAATCAGCTGTACTGGAGCGCCACATTTCATACTTGACCGCAGAACCATAGAAACTGCCCTGCAGGTCCAGGCTAACAAGCCGTTGGTGGTCATTGACATCGCTGTCCCTCGAGATGTAGAACCCGAGGTAAGGCAAATCAGCAACGTCTTTCTCTACGATATAGACGATTTCACGTATCTCTCGGAGCTAAACCGGAGGCAGAGAGAAGCCGAGATAGAGAGTGCAATGGGGATTATAGAAACAGAGGTAAAGAGGTTTATCGCCCGGTGGCAAGCTATTGAAGTAAAACCCATAATCAGCAGTCTGGTAGAAAAGGCAGAAGACATACGCCAGAGGCAGCTTAGCATGACGCTGAAAAAGTTGCGGCAATTTTCCCCAGAGGAGCAGGAAAGATTAGACGCCATGACCAAAGCTATAGTGCAGAAGATACTTCACGACCCTATTCAATGCCTTAAGAATGATGTCTATGGGAGAGAGGATTACATCACGCTAGTCAAAGAGCTTTTCCGCCTCGACAGGGACAGGCCTGAATGAGAAGGATTACCATCGGCACACGCGGCAGCAAGCTGGCTATCATTCAAGCTGAGTGGGTGCTGGCCAAACTCATTGAGGCAGTTCCCATGCTGGAGGCTAGCCTCGTCAAAATAACCACCAGAGGTGACCGGGACAGCGATACCCCACTGGACAAATTCGCCGGGCAGGGGATTTTCGTTAAGGAACTGGAAAATGCCCTTCTCGATGGCAAGATCGACCTGGCAGTGCACAGCCTTAAGGATTTGCCCACTGAAATTCCAGATCGGCTTTCACTTGCTGCAGTAACTGCCAGGCTTGACCCTAGAGATGTCTTTGTGTCCAAGTCAGGCAAGCTTGATGAGCTTGCGCCCGGCTCGAAGATAGGAACGGGAAGCCACAGACGTGCTGTCCAGCTACTTGCCCTACACCCAGGCCTTAAGATATACGAGATACGGGGAAACATCGATACCCGACTGCGAAAAGTCTCCCAGGGAGAAGTTGATGGCATCATCGTGGCGGCTGCTGCCCTGATACGCCTGGGCTGTGAAGATAAGATAACAGAATATTTACCGGTAGAGCATTTCACTCCGGCGGTAGGACAAGGGGCACTGGGGATAGAGATACGCTCGGAAGACAAAGAGGTTTCATCGCATGTCCATAAAATAAATTACGAACCAACATGGCAATGTGTAACTGCCGAGCGAACATTCTTGCAAGCCCTGGGTGGTGGCTGCCGTGCTCCCATAGCTGCTTTCGGCACCATGTCTGGCACCGTCTTAAGGCTGAGTGGAATGGTAGCCAGTTTCGATGGTGACCACATTCTGCGTGCCATAGAGGAAGGCGATGCTCAGGCCCCGGAACAAGTTGGAAAGCAATTAGCCCAGAAAATGGTGGATATTGGAGCACTCGACTGCATTTCTGAGTTAAAATCTCGGTGAGCCACCCACCTAAACCAATTTGTCATTGCGAGGCACGGAGTGCCGTGGCAATCTAGGTGGCGGGAGAGTGAGGTGAGATCGCTTTGCTCGCAATAACGAGAAGGGAAAAAGCCCTAAACAAATTCAAAATCACAAGCTTCCATGAACAAAACATCACATGTATCAGAACTTGGAAAATTTGAATTTTGATATTATTTGGGGTTTAGGGTTTAGTATTTCGAATTTCCCATCGTGGGGGGGGCGAGGCTAAAGCCTCGCAGCAACATGTTTTTATCTAACTCGCCGCTGTCATTCTGAGCGTAGCGAAGAATCTCCTCCAGACACTTTCTGGAGCCAACCTGAAGCCGAGATTCTTCGGTCGCTTCGCTCCCTCAGAATGACACAAAAAAGCTTAAATGACCAAAACATTGGGGCTTGGAATTTTGATCTTAATATTGTTTAGGATTTAGGGTTTAGCGCTTATGATTTTCACTTGCGAAGCATTAAGTGGCTTAACTTGCCAGACGAGATTAAGCTCTGCTATCTCACCTGACGGTAAATCGAGCTGTAGCAGAGCGACCAAACAACTTGCCTGATATATTCTTTCTATGCCTCCTTCGGAATTGGAAACGCTTTCCACCGGAAAACGCCACAGGCTAACTTTCGGTTCTACCGTCAATCCTAGCTCTAAGCCCAGATTTCGATTGCCCAGGATTATCTGCCCAATATCGGCTAGCTCACCCCACGAATCGAGATGAGGGTCATCCAAAGCAAGTCCTGGCACTCTGTAATAGGCCTGTTCGTTATGTCCGCCGCCGAGTAAGTTAACATTCCACTCGCTGCCAAAAACAGCCTGAACGGATGAGTCACTTAAATTCTTCAACCGATAGCTTATGTCAAGTTTCTCTTGCCCTGCTTCCAGCCTGATTTCCTTCTGTATTTCAAAAGGCAGGCTCTTTTGCTCAATCTGTAGGATTCCGCTCCGCCTTAAGAAAATCTTTATTTCACTGCCTTTCTGCTCTACTGAGAATTGGTAAGGTTGATCAACAAAATCTCCCAGTTCGCTATAAGACAGGTTGGCAAACTCTTCAAGCTTTGTGTCGGAGGCAAAGAAATGGTCAATGAGACTGGAGCGAGGATA
>JBBISW010000066.1:9105-10604 GCA_037441105.1 Chloroflexota bacterium
CCACCGAAGACACCATGCCAGTAGGGACAATTGCATTGTGCTTTCCATAGCTCTTCCAATCCACAATCGTCTTTACTCAGAGCTTGAGCTTGATAAACCTTGCGATGAACCCGCAGCATCTTCTTATGCATTCGGTTTATCTCCGGGTACTTGACCAGAAAATTACGCCATAGGCCGCTGTACATAAACTGAGTTATATCCCGACGCCCCTCGACCTCAAGATGCCGTTTCAAATTGGTATATTCCCAGGACTTATCTGCCGGCAGCGACCACTCCAGCATCTCATCATAAGAAGTACAGGGTAAATAAATCCTGCCTATAGGTGAAAACCGCCGGACATATTCGCCCAATCGTATTGTATTCAGCCACTGCTGATTAGCTTCCAATGCGGTGAAAAACCTGTCTATCCACCCCTCTTGCCAGCAGTACTCGTAGGTACCCGGCCAGATACCGAATTTCTCCCCATCGTCACCTAATATGGCTATCCTATCTTCTTCCTCCGAAGCCTCATTGTCCAGATAGCCAAGAACTTCTTCTACATCGTGCCACGGTATGGAATAACGTAGCTGCTTGCTGATGGGAAACACCTTTACAGAATAACCTTGCTCCTCGGTCAGATAGTAGCCAAACAGGTCTTTGTCCTCCAAACCCAGTGATTTAAAGGCGTTGTCATCAACCAATGTCCATTCTATTCCTGCTTCAGCCAGAATTTTGGCCAGGTGTGGCTCCCAGACTCGCTCTGCCAGCCACAGCCCAGTCGGTTTCATGCCAAATTCTCGCTTGACGAAGGTACTCATCTTAGCGATTTGCCCCAATTTATCGGCATCAGGAATAGCTGGCAAGATAGGCTCATAATAGGCACCGCCGATGATTTCCACCTGTTGCCTGCTAACTAGCCCAGCAAGTCGGTGCAAGAATTCGGGGTGGTTTTGCTCCAGCCAATCAATAAGGCAACCGCTGTTATGCAAAGAAAGACGGACGGCAGGGTGCCTTTCCAGCACTTGGAGCATCGGCAAGTAGGCTTTCTGGTAAGCCTCCTCGAACACCCAGGGAAAGTTACCTAATGGTTGATGATTGTGAATGGCCAGGCCGAGGTAAATGTGTTTCAACTAACTATCCGCTTATAACTATGCCTTCCGTATTTTATCCTTGGCAATCTTAAGTACGACTTTATCCCCGATCTTGTCAATATCTTGCGGTAGAATTGACAGCGTTTTAGTTAGACCTGACTTCACCAAGATACTGCGTATAAACGCCTTGCTCACATCTATCTCCATATCTACGATTTTACCTACCACTTTAGCATCCACATCAATGACTTCTTTGCCAAATAAGTCCTTTGCTTTCATTTCAGCTCCTCCTTTAGCGATGTCACCTTTCACCTTATGATACCAGCATTTCCGATAAATGTTTATCACAACTCAGGCCTTTCGAGCTTTCGCAGGAGGTACAATCAAAAGGTGTGGAAATAGTTAGCGGCAGCGAGTACCCTTTCTGTT
>JBBISW010000067.1:0-10468 GCA_037441105.1 Chloroflexota bacterium
GTAGAGACTATTTAGCAACAACCCATTCCTATGTATCTTAACTCACCAATGTAGCCTCGACCCTTCAGGGTCGAGGCCCCGAGGCTAAAGCCTCGGGGTTACATTTGTCTGTGCAGGCGTTTGGAATTTGGAGAATTTGAATTTTGGGCATTGTTCGGGATTTGATATTTAGGATTTGAGATTTATTGCGAGGCGAGGCTATCCCGATAGCTCGGGACTACTATGTCTGTGTGATATTCACCAATCCTACCCTGTCATCGCGAGCCCTTCCGCCGAAGGGCATGGCAAATCCCATTCTCCGCCATGTCATTCTGAGCGTAGTGAAGAATCTCACGTCCTCACTACCCTGAGTTGAGATTCTTCAGTCGCTTCGCTTCCTCAGAATGACAGGTAAAAAGTGGTATGGCCACGTCGCCCTTCTGTGGAAGGATATGCCTCGCCATGACAAACTGGACATAACACGACCCAACGTGATATTTTTGCCTTGAAATGGTAACATTATAGCCATCGGTTATCTGCCAAAATAAAACGCTAAAACCTCAAGTTAGTTATCCATTGAGTAAGGAGGAGAAAAATGAGGATAAAGGAACAGTACATCCAAGGACTGGCCAAGATGAAGCGGAATATCTACTTCGACGGCGAGCTGATTGACCGCACAGACGAGCGCCAGATGGACTGCATCAATACCATCGGCACCACGTTCGATGAAGCAGCCAAGCCGGAGAACCAAGAGCTGTGTACCGCCATCTCTCATCTCACCGGTGAGAGAATCAGCCGCTTTACCCACATCCATCAGAACACCGATGATTTGCACAAGAAGCAGGATATGACCCGCATGCTATGCCAGAAGGTGGGCGGCTGCATCCAGCGGTGCATGGGCATCGACGCCACCAACGCCATCTACAACGTGTCTTACGAAGCGGACAAGATGAACAAGGGTGCCACCCAGTACCACGAGAACTTCAAGAAGTGGCTCATCCGTTTCCAAACCGAGGACCTGGTGGGTTGCTGCGCCCAGACAGATGTCAAGGGCGACAGGATGTTAAGACCTGCTGACCAGCCGGACCCCGATGCCTACGTACGAATCAAGGAGCGACTTAACGATGGCATCGTGGTCACGGGCTGCAAGCTGCACATCTCAGAGGCATCAGTGGCCGACGAAGTGCTGGTAGTGCCAACCCGGGCATTGCGCCCCGAGGATAAGGACTACGCCGTCGCCTTCGCCATCCCGGGCGACTGGGATGGACTGAAACAGGTAGTTACCGTCCACAACCTCAGGCCCAGAGAGTATTTCAAGCGCGGTTTCGTGCCAGGTGCCACAGATTCCTACATGATTTTTGACAACTGTTTTGTGCCCTGGGAAAGGGTGTTTCTCGCTGGCGAATGGCAACATGGCGGCGTGCTGGCTCTCCTCTTCGCTTTGTTCCACCGACATTCCTATTCGGGCTGCAAGCCAGCCATCGGAGATATCATCCTGGGGACCGCAGCTCTCGCCGCCGAGGTGAATAATATTCATAAGGCACCACATGTCAGGGAGAAGCTGGCCGAGATTATCATGACCACCGAGTTGGGCTACGCTGCCGGTTACACGGCCTCTGACCTCGGCAGGCCAGAGGTCTACATGCCAGGCGTAGGATTCGTGCCCTATGGTCCTGGCTCCTACATACCTAATTCGATCTACTGCAACGTGGGACGCTGCCTGACAGGAGAGGCGGTGTGGCGTGAAGCCGAGATACTCTGCGACATCGCTGGCGGTGTAGTAGCCACCTTCCCTCACGAGAAGGATTTCGTAAACCCGGAGACCAGAGACCTGCTCCTGAAGTACACCAAGCGGAATAAGGACATGCCGGTTGAGGACCAGGCACAGTTCTGGCGTTACTTAGGTGACGTGCTCTGCTCAGCCACCGGAGGCATACACAATATCGGCAGTTACCATGGTGGCGGCTCACCAATCATGGAGCAAATCGCCATCACCACCCAGTATGACATCGAGTCCAGGAAGAAGCTAGTAAGGCATATCGTCGGCATGAGCGGCGGCGACCGCGAGGCTTTAAGCAAGCAGAGGACCCGGCCAGCCAAAGTCCCCGCCGTGGCCGCCAAGAAATAGTTAGACTGCCCCATAATCCGCGTTAACCTACGTGTCACCCGCCTACGGGTGACCGTCGTGGTTGTATTAATCCGTGGATTCTGCTATCTAATTTCACCAAAAACCTCTCCCTTGACGGGAGAGACTAAGTGAGCAACTGTCTTAAATAAATTAATGACAAGGAACTCTAAACAGATTCAAATATCCAAATCTCAATAACAAAAATATCCCCGTAATGAATTTTGCATTTTTATCTGTCATTTTGAGTTTTAGCTTTTGACTTTTTATTTAAGGTTAACCTACGTGTCACCCGCCTACGGGTGACCGTCGTGGTTTGTATTAAACCCGAACGCCTTCGCCATTTCGGAGAAGCCTGGCATTGAACATTTCGTCATGTATTATCTTCAGGCTGGACCTTCTACTGGGTTACAATAGAGCTTGACGGGTTCCGCTATGTAGGGCGTCAAGAGCTTGAGCTGCCCCGTCAATTTGATTGCTTGCCGGCCCTGCAGTGGCCCGATTAAGGAAATTGGGGTGCTTGTAGTAGCTAGCCCCGCATCAAGCGCATGAATGGGCAAAGGGTCCGGCAGAAATTCAACCGAATCCGAATTTATCTGAGGAGGAAATAGAGATGATCCGAAGCGTAGGCATCGACTTACATCAGGGACGACACAGGGCGCGCTGCTTGGATGATAGAGCACAACCCTGTGATGGCTTCAGCTTCCAGACCACACCGGAAGGATTGGCCACCCTAGAGGAACGTGTTTTCCGAGATGGCGCTAATCCCATCATAATTCTCGAACCGGCAGGCTTGCCCTGGCTGATAGTGGCTGTCTATCTGCGGTCCCGCCATCCTGATTGCCATCTGGTGAAAGCCAGGACACAGAAAGTGGCAGCCCTGCGGCGGTATCTGCGAGGACCGGTCAAAAGTGACCGTCTGGACGCCCTTACCATGGCTAAAATGCCTTTCATTGACCCGGAACAACTGGATGAGATCTACTTACCACCGGCCGAAATCCATGTTCTGCAAAGGCTTACACGCCAGCGGAAGCGGATAGAATCGGATGTCAGCGGCCGAAAGATCAGGATTTCAGCTATCGTCGATGGTTACCTGCCTGGCGTACGTCAAGTGTTCGATAATGCTTGGTCTTCTCTGTTCAGGGCTTTCCTGAGGTCCCGGCTTAGCCCCTTTGCTGTAGTTCGAGACGGAGAGGATGCGCTCCACGCTTACCTGAGCAAAGCTAGCAACCGGGGCAAATGGAGCCGGGCACAAACCGGAGAGGTTTTTCTAGCTTGCCAGAGCGTGGCCACCGTATGTGAGCTATCAAGGTCAGCTGGAACAGTCAACGAGGAATTTTTCACAGATCTCCAGGATGAGATAGCTCGAGAATTAAGGATGCTGGAAGCGGATGAAGTTGAGTCTGAAGCCCTAGCGCGCCGCATTGCGGAGCTCTACAGGAAACTCCACCCTTCAGACAATCTATGCACCATACCTGGCGTTGGGGAACATACGGCGCCGATCTTCCTAGCGACGGTGGGCGACCCGGCACGTTTCCCAAACCAGTCCGCTTTCGCTAATTGGGAGGGGGTAGTACCGGGAGCTAGGCAGTCCTCCGATGCGCAAGCCAAAGGGCTAAGGATGACCAAAGCCGGGCCTTCCATCATGAGGATGGCTCTTTACCAGGCAGGAGATATCGGCCGACGGTGGGATCCGCAGCTTGCTGCTGTCTACCATCGCGAGATGGTCTACCATGGTAAGAACCATAGGCAAGCGATGGGGGCAGTGATGAGTCACCTGGGAGCCAGAGTGCTGAGAGTGCTTAAAGAGGACAGCCCATATGAAATGAGAAATGTTGAGGGTAAACTCATCAGTAAAAACGAGGCTAGGAGACTGGTCCTCTCGAAATACCATGTGTCAGAGGATATCCGGCGAGAAAGAAGGCGGCGCAACCGCAAAGTCGGCAAGGATAGGGAGACAGTGACTTACAGGACAAACGAGGCAGACAAAGCTCCTCAACCTGTACAAGTCCAAGCCGTCTCCCAGTAATAACTCTAACTGAGAAACATCAGGAGGTCAAGTATTGACTATTGACAACTATTAGGAAATCTTTTCGTTCATTGCATACATAGTGGTGGCAACCTCCGTCAGGGAGGCTCAGTCGGGTTAAAGCCGTCGGGGACTTTGATTTCCATATAGAGCATGGCCAAGCACATCGATTTCCCCGTCTCATCCCACCTGAGCGTCCTGGTGGCGCCCCCACCCAAGGCGTTATGCATCACCACTTGGAGCGCATTTATATTCGGCATCTCATAAACCTCCACCTCCCCCTTAACCAGGTCCTTGTAATGTCCCTTCACCCGCTGCGGCGTTACCTGCTCTCTTAATATCTCAAAGTTGCTTTTATTAAACGCCAAGATTCCAATATTTGAAATATTCCCTTTATCACCGCTCCTGGTATAGGCAAGTTCTTTAAGCAAGGCTTTGGGCATGCTAACTTACCTCCTTACTGGCGAAATCCAGCCCTTATTTCACTTGACAACAGGCAATGTATTTGCTATTCTTAACATTAGAATCACGATGAGAGGCCATCCAAAGGGTTTCGTCCCGCGGTAATGCCTCTCTTTTTATTTGTTTTTCTTATCATACTCCAGTTTGCCTCTAAGGTCATTCATAAATGCCATGTATGGCACCATTTTTCTGAATAAAGAAGAAAAGTTATTCCTATCCGGAATCATCAGTTTCAGCAGTTTGCCATTCTTTATGAGATAGTCCACCAAACAATAAAGGTCGCCATCTCCAGTTACAATAAGGGCTTTATCGTAGTTATCATATTCAACCATTGCGTGAAGAACCAATTCAGCATCAACGTTGCCTTTTACCTTTCCACTCGGCAGCCTGAGAGTTGGCTTAAAAACCAAGATATAGCCTGCCTTTTGCAGACTGGTGTATAAGTCCTGATTCTCGTAAACGTAGCCGATAAAGAGAAAGGCCTTGGTTATACCATACTTATCACTGAGATATTGCCTGAATCGTTTGAAATCTAGAACCCATCCCTGATTACGAATGGAGAGGTTAAGATTCTGGCTATCAATAAAGGCGTAGTTGTTTTACGCTTTCGCCATAGCTATTTGCCTACATGGTATTCAAAGAGGAGCACCACTCTGAGGCCGGAAGTCTGAACAAACGTTTGGACATGCTAACTCGCCTCCCTCACGACGAAGTCCACTGGCACCTCATCTCGCGGTATAAGCGTTGGCCAGAGGGCAACCACTGGCCTGGGTTGACGCGGGGCCGAGAATCCCACACCCACTGGCGTGCCGGTAAGCACAGCGAATGCCGCTACTATCATTTGCGCCTCAGCCGCCGTTTTCGCTCTTGCCGCTATCCTGAAACCTATCTCGTTTATCGAGTCCTCATCTGGAACCGGCACCACCGGCCCCAATAGTGAGTTCACGCCGATATAATCAATCCTTACCTCCAAGTCCTCGCGTTTCAAGCCCATCTGTCTCAGCCTCTCCCAGCCCACATCTTCCATCCTTCTCGCCTTGCTCAAGGCTTTAGGCGCACCTATTATGGTCAGATTTTCCGCAATATATCCGTCTGAGTAGCCAATCTGCACTTTTAACGTCTCAGGCCTGGGTTTGCCAGTCATTTTCCTCACCCGCACTCTATCATCACCTAAATCCTCAAGCTCCAGCGTCGTCATATCAGCTATGCCATCAGGCATAACATAGTTTCTGGGGTCATGGACTTCATACACCAGTTGCTCTTTTACCGTCCATTCGTTCACCATGCCGCCGGTCCCCGGCACCTTTGTAATGATAGCAGTACCATCTTCGCAGAACTCGGCTATGGGATAGCCTATAGCCCAGGGTTTGGGTACCTTCTCCCACAAAACCGAGTTTTGCCCGCAGCACCAGCTAGCACACTCAATTATATGGCCTACAGTCACTGCAGCACCTATGAGATTCCAGTAAGGCTCGGCAAACTTCCAGCCGAACTCATACATGATGGGTGCTACAAAAAGAGCGTTATCTGAGACCCTGCCGGTTATGACCACGTGTGCCCCCTCACCAAGAGCACCGATAATTCCATCCGCTCCTATATAGGCATGGGCGGAGACGATGCAGTCTCTTATACAGTCTATATCCTCTTCACCAGTATCCAGATTGTTAAATTTCCAGCCCTTTCTCCTGCAGTCGTCAAGCTTATTCAAGACATCATCGCCACGCACAATGCCTACCTTCAGGTCAGCCAGCCCGTTCTCTTTAGCAATGTTCACTACCTGATTGGCTGCTTCTTCGCAATTAACTCCGCCACCGTTGGTGATTATTTTTATACCCTTCTTATGGGCAGGAGGCAGTATCAGCTTCATACCATCAATGATATGCTGCCAGACATAACCCCTTTTAGGGTCTCTGGCTTTTGCTATCTGGAGTATAGCCATAGTAAGCTCGGCTAACTGGTCAAAACCCAGGTAATCAACCTCTCCCTTCTCCACTAACTCCAATGCCGGCAACGGGTCTGAGGGTGCCCACCCCGAGCCAGCACCTAATCTTATCTTCTTCATCTAACTCCTTGTCCCTTCTACAAATCCCTGGTAAATGTGCAGGATGAGTAGAATAAGGAAAAGAATCAACAGGTTATTATGAATCTTGACATTTTTCATTTTTCAAAAAAGTCCTCATCGAGGTCGGCACTGTTAGAGTAGCCTCTCTGTTCCCAATAGCCTCGGTAATTCATATTATCTGATAGCTCGATTTGCGTTACCCATTTTATCCACTTATATCCCCACTTGGTCTCGGCTACCAGTTGAAAGGGAAAACCTCTTTCTGGAGGCAGGGTAACACCATTCATCTTGTAGGCCATCATTATATCCTTGTTCATGATATAATCGAGTGGCAGAGAAGTGGTGTAGCCGTCGTAGGCATGGAATATGACCACCTTCGCATCTGGTGATGGTTTCGCTTCTGCCAGAAAATCCCTGACCAGCAATCCTTTCCACAGAATGGTTACACTCCACCCCTCCACGCAATCCAGTGTTACCACCTTCTCATAGTTCTGGTGGCTGTTAATGACTTGGTCGTAAGTGTATTCCCTGGGATTTTCCACAAGGCCGGAGATTTTTAGCCTGTAGCTATCCACATTCACACTTTGAGGCCCCTTGATAGAGTTTTCTTGAAAATCATTTATTGAGGAAAGCTTTTCGCCTTGATACCCTCTGACCTCCACAGACTGCATTGAGGTCGTTTCACTCGTATACTTGCTCATTCCACAACCAGTCACAGTTATTAGAACCACTGAAAACACTACAATCAACGTGGTTATATTGCCAATTATTTTTCGCATTTTCTATCTCTCTTGCTCAAAGTTGTTTCCAGAATTCGCAATCCTAGCTTTTTGAATACGTCAGAACGGAACACCATAGAAGGCAATTGCCAAAATGGCATGGGCAATTACGGATAACAGCAAGATCCACCAAATATAACAGTGATAGCTAAAAAAACGCTGGTAGGCAGAATATTTCATCAGCTTGCCTGCCATTCTGTTGCCTGAGACACATCTGCAGGAAAAGAAAATCAGCGCCCCGGCAACCAGATTGATAATGCCCAGGGTGAATATTAACTTCGCCACTAAAATGGAATGAAACATGTTACATACCCTCACCAATAAACTGTCAGTGTCGATTAAAGGTCTATCTCCCCATAGCCACGGGTAATGTGCTTCAGCGTTGGCTCATCACCTGAACCATAGGCCCAGATGATTTTGTTCACACCTTTATAAAGAGGTCGGTCGTATTTATCGTCGGTATTGAGTGCTCGTTTAAACTCGATTATGGTATAGCCACCGTCTTCCCTGCCACCAAACTCGAGGATACTACTTTTGCCACCCAGCTCAGTATCTGAAAAATGGGGGCCATAAGAACCAGTACTGAAGTGGTCATAGACAGTGGCTTTTCCATCTTTCACAAAGCCGAATACCATATCGGCATCCTTCATCGTCGAGACCGGTTGAATGCCTACCGCTGCCCACCCGGTGGTCTTGGCTTTTATACCTATGTAAACGTATTTTTCATCGCTGGCCCAGCGTATCTCATAATCGCCAAAGGTCTTCACCCCATCATATTCTGTGGGACCAAAGACACCATCGCCCGCCCATTTAAGTGGTGTAGGTGGAGATGGTGGCGATGTGATGTCCGAAGGAGGGGATGGCGGAGGGAGCGGAGCTGGTTTACAGGATAATCCTGTAACCGTGAGTAGAATGGAAAGAGTAACCACCAAGCTAAACAGGATTACTCGCACCATTGGTTTTGTCTTTGTATTTTGCTTATCAGCCATTCAATCACCTGTCTCTGTGTATAGTCATAGCGTCTACTTGCCCTCGAGCACCTTGATTATCTCTTCTATATCTGGCAACTGAGGAATAGGATAGATTTTCACGAATATTACTCGCTGTTTCCCGTCAATTATTATGTTGGCTCTTTCGGAAAATCCGTCTTTGTCTCTAAATATGCCATAGGACTGTGCCACCTTCCCGTGCGGCCAGAAATCTGAGAGGAGGCTGGTATCTTTGATGCCTAGCTCCTTCGCCCAGGCGTTCTTCGATGGCACGGTATCCACGCTTATGCCAAGGGCAACGGTATTCAGCTTTTCCAATCTGAGTCGATTCTCTTCCAATGACTTCATCTGGTCTGCACAAACCTTTGTCCAGGCAAGAGGATGAAAAGACAAAAGCACCGTTTTGCCTTTGAGATTAGAAAGGATTAACTCCTGACTATTTTGGTCTTTTAAAACAAAATCATTTGCTGGTTTCCCTGTTTTTATAGGATTTGTCATAGAAATCCTCCTTAACCGAAGTATAAATTTGTGGGCAATTAAGACCTTGAGTGTTTGCTCTCGGTGAAACATATATGTTCTTTGCGCATACACTTATCCATAACCACCATAAGCCCAGCGTTTCTGGCCTTGGCTGCGGCTTCCTCATTGACAACACCTTCCTGCATCCACACAGCTCTGGCGCCGATTTTTATGGCTTCATTAACAATGGGCATCACATCTTCCGACTTCCGGAATATGTCTACCACTTCCACCTTTTCGGGTACGGAGCTCAGGTTGGGGTAGCAAGTCTTCCCTGATACTTCCGCTTCATTTGGGTTGATGGGGATTACATTATAGCCATGGCCAGAAAGATAGCTGAACACTCTATGGCTAGGGCGTTCTGGGGTGCTCGATGCTCCGACTATGGCCACGGTGTGGTATTTGCTCAATATTTCTTTTTCCAACATAGTAGCTGTCCCCTCAATGGTCTCGATTATCGACTTGTTAAATTCCGCTAGGTCACCCGGTTTACGCGACGTAATGATATTGCAGTCTCGAACTACAGCCTGGTCAACCCAGTTAGCACCGGCATTCTTAAGGTCTATTGCCACTGAAGGCCAGGAGGTGACACGGCGTTCTCTGACAATATCGGCTGAGATAAGAAGTTGTGGCCCATGGCAAATGGCGGCTATCACTTTGCCCAAATCATACGCCTTCTTTACCAGGTCAATCATAGGCTGATGCAGTCGCATCTTATCTGGGGCATAGCCGCCAGGGATGATGATGGCATCGAAGTCCTCGGCTTTTATCTTATCAGCATCGGTATCGACCTTGATTGTTGCCCTGCCTCTCTTCCCTTTGTAGCTCTGCTGGGTGCCGCTGCCTACAACCAAAACCTGGGCACCAGCTCCCTTCATTGCCTTTAATGGCTCGATGAGTTCAGAATCTTCAAAATCCTGCTCTGCTAATATGGCAATCCGCTTTCCTTTTAATGACATCATCTACCTCCTGAATCTCCTCTACATTGACAGAAGGGAAACAAGATGAGAACGAGTTCAGTCTGTTAAGAGCCTTTAGCACGCGCTCCAACTAGATTTCGACCAAGACATTATTATCTTCAACCTTTACCTTGTAAGTAGCAACGGGTTTAGGTCCCTTGAATAGCTTGCTTACCGTTTGCAGCGGCCCGGAGCCTTTTAGCCAGCGGACTATCCGGCCATCGGTGATATCGAACTGAGAGCCGTGCACGGGACAGGTGACCACGGTTCCTTCAAGACGACCCCGGGACAAATTACCGCCTAAGTGAGGACAGCGATTGTCAATGGCATAGTACTTGTCGGCGACCCTGGCTATGAGAATATCATGACCCTCGATTTTGACCTGTTTCATAGCGCCATCGGCAAGGTCATCCTTTCTACCCACCTCAACAAACCTTCCCATATCGCACCTCCGTTGAATGGACGAATCTTATTTCAGCCGGCTTTCTGCTGCAGCCCAATTTATGTTCCTGAAGAAGGCCTCTATGTAGTCGGCCCGTTTCAGCCCGTAATCGGTGATGAAAGC
>JBBISW010000068.1:0-10380 GCA_037441105.1 Chloroflexota bacterium
TCTATGGCCTCACCATAGGCTGGTTTGCACTGGCAGTGGTAGTCTTTGTGGCATTGTTCTTTGTTGTGGCGCCATACGGTCGTCACACCCGCAGTGGCTGGGGTCCGAGAATAGACAACAGGCTGGGCTGGGTAATTATGGAAGCTGTGGCTCCACTTGTGTTCGCGGTTTGCTTTATCGTCGGCACCAATACAAAAACCGCTACTGAGCTGGTCTTCTTCGCTTTGTGGGAAGCACATTACATACATCGGGCTTTTATCTATCCCCTTGGTCTACGTGGCGAGGCGAAGTGGATGCCTATTGTTGTCATGGGTTCTGCGCTTCTGTTCAATGGAGTGAACGCGTACCTCAATGGCCGTTACATCTTTACGTTTTCCACTGGCTATAATAACCAGTGGCTTGCAGACCCGCGTTTTATTATTGGCGTGGCGCTCTTTATCATCGGCTTCATCATCAACCGCCAGGCAGACCACACGCTTCGCAATCTCCGCGGGCCCGGTGAATCTGGTTATAAGGTCCCGTATGGCGCACTATATCGCTGGATATCTTGCCCTAACTACCTCGGCGAGATAATCATGTGGATTGGATGGGCTGTGGCGACCTGGTCGCTACCCGGTCTTGCCTTCGCCATATGGACTATGGCTAACCTCGTGCCCCGGGCTCGAGTTCATCATGCCTGGTACCGTGAGCACTTCCTGGATTATCCACCTGAACGCAAGGCACTGGTACCGGGGCTATGGTGACACGGAAGGTGGCAGGTAACGAGATTGTTTACCAATGTAGCGGTGAGGCTTTAGCCTCGCTACAAAAAGTAACCCTAAAAGGCAGTATTGTTTTATCTCGGCTTGTCTTTCGGCTGTTCGGTTAAGGGCAAGCGTTCTCTTCGCCGAAAGGCGATGTAAACAATTAGTCCAACTATCATCCAGGCGAGCCCAGCCCAGCGGCTAAAGGGGTGTTGTATTATCACTATCAGCCAGATGGCACCGGTGGCAATCAATCCGAGGATGGCGGTCATCGGTAATGCCCTACCCTTAATCCTGATATTCAAGCCGAGCTTTAAAGGTCTAGGGGTGTCAGGTGCTTTAACCCGTAGGCCGAGTAGAGCAGCATGGGCCAAGGCAAAGCAGAGCAAAGAGCCGAAAACATACAGTGCCCCGAGGCCAGCGAAGAAGTGGGTGGCGAAGAATCCAGGTATCAACATAAGGACAGCTGTAACACAAAATAGGATGATGGCAACATAAGGTGTACGAAACCGTTGATGGACTCGACCCAGTGTTGAAGGTATTTGACGGTGTGTTGCCAGATTAAAGGCTAGGCGTGAGATACCCATAAGCCCGGCATTAGTTGCGGTAAGCAAGATAGATGCTGCCAACAAAGCAACAAGTGGCGCAAATATAGCCCGCGCTAAGGCTGAAGGCAGATTCGCCGCGATGCCAGCTATCGGGTCTCTTGCCCAGCCACCCACCGGGTCAGCGAGGAGATGGGGAGTCATCGCTGTAAGTGCTACTATTGAGATGCCGGCAAACAGAATCACAACTGTCACTATCATCAAGACATACGCCTGCGGTATCCTTTTTTGAGGTCGACGTGTCTCTTCGGCTAGCTGAGATACAGTCTCAACACCGGTAAAACACAAGGCAGCAAGCGCAATACCGAAAATGAGGTTCTGAGTTGATGGCCAGTTGCCGGGACCGAACATGTGTTGCACCAACAGCTCTGGATGGGGTCTAAGTATGAGCATAATGCCTAAAACTACCAGGGCAATCTGAGTGGTAATATCTATGCCAATAAAGACGATGTTCATACGGGATGATTCTCTCACACCGAGAACATTTATGGCCATAAGAAGCAGAATGATTCCCATTGAAGCTATAGTCCCTAGAAATGGTCCCTTCAGTGCTGGCCAGAAATAGCTGAGATACGGCGGGATGGTATAAGCTGAAATGGACATGGTAACGATGTAGCTTAGCATCAATGCCCAGCCAGCGATAAAGCCAATCAAGTCGTTGAATCCGTGGCGGGCAAAACTGGCTGAACCGCCTGCTTCAGGTATCATAGCGCTGCCCTCAGCATAGGTAAGGGCATTGAAGATATAAATAATTCCTGCTATTGCTAAGGCGATAGGTGTTGCGCCAAGAGCCACAAGGGCAACAACACCTAAGGCGTAGTAGATAGAGGAGCCAACGTCGCCATAGCCCGCGCTGAATAAGCCAGGAACTCCTAGGACTCGTCTTAGATGAAACGATTTGATTCTAGGCGGGCGATAGACCTTGTCACCGAGTTTGGGCGTCCATTTCACTGTATCAGCTCTTTAGCGTGGATATCAGGGGTAAATTGCTGCCGGTTTCCCGAGGTACATATTCTTTTCCAGAGTGTAATTCATTACCAGGTTGGCTATCTGCGTATCATCTGTTTCCGCAGAAGTTTGTCGCTTTCGTGAATCCAGCTACTGAGTATAAAAATATGTTTTCTTTTTCTCCTCGGCTATTGCCCGCCACATCTCCAGCCCGTCATGCGGCGGGAGAACGATGTCCTCCTTCTTCTTGGCAACAAGCGATATTGCTCCGGGGGCACACTCCACCACACACAGGCCACAGCCGATACAGTCGGCGACGTTAACTATCGCTTTCTCGTCTTTCTTATTCATTGAGATGGCATTGACCGGGCAGGCGGCGATGCAGGACTCACAGCCATTGCACAGCTCGATGTCCACGATGGAGTAATAGTCGGATTTAGCCAGGGCTGTGGGCATATTGAATTGGGTTAAGGCACGCATAACGCCGCAGCAGCAAGGGCAACACTGGCACATGCCGACCATGCTTTCCATAACATTCAATCCCAGGTGAACAAGGCCAGCGTTTTCTCCTCGCTCTAACACCTTTAAGGCATCCTGGAGCGTTGCCTTCCTGCCTATCCCCTTATCAATAGCGAACTCGCCCCAGGTGCCGAAATACATACAAATCGAATCTAAAGGGCGAGCACAGCCTCGGCCTACCAGCTTCTGTTCCTTGCGACAGATGCAGTCCGTGATGGCTATGTTCTGCACCTGGCTGACCATCTCCGAAGCCTTTTGGTAAGGGATGACTTCCGTGCCGGAGATGCTCTGCTCGGCGGGTAATACTCTCATCCACGGTGTCTTGGCGCCAGCAATTTCCTTGACCAATTCAGGGTAGAGATGTTCGAAGGCGTGGGCAAGCTGTTCATCCAGGTTCTGTACCTGGAATTCGTAGATTCCGGGGACGAAGGCTACCAGGGCGTAGCGGAGCTGGTCATTCTTCTTGCGCTCGAAGATAAGCCCTTTATCGGCCATCCGTGCCAGAATCTTTGCCAGCTCGTCCTTGGCTATCCCTGTCTTCTCTGAAAGCTTATCAACCGTCTGGGGTCGCGGAGTCAGGTGGAGAGCGACCTCAGCTTCTTCTCTGGTGAATAATTTTTTCAGTATATCTATCTCGAGGCCGCTAGCCGTGCTGGGAAATCCGGCTGGATGGCGTGCCAGGTGCTGACTCAATTGATGATACATATGGTGCATGTTATTGCTCCTTTTTAAACTTGTGCAGTTGAGATTATACCACCACTTCAACTAAGGTGACTACATAGCTTACAGTAATATGTAGCGCGAGGCTTTAGCCTCGCCCAACACCGCCATGGGCGACCTTAAAAGGTCGCACTACATAACATAGAAGAGCGTTCCGTAGTATAATTAGCCGAGGCTGTGATTATTATCAGGAGGTAAGATGCCTGAAGGAAAACTCAAGCCGATGTCGGACCGTCATTTCAAGGGCATGGTTTGGCTCTTTAAGCTCGGAGACCTCTTCTTCCGCCCGAGACGGCATTTGAAAAAAGTTCCATTACGAGAAGGGATGGTGGTTGTGGACTATGGATGTGGGCCAGGCCGTTACAGCATACCGATAGCTGAACTTGTTGGACCCAAAGGCAAGGTTTTCGCTGTTGATATCCGGCCCTTAGCCATCAAGACTGTAAAGGAGAAGGCAGCTTGCAAGTCATTGGCGAACGTAGAGGCTGTTCTGGTGGATTCTTTTAATACCGGGATACAAAGTTCCAGTGCTGACATGGTTGTTGCAATCGACATGATTCACTCGATTACCGACTATGATGCCCTATTCCACGAAATCCACAGGATTCTCAAGCCAAACAGTTTTCTTTTCTTGGAACCAGGGCATATGAAGACATCGAAAGTCAGAGAGATTGTGGAAAGTACTCATCTTTTTAACATGGTTGAGCAGCGGGGTCGGGATATGCTGTTGACCAAGAAATTGAAGAAGGAGGCAAAGAAGAAATGACCAGCAAGCCCAAACTGCGTAAATCATGGCGTGAGAAACTGGCGGATAGCAAAGGACTACCAAAGGTTGAAGAAATCACCGGCAAGATGAGCACAAGATGGGGGGCCGGTACGGTGGTTATTCCGGCACCGAAAGATGTGGATGAAATCATGAAGAAAGTCCCCAGAGGCAAACTTATTACCATAAACCAAATCAGGGAGATGCTGGCTCAGAAATATGGTGCTACTATTGGCTGCCCTATAACTACCGGGATTTTCGCCTGGATTGCGGCTCATGCTGCTGCAGAGGAGGCTGCAGAAGGGAAGAGAGACATCACTCCTTACTGGCGAACCTTAAAATCTGACGGTGAACTTAATCCCAAATACCCTGGGGGGTGGAAGCTCAGCGTGTGCGTCTTATTGCTGAGGGACATATAGTCGAGCCAGGCAAGGGCAAAAAGCCGCCCAAAGTGAAGGATTTTGGGAAACATCTGGTACGGCTGTGAATTTTTGAGTATTATGTTTAATCAGGTTATGAAGCGATTATCAGTTGTTGTAGCTGTTGCGCTGTGCCTTCAGCTCGGCTTTTACGGTTCGGTGAAGTCGATTGGAGAAAGCCCTGCTGGAGTGAAGGAGCTGAATTTTGTCTTTGTTCATGGTGGCGGCGGCACTGCCTGCACGCAGCAGCTTTTGGCAGACACCATCCTGGAGTATATACCGGCTTATATACTTGAGTATGAACAAGCCAATCCTGGTGTTAAGGTCAATGTCAACATTTTGAATAGATGTTACCCGGGCGATGTGGATGTTGACACCTGGGCTCATGACATTGCTGACAGCATTGACAAGCATTTGCCCGGCAAGGAGAAAATAATCTTGATTGGGCACAGTATGGGAGGCAAGTCTGCTCTTTACGCTGTAGCCAAGAATGTAGGCAACTTAGCTGACAGGGTGGCACTCGTGGTTACCATTAATTCCCCGATTAAACCTCTTGAGAGGTATTCCATTACTGGAGGTGGCTCGTTTTTAGCCTATTGCCGTGCGGCTCTGCGGCAATCTGACCGGGGTGTGTGCACATCGGCGGCAAGCTATGATAGTTCCGAAGATGGGAGGTGGGTGGGGCAGAATAGACATTGGTTGGCGTTCATAGCAGGCGAAAATGCGCCGCTGAGCAAACAGTTCGATTATGGTGGCATTGACGCCTATCCCAGGGACATAGATGATGGCGCCATACCGATATCGGCCCAGTACTCTGACGGTGCCGACGTGATTTACTATGGAGAGCATGGCCACAGCGATTTCGGAGCCTTGCCTGAGGTAGCCGATTTCATAGCGAAAGAGATTCTACGGTACATCTTCGGCGGGTCTATAGAGTGCTCCGTCTTTGCTAGAAGTGGCAGCTTTGGGCATAAGGCTGGCTGGGGACTGGGGACAGATTACTGGCGAGACCTTGTCGGTGATATCCTTGGGATGAGCGGTAGCCTGTGGCACTGGAATGAGTCCTATGCCGGGTGGCAAGAATGGGAAGCTGTGGTGGAGTATTATCCTCCTACTTACGATAGAGATGAGAGAAGCCGTTACCAGGTCAGTCGAGTCAGGTCATCAGCGATTTTTACCAGTATCGAGGAATTGCGCTGGCTAGAAGCCGGTAACCCGGAGGATTGCCGTCTCTACCTGCGGACTAAAGCTGCCCCCAGAAACTATATACAGGTTGACTGGAGCATCTATCGGAAGGGGCTGTTGCCCGAAGGAGTAAAGCGCGACCGTTATGAAGTTAAGGTAGTTGCTGGCACGCCTCTGGCCAGTATCGGGCGAGTGTCATGGGCAAGCGATGACTTGCGTGACTTGAGGTTGGAAATATCGTCGCAAGCAGAAAGCCCCTTCCGCTGGTTCGAAGCCGAGTGGCGGGTTTTCCAGAAGGAAGTGCGGCAAAGGAAGATTATTGACGAGATTCCGGCGTTGCCGGTGGCTGCTTCCGTCAGGTAGGAGAGTGCTCCGTCAAGCCCGATTTTACGCTTTGAGCACGGCCCGAGCCTTTAAGAAGCGAAGCAGACGCTCCCGTGTAACCATGCCGATTAATCTATCCTTTTGCACCACCGGTATCTGCTCTATGTCGTAGTCATCCATCTGCTCGAGCAGGTCTACGGCAGGTTGGTCAGGACGAGCTGTCTTGAGCTTACTTGCAGGTGTCATTATGTCGCTTATTCGTGTCGAATCCCAGCGCTTTTCTGGTATCTGTATGTCACCTAGAGTTACTATCCCCTCGAGTTTACCACCTTCGAGTACTACAAAGCAGTGCTGTCCGGAGTTGATAATGTAGTCCCGAACCACTCCAAAAGTGAGTTGCTGTTTGATGGGAGTGTAATCCTGAGTCATCATATCGTGTGCCGTTATACCCTGAAGAGCATCACGTACTAACGTCTGACGATAGTTGACTCTAGCGGCCTGTTCTAAGAACCAGCCGAAAACTGCTGTGGCTACACCGGCAAGCCAGCCGCCGCCTCTAATAAACAATAGAATGCCGAGAGGGATGAGCAAGAAGCCTATAACTCGCCCAGTCAGAGCGGCAATTCGTGTTGCCCGACCATAATCACTCAGCGTCATTAGCAAGATTGCTCGTAGTCCTCTGCCTCCGTCCAGTGGAAAAGCAGGGATAAGGTTAAACAAAGCCATCATGAGGTTGAAAAAGAACAGCCATTGCATGAATTCGGCAGGCATAGGGGGTCCCAAGCCCGCCAGGGCATAAGAGAGTGCGTAAAATATGCCAGCTATTATGAGGCTGGACACAGGCCCGGCCACGGCGACGAGCAGCTCGGGAATAGGGCGGGTGTCCTGTTCAGTTATCCGTGGCGCTCCGCCGAAAACATACAGGGTGACGCTTCTTACCGGCATGCCTCTGTTGACAGCTACGAAGCTGTGGGCTAACTCTCGAGCGCACATAGAGCCGAGAAAAAGGAGGCTAGCAACCGCCCCATGTATTATGTTCAGCCACAGCGGGTAAATTCCCTGGAAGTATATGGCCAGTGCTAGCGTTATTAAGGGTAAAGCAACAAACCAGGTATAGTGCAGTCGAACTGGAATCCCAAAGAACTCACCCAGATTTATACCACGCGGCATTCTCTCTCCTTTTAGATGCGTCCCATAGTATAAATGCTGCGACCAAACGAGGCAAGGCATAGAAATTGACAATGGCTGCTTTACCAAGGTATAAATGGGGAGTCCGACAAATATCGTTGATTCACTACGGAGCACAAGGAGGGAAAAATGTGCGATACCATTGTGGCTCTTGGCACAGCTACCAAAGATGGTGCCACTCTTTTTGGCAAGAACAGTGACCGTGAACCAGATGAGGTGCAGAATATAAGAATTTACCCTCGCCAGAAGCGTAAACAAGGTGAAAACGTAAAGTGCACCTATGTGACCATACCGCAAGTTTCTGAAACTGCCGCAATTATGCTCTGCCAGCCGTTCTGGATGTTCGGCGCTGAGATGGGGGCTAACGAGCACGGCGTAGTCATCGGCAATGAAGCACTGTTCACTAAAGAGAAGCCGGATACCACCGGGCTCACCGGTATGGATTTATTGCGGTTAGCTCTGGAGCGAAGCCGAACTGCCAGGCAGTCATTGGAGACAATCATCGAGCTACTGGAGAAATACGGGCAGGGCGGCAATTGCGGCTATCGCCAAAAGTTTCTCTATATGAACAGTTTTCTCATTGCTGATGCGACGGAAGCCTATGTGGTAGAAACGGTTAAATCATGGTGGGCGTGGAAACGGGTCAAAGATTTCTGGAGCATATCCAATATAATCTCTCTGGAGAAAGACTTTGATGCCTGCTCGCCCGGACTGCTCGAGAACGCTATCAAGAAAGGCTACTGCAAAAGCGAGGCTGATTTTAATTTCCGCAAGTGCTATTCCGACAGGATAATAACCTGGGGCGCCAAGGGAGCACCGAGGGAGGCACGTTCCAGAGCGATGCTTTCTCAGAGAGAAGATGCTCTCACCACAGCTGATTTTATGGTGGTCCTCCGTGACCACGGTGACAAACCGGGCTGGGCTCCTGACAAATCTGGTGGTACCATCTGCATGCATGCTGCCGATAAGCTGGTTCGGCGTAGCCAGTCGGTTTGTTCTATGGTGGTGAAGATAGGCAAGGAGAAGCAATTCTACTACACTACCGGCGCTTCTAATCCATGTCTCAGCCCGTACTATCTGGTTTTCTTGCCCGGCACAGTGAACCCCGCTGGATATGTGGAAGGCAATGCTGATTACAGTGCAGCATCGTTCTGGTGGGAGTGTGAGAAGCTGCATCGTAAGGCGTTGTGGCACTTCCCAGCCGCCCTGGATGCCATCCAGCCTCAAATTGCGGAATATGAGCAGGAGATGCTGGCTGCTGTGGAAGGTAGCAAGGTGCCATTAAGCCAGGACACTATAAACAAATACTTCGCCAAAGCCAGGGCAATTACCAGGGATTGGGGAGCCAGGCTGGATAGCCTGCCGCTAAGGAAGCCAAAGTGGCTGTTCCGCCGTTACTGGCAGGGTTACAATAAGCTGAATGGGCTTGAGTGAACTGACCTGTTACCCTAACAGGTAAAGCATCACATCACTGACATTAGTTCCAGTGTTACCTGTTACGATTAGCGCTCCGCCGATTTTCCGAAACAGCGTGTTGGTATCAAACCGGTCAATAAATGCCTGAACATCTATCCCTTTGGCCGTGGCTTGGTATAAGGTGCCGTTGTCCACCATAGCACCGGCAACATCAGGTAGATAATCAGAGCCGTCTGTGCCCACGCTAGCAACAACCCATTGACCTGGGTATGCTTTCATAGCCACCATTGATACTGCAGCATAATGCTGATTTCTGCCGCCTCTACCGGCGTTTCCCGGCAATTTTGGCGTTGTTTCCCCGCCGAGCAAAATGGCATTATAGCCTTGGTATTTGTCCTCCAGGATTTCCCTGGCTCTCATCATGGCTGCCTCAGCACTATCACCTTCTTGTTCTGAGGTAATAATATAGGGTGTAAATCTCAGCTCTTTTGCCTTGTTCGCCATAGCTTCAAGGGCGAGGCGGTTGTTTCCGATTATATAATTATCACAGTTAGTTAGATTCTTTGGTGTTTCCTTCACCTCACCACAGCATCCTCTTTTTAAGTATGCGACAACGCTTTGTGGAGTCTTTGGCATCAAGTCATATTTTTCAAGTATGCCGTAAGCATCCCGAAAAGTTGAAGAATCAGGATATGTTGGGCCAGAGGCGATGACATCCAGGTCGTCTCCTATTACATCGGATATTATCAGTGATACTACTTTTACTGGCGAATAGAATTTTCCTAGCCGACCTCCCTTTATCTTAGACAGGTGCTTTCTCACCGCGTTGATTTCGTGTATATCGGCACCGCATTTTAGCAGCAATTCAGTGGTTCTCTGCTTGTCGCTAAGGCTTACACCATTAACAGGACATGGCATTAAGGCCGAACCACCACCGGAGAGCAAACATAAGACCAGGTCATCTTCATTTATGGAATGCTTCTCTTTCAGTGCCAGCATCTGTTTTACGCCATTAAAACCTCTTTCATCGGGCAGCGGGTGGCCGGCTCTTATTACTTTTATTTTCCGTGTTCTATAATCTCGGGACTTGCAATTGACGATGCCTGTATAAATATTTTCAATGCCTATGATATCTTCCAGCGCCTCAGCCATCGGTCCTGCTGCCTTACCGCCGCCGATAACGAAAATTCTGCCGTCGGCAACGTGGTATGGAGCATCTTTGACACTTAAGGACTTGCTGATGGGGTCATAACGCAAGGCTGATTTCATAATATTTCTGGGAAGGACTCGCTCAATGCCAGCTTCGATGATTTTCAGAGCCTGTTCTCTTAATGCCGTGGTGGCAAGCTCGCCCTTGTTCTTTACCAGCACTCAGACCTCCGGTGTAAGAGGGGGTGTTCACTGAATCTCAAGTATACGCCCATTGCCGCAAAAATCAAACGAGCTGTATCTGTTTTGGCTTTTTGTTGATTCTCGCTTTACTGCCTGCATTTCTTTTAAGCTATTGGCAAAAACCGATTTGTCATTTATAATGGTTATAACTGATGGAG
>JBBISW010000069.1:0-10194 GCA_037441105.1 Chloroflexota bacterium
ACCGGGTCACAGGAGTCATCGGTACAGGGGTTTTGGTCGTCGCAGTTTTTCGGGGTACCGCTGCAGGTTCCGTTGGAGCAGGCGTCGTTTTCGGTACAGGCGCTGCCGTCGTTGCATGGAGCTGTGTTATTGGTATTGACACATTCGCCTGTATTCGGGTCACAGGAGTCATCGGTACAGGGGTTTTGGTCGTCGCAGGTTATATATGTATTGGTGAAGGTGACGGTGGGATTTGGTTGAGATGCTGATAATATGACCTGTTGGGGGTTAGCTGGCGAACACGTATAGCAGGTCTTTGTGGTCTCGGTGATGGTGTAGCTGCCGAATGGCAGGTTGCTAGTGGTCACTTGGCCGCCACTGGCCGGGATACTGAAGCTGCCATCATTGCTGCCCGGGCCGTCGTAGCTGAACTGCCAGCTATCACCTGGGGGTGATCCTACCACCGCCTTTACCACGGTGATAGAGCCCTTTACGACTATAACAGTGGGGGTGAGGTTATCTGGTGAGTCTAAGTCAGGTGCCTGGTCATAGTTTGGGTCCTCATTGTCAGTTGCCCATAGTACTCTATACTGGGCCAGATCACCGATTTGATCGAGTCTTATGTACAGGTCTAGATAGTTACCGCCTTCATTTAACCGGTGGTGGGCTATATTGGTATCCGTGATAAGGGCGGGACCAGCGGAGCCAGACGTCCATTCATTATTGGTATCAATGAACCATTTGTATCTGGCATCTTTAACAGGTGGGCCAAAGTCTGTAAGTGTAGCGGGCTGGATAGTCCTTAGCCTCAGATAAAGGTAGTCACTAGCCTCACCAGTATCATAATGAGCCTCATAGTACGCTTCTAGTACATCACGGTAATCTTGCCCTCCCCCTTCGTCGCCGTCTGTGCCGATGCTTATCCAGGTGGTGGGCCAAGTTGGCGCCATAGCTTTGGGTGTGGTAGTGCCTTTGTTAACAGAAATAACATTTGAGGTATCCAATGCGCCGATGGGCGATTCAGTCGAATGGTTGGCTAATGCCTGGGCTGTACCGAGACAGCCAAACAGGAAAAAGGCGACAAAGACAAGTAAGATAATTCTATTCTCTTTCATATCTTACCCCCTGATTATATGAATGTCTTCCCGGCATTATTATTGTCTTTTGCCATCGTTTTTGCTGTCTTTAAACAACACAAAACCGACCTTTTTTGGGTCGGTTTTACTATTGGCTCAACACCAGCTAAGTAACCAAATTATGGCTGGCATTTCATCGCCCCCCAACGTATGAATCGCCAAGGCTGCGTATTCTATTGTTTAGCTATATACTACTGCCCCCTGTTACTTTAAATACTAGAAGTCGATAGTCCCTGTGACCATGTCTCAGACTTCATGTTTCTATCTGTGGGAATAATCGCACACAATTACGGGTTTGTCAAGTACCTTATCCTATCGGAACCTCACAAAAAAACAGTACTATTGGACTGAGACACTCAATATTTTTAATTGCATTGTGCAGTAGAGTGCTGCACCTGGTGTGTCTGGGGTAGCCAGCCTGCCGGTAAGTATGGCAAATGATGAGGAAGGTATCAGGTCTGCCGTAGTCTTTACAATTCCACCACACCAAGCTATAATTTGACGCAATGCCTGATATGAAGCAAGATTTACTTGGTCTGCTGACCAAAGTATCCGCTATTGCCACCCAGCACAATCGCCCAGCTTATGTGGTCGGTGGCTTTGTTCGCGACTGGCTGCTGGAGAGAGAGACAAAGGATGTTGATATCGCCGTTGGCGGGGACGCCCTGAGTATGGCCCAGGATGTAGCTAAAGCAATCGACGGCCGGTATGTATTGCTGGATGAAGCTAATAGCGTAGCCAGAGTGGTGGTTACTGGTGATGATGAACCGTGGCATCTGGATTTCGCTGCCTTCTCAGGCAACATCCGGGATGACCTGGCACGGCGTGACTTCACTGTAGATGCTATGGCGGTAGAGCTTCAAGGTCTCATCTCTAGTTCTTGTCAAATTATTGACCCCTTTTCGGGGCAAACTGATTTGAAGAAGAAGTTGGTGAGGGCGGTGAGCCACGCGGTTTTTGAGGAAGATGCGGTGAGATTGCTCCGAGGCGTCAGGCTCGCTGCCGAGTTGGGCTTTAAAGTTGAACCGCAAACCGAGACGCTGATTCGGCAAAATTGCCAGCTAACCAGGCTTGTTTCCGGGGAGAGATTGCGGGAGGAGCTGGTGAGGATGCTGGCTTTGCCCGGCTCTGCTGATTTAGCGCGCTATCTGGACGAGCTAGGGCTGCTCACCCAATTAATTCCTGAACTGGAAGGGCTGAAAGGGGTGGAGCAACCCAAAGAGCACTACTGGGATGTGTTTGACCATTCTGTAGAAACGGTGGCCACTGTGGAGTTTTTGCTTCGTGAAGCTCCATGGAAGCATGGTAAAGATGATTTATTGGTGGCAACTCCGTGGTCGGAGGAGATAAGCCAGCATTTTGATGAGGAGGTATCCAGCGGCAGCAAGCGGAGGCTGCTGCTAAAGCTGGGTGGGTTGCTACATGATATCGCTAAACCAGCGACTAAGACAATTGATGAGACGGGCAGGACACGTTTCTTCGGGCATACCAAAGAGGGCGCAGCTATGTCGGTCGCAATTTTGGCAAGATTGCGCTTCAGCAACCGGGAGATAAAGCTGGTGGAGAACCTTGTTTATCATCATCTCCGTCCTGTCCAGATGGCAAATGATGATTTACCTACCAGTCGGGCAATTTATCGGTATTTTCGTGATACTGAAGATACCGGCGTTGATGTCCTATTTTTAGCTCTGGCTGATTATCTGGCTACTAATGGACCTCGGCTCGACGTCGAAGAATGGCAGGAGCATAATCGGTTGATTAGCTATATATTGGCGGAGCATTTGAAGCAGGAGGCTGAGGTTTTGCCGGTTAAGTTGATTGATGGGAATGATTTAATGAGCATTTTCAGCTTGAAGCCGGGGCGACTAATAGGTGAGCTTCTGGCTGAAGTGCGTGAGGCTCAGGCGACTGGTGAGCTGGGCACGAGGGAGGAAGCGATAGAGCTGGTGCGCAGAGAATTGGAGGAGCGACAGTGTGGTATGGCTTGCTAAGGTTGTTCAGCGAGGCTAAAGCCTCGCACTACATTAAATCATTGAATCAATATTGTGAGGAAAAGGTAGTCAATTGAAAAGAGGAAATGCATACCGGCTATTCTTTATATTGGTTCTTTTCGGCCTCTGCCTGTGGGCAATAATGCCAGGCAACGGGATATTCGGTAGGGAAGAGTTCAAATTGGGGCTTGACATCAGGGGAGGTAGTCATTTAATTTACAGTATTGACTTGACCAAGAAGGACCCGGCGCAGACAGATATAGATGTCATCGAGGGTGTAAAGCAGAAGATTGAGCGGCGAGTTAATGCCTACGGTGTGACCGAGCCCATAGTTCAGACAATTCGGAACGAACGAGGTAGCTTCGTTCTTGTCCAGCTCCCCGGGGTCAAGGATATTGATGAGGCGATTAAGCTTATTGGACAGACGGCTGAGCTTGATTTCAGGGAGATTAAGCTGGATGAGGCTGGTAAGCCGGTACTCGATGAGGAGGGTAAACAGCAATGGATAAAGGCTGTGGCTGCTGGAAGCGATGGGCAGGAGAGGGAGCTCACCGGGAAGTATCTAAAGCCAAATGCTCAGGTGGCTCTAGAGCCGCAGACCAATAAGCCTGAGGTGGCATTTGAATGGAATGAGGAAGGAGCGATTCTCTTTGAGCAGATTACCAAACGCAACCTGGAAAAGCCACTGGGTATATTCCTGGACAATCAACTTATCTCGGCACCGACGGTACAGGCAGTGATAAAGGACAGGGGGGTTATTACTGGTTTAAACATTGACGAAGCCAGGACATTAGCCATACAGCTTAACTCGGGCTCTTTGGATGTACCCCTGACTGTAGTTGAACGTAGGGATATTGGGGCCACTCTGGGAGAGGACTCTCTCAGGAAAAGCCTGATTGCCGGGATAATCGGGGCAGCTCTGGTAGTTCTGTTCATGATTAGTTATTATCGTTTCTCCGGTTTCGTGGCCTGTCTGGCATTGGTAGTTTTTGTGGTATTGAACCTGGCTGTCTTCAAGTTGATTCCGGTGGTTTTGACGCTCCCGGGTATTGCCGGTTTTATTGTATCCGTAGGTATGGGAGTAGATGGTAATGTGCTGGTGGCAGAGCGTTTAAAAGAGGAGCTAAGACGTAGGCGCACTCTGGGGGCGGCGGTAGAGGAGAGCTTCCGCCAATCTTGGACGGCTATTTTTGATGCTAACATAACCGTGTTTATCGCTTGTATTGTACTTTATTGGCTGGGAAATACATTCGCTAATTTCCTGGTGATGGGTTTTGCCACCACTCTGTTCATCGGCACAGCTTTGAGTATGTTTACCCAGGTTGTGGTTACCAGGACTTTTCTGCGCACGGTTTTGGGTCTTCGCCTGGCGACAAGCCCGAGCGCTTATGGGGTGTCAAAGCAATGATTGATTTGATTGGTAAGAGGCACTGGTTTTTCATTATCTCAGCCATAGTAATTATTCCAGGCATAATGTCGCTGGCTATTTTCGGACTTAAGCCAGGAGTTGATTTCAGCAGTGGCACGGCCATGACTTTGCAGTTCGAACCGGAGGTAGAGTTAAGCCAATTGCGCCAGGAATTAGCTGACCTGGGTTATGATAGGGCAATTGTTCAACCTGCTGGCAAAGGGGAATTCTTCATTCGTCTTCCGGAGATATCCTCAGAAGAGAACATAAAGCTAAAAGAAGGTTTAGAGGCCGGGCTAGTCACCAAAGTTACAGTTAGTAGCCTTTACAGCGTTTCGCCTATGGTAGCTAGGGGGACAGTACGTAACACTATTATTGCTATAATAGTTGCTTCGGTAGGTATATTGCTTTATATCTCCTGGGCGTTTCGCAAGATGCCGAAGCCTATTCGCTGGGGAACCTGCGCCATCATTGCTCTGGTTCACGATTTAGTGGTGGTTATTGCCGTCTTTTCCATTCTTGGCTGGTTAGCTGGTGTGGAAGTTGATGCTTTGTTTGTCACTGGGGTACTGGCGGTTGTTGGTATCAGCGTGAATAATATCGTGGTTGTTTTTGACCGCATTCGGGAGAACTTGAAGCGTGGCGTAAGTACTGATTTTGAAGTGGTGGCAAACTTTGGCATAATCGAATCCCTGGGTCGTTCTCTAAATACCGGTCTGGCTACTCTTTTTGTGTTAGTGGCACTTTATCTGCTTGGCGGGGTAACTACCCATAACTTGGTGTTGGTACTTCTTATCGGTATCGCTACCGGGGTTTATTCTTCCTTATGCATTGCTGGGCAGCTTTTGGTCGTTTGGGATAAGGGGTTGGGTAGACCTGCCTTGTCGCAGAAGCAAGCTAATCCTTCTGCATAAAAATCGTTTACCAATGTAGCGGCGAGGCTTTAGCCTCGCTACTTATCCAGAAAAATGAAGTTTTTTCTGGAGTCACTGGTCCCCACCAAATAATAGATTTGGTGGGTGGTAAAAAGCGACCCTGAAGGGTCGCACTACATGTAACATGTAAAACGAATGGTTGATAAACACTCTTCTGCATAATGAGATGTGAGGTTTTAGCCTAGCCGGGTTTTCCCCTCGTACTGTGGATTAATTTCATATATTGTGCATCTCCTTAACCATCCGGACGAAGTTGTCGAAGTGGACCGGCTTTGTTCTGGCTTCTCGTTTGCCCAGAGGGTCGGCGATTTCACGGTTTCCCCGAAGGATATCAAGTGTGGCGGCTACTGATAGAGGCAATGCCTCAAGATCATAGCCGCCTTCTAGAGTGAAGACCAAACGCCCTTGACATAACATATCAGCCAGGGTCTTTGTGATTTCTACCAGGCGGGCGAAGCCAGAGACACTTACCTGCATTAGAGCCAGGCTATCAGCCCAATGAGCATCGTAGCCGGCAGAGACCAGGATAAGCTGTGGTTCGAAACGTTTAGCTATCGGTGCCAGGATGTTTTCGAAGACCGCCTGGTATTCGTCGTCTCCCCAGCCGGCTAGAAGAGGCACATTGACGGTAAATCCTTCACCTCCTCTGGCTCCGGTCTCGTCAATGCTTCCGGTCCCCGGGTAGAAAGGATATTCATGGACAGAGAAGTAGAGGACGTTTGGGTCGGCATAAAAGGTGTCTTGCGTGCCATTGCCGTGGTGGACATCGAAATCTATGATAAGTATTCGCTTGATATCGAAGTTGGCCAGGGCATACTTTGCAGCTATGGCTATGTTGTTGAGCAGACAGAAACCCATGGCTTGCCAGCACGTGGCGTGGTGTCCTGGCGGTCTGACCAAGGCGAAGGCACTATTAACCTGCCTGTTCATCACCGCGTCAACTGCGGTCAAGGCACCACCGGCAGCATAGATAGCTGCTTTGTAGGAGCCCGGTGACATTACGGTATCAGGGTCAAGCCAACCACCGCCTCGTTCCGCCTGCTTTTGGATGTGGGAAATGTATTCTGGGGCGTGCACTGCTGATAATTCGTCAATTGTAGCTTCACGTGGAGACAACAGGACGAGCTTGTCCTTTTTCTGGTTCTCCTCAAGGTGAGATATGGTGACCATTAATCTCTGGGCATTTTCAACGTGAGTACCGGTGTCGTGCTCAAGATAAACCGGGTCGTAAATCAGGCCGACTCTCATTGTGGCTCTGTCTCTTGATAGCTACTTAGCAGGCAATCTATAGGCAAAAGCAGTCATATAATATCAAAGCTGGGTCAGTTGAGCAACAGATACAGCACTTTGTGTGATTGCGAGCCCTTCACATAGTGTCATTCTGAGCCCTTCGCAGTTGTCATCCTGAGCGAAGCGAAGGATCTTGTACAGCTCAGGGCAGGCTCCGCGAAGAATCTCCACGACTCTTGGTGAGCCTGTGCTGAGTTGAGATTCTTCAGTCGTCCCGATAAAATCGGGACTCCTTCAGAATGACAATGAAGGAAGCTTCTCGCAATGACGAGAACAGTGTAGCCGCGAGGCTTCAGCCTCGCGGGCACGACGCTAAAGCGTCGTGGCTACATCTGCGGGGTCGAAATAGAAAAGAAATGATGTTGTGCATCACTAATGTACGGATGAGTACATAAACTTGTTTTATCGTAGCACAGGTGGTAAACTCGTAGGCCGACGAAAAAAGGTAAATAGGGAAGAGTAGCTAATGTTTTCGACTGAAAAAGGAGCTGCCAATCTCTTAATTGGAGTGGTTATCGGGCTGATAGTGCTCAAGGTCACTGTCGGCTGGCTCAGTGGCAGCATCAGTGTATTAGCCCAAGCAGCGGATAGCTTTCTTGACCTTTTCGCTGGGCTGGTTACATTTTTCGCTATTCGTATCGCTACCAAACCGGCTGATAGGGAGCACCCATTTGGACATGGCAAGGTGGAAGACATGGCTGGTGCGGTGCAGGGAGTGCTTATTTTTATCGCTGCCGGGCTGATAGTTTACTCATCAGTTCAGCGCATAATAAATAGAACTACTGTAGAACTGGCTGAGGCGGGCATAGGAGTAATGGTAATCTCCGTAATCGCCAGTGTGTTCCTATCCCGTCATCTACACAAAATATCCCAGGCTACCGGTTCGATTGCTCTAGAGGCCAACGCGCGTAATATCAACGCCGATATCTATTCAGCTACAGCAGTGCTAGTTGGGCTGCTGGTGGTGCGCCTTACTGGTCTGAACATTCTGGACCCGATAGTAGCTATCGGGATGGCAATCTACATTGCCAAACTTGCCTATGATGCATTAGGCAAACCACTGCTAGGATTAGTAGATGCCAGTCTTCCCCGTTCGGAGCAGGTGGTGATAGAGTCTTGTCTGGCTGAATGGAGGGGGCAGGTAGTTGGTTTTCATGAATTGCGCACACGTCGTTCTGGAAACCAGCGCTATATAGACCTACATCTGGTAATGGCTAAGGACACCAGTTTGGAGCAGACCCATCAAATGTGTGACTTGCTGGAGCACGATATCCGGTCAAGATTGCCTCGGACTAATGTTGTCATCCATGTCGAGCCATGTGATGGTAAATGCAGGTACTGCTCTATTGATTCCTCTGTGTGCCAGACCAAATAGGGCTTCGTAATGCGATTATGGGGTTGATGAGGTCAGGAGGTTGTGAGATTTATATTTGCCAGCGAATGCAGGATAACGTCCTTGGCACGTTGTGTTGCATCTCGCAGTTCAGGCTTGCCGAACGCTGACTGCCATTCGTGCCATAGCTCGTCGCTCACTATAAGGAGATTGCAGACTTCGACTCTTCGAACCTGACCTAGCGCGTACATGGCTGAGGTTTCCATGTCTACGCCTAAAACTCCCTGTTGACGATATGCCTCAATCTTGGTCACAAGCTCCCGATAGGGAGCATCTGTGGTCCAGAGTGGACCAGACAGGACGTTTACGCCCTCTGTCTGACAGCACTCTATGATGATTTGGCGAAGTCGAGGGCTGGGAGCAAGGGCTGTCTTGTCGTCAAGATAATGGGCAGATGTTCCCTCTTCACTAATACAAGAGGTGGGGATAATGAAGCTTCCCACAGGAGCTGTGGGCTGAAGGCTTCCTGCGAACCCTATGCCGATGAAAACACAGGTGCCACAGGCAATCATTTCTTCCATCATCATTACAGTGCCTGGCGCGCCTACCGGGACAAGAGCGAAGGAGATGCGATGTCCATCCATTTCCCGGGTATAAAGAGGATATCGTCCCCTGTACATCCAGTGCTGTGATAATTGAGCATCAATGGCCTCGGCTAATGATTGCACCACTCTTCGACTCCAGGAAAGCACTGCCGCAGGTGCCACTCCGAGGTCATCTATAGCTATCTGCCGCTGTGCGGCATACCAGCTTACAAACATTTGAGCAGTAAATCGTTCATCCATTGTGTTTATCTCCTGCTTGCCATCATTATACGCAGCGTCAGAAGATTGAACATTATGTCATAAGGTGCATGCAATGCCAAATGGATAAAAGGGCAGTACTATCTCACGGTGTGCCTTCATTAGTCCAGCGAGATGAATCCAGACAGCGCCAAGTTCTCATAACTTGACCAGGAAATTACCACAGATGCAATCCCACCTATCTCGACTAGAAATCATTGCTCGCCCACACTTCTGACACTGGACATCGTCTTGGCTCAGCCCGTGTTCAAGTCGTAATTGGGCAAGAAGCCAACTAGGAAGGTCTTGAACCAAGGCAGCCCTAATAAAGTAATCATCTTCTGTTCCATAAATAGGACAGGTAGCTTTGCTGCTCCCGCTAATTACTTGATACGTTGTCTCCCCCGTCATTTCATTGAAATCCGAGATGTATTCAAGTTCGAAAACGAGATGGCCTACTTGCTCGAAGGTAGTCTCCTTTCCTGCTTGCCAAGCTTCATCCAAAAGTTCGAGGCAGCTACGACAAAGGACCTCCTCTTTCACTAGGACATCACCTCCATTTGCTCCACGGGTCGCTTGCGTATCCTTTGCTGCGAGTAGATACAAACAACCGGTAAAATCAAAGCCTCACTTTTTTAGTTTAAAATTCACCTCCGTATAAAGAGCCCGCCTGCTTGACCAGGAAAGAGACACGTCCCGTTGGAGCAGAAAATAGTCCAAGTCATTGTGTGTCACCTTTTTCAACCCGTTCGTCTTGGCCCATTCTACGCATTCCTCCACCAATTTGGGTAGTGTTTCCCTCTCTTCCTTGGTCTGTTTCTCTTCGGCTTTTCGTTGCATTTCTTGCGTTTCTGCATACCATCTTTGTCGAGCCAAAGCTTCTACCCGAGTCATTTTCAGCATTGTATCTTGGTCATCCGTATATCCGTTCGGCAGCCCCTTTGTCCGCCAGAACATTTGTGAGACATAGTGAGGAAGGTATCCATATCCCCCTTTGCTTTCAAGACACTCCTTCTCTGCAAATGCCAGAAGTTCACCAGCTAGCTGCTCTGCCGTTTCTTGCTGCAAACGTGTCAACGCTTCTTTCTCTTTACCAGAAGGCTCCAGTTTGAGCCCGGGCTCCGTCCACTCTGTAACCATCTCAGCTGCAGGAATCGCCCGAACCTCTGCACACAGGTTCAAGTAAACTACCAGTAGACACTTTTCATCCTTCCAAAGGACGCAGTGAGGTACAATCAAAAGGTGTGGAAATAGTTAGCGGCAGCGAGTACCCTTTCTGT